>JBIKSY010000002.1:0-68388 GCA_044348365.1 Chthoniobacteraceae bacterium
CGGACCAAAAACGCGCTCCACCGCCGTGACATTTCCGTAAGTGTTCCAGGTGGAGCCACCCCCGAAGGGCATCTGTGCGTTGTTGCTACCCGAACTTCCATAGACGTTGGTCCAGGCACTCCATTGGGTTTCCTGATCCCGCACGAAGGAAGAGCCTCCATGCAACCGAACCGACGCGGCACCCAGCGAAGCGAGCCGAATCGAAAGCGTCCTCTGCACATCCTGCAGGCGGTTCACCGCCAACGCATAGGTCTCCGCGTATGCCCGGGGATTGATCCGTCCAAGCACCCCTTGAACCTGTGCGACGGTTTCTAACGCGTCCAGTCCGTCCAACAGCGAGGACAAGTTGGCGTCGGTTGCGGAAAGATTCAAATCAAGGACGGCACCGATGCGACCGCCCACCCCGCTGCCGTCAAGCACCGCATAGTGGACCCGTTGCAGAACCATCTTCACGGTGTTCACCGTCCCGGAGGCCAGAAAAGGATCAAGCGCACCGGTACTCGCATCCAAATAGACGAGTGAGGCTCCAATTGCGGCGGTCTGACGGACGGCAGTGAATTGCCCCAGAACCCCGTCACTCGCGCTCACGATGGTAAAGGAGTGCGGACTAAAATCCGGCAGACGCACCTCCGCCTTGGGGAACACATAGCCACCGGTGAGAGTCGCCAGTCCGGAGCCGCCAGCCGACGCCTGAACCTGCACCAAATCGCTTGAGGCTGAACCTCCAGCTACGCGGTACTCGGCCTCGTAAAAGGCGGGCGCAAAATCAAAAGTGCCGACCGTGAGCGTGCCGATCGAATTGCCCGGAGCGAGATAACCCGAGTTCCGCAGTTGGAAAGAACGTTTCGTTGATTTTCAATGATTTGTGCAAAAATCTAGGCGTTTTTCTCCACTACATTTTGTACCGTTTTGGATCTGCTTGGCAGACGGAGGCCCAAGTGCGATAGCAACACAGCGACGTCGTCATCCGGTTTCGCCACCGTCCGTAGGCGCACCTTTACCTCCACATCCCCGCGCCGCACGGGCACCACCACGTCCATCGATTTGATCGTTCCAAAGGCATTGATCAGCTTGCGCGCGTTGCTCCCAAGCCCCTTGCCAAGCATCCACATCTCCAACGACCGCCACAGCGCCAGACTTAAAAAGCACACCAACAGGTGCGCCTCCACTCGGTCGGTTTTCCGGTGGTATACCGGCCGCAGTCCGATGTCGCTTTTTGCCGTCCGGAACGCGGCCTCCGCGTGGGTGAGCTGCATGTACCAACGCCACAGTTTTGCCGGGTCGGTTTCCGTGCAGTTCGTTCGCAGTAAATACGCTCCCTTGGACAGGTCGCTTTTGGCTCCCTTTTCCACCGGGCAGCTCAACTGCAGCCCCGTGGCCCTCTGGTTTCCATCCTTTACCACAACTACATCCAAAAGGCGCGCCGCCGCTGGATTGCGCCCCTGACAGCGCCCGATCCGCCGTTCTATTTTTCCAACATCCGTCTCCTTCCGCTTACTTTTGCGCAAGGCCGTGTCGATCTTGAGCAACTCCTCGGTGAGACGGTTCATCTGCCGCTCAAGCATCGCCTTTTCTTTTTCGCCACGCGCCTGACTCCGGCACAACACATACTTTTCGCTGCCATCCCCGTCGGGATGCGCCACCACTCTCGCCTCAAGCCCGTGCTGGACCACATTCCAGTTTTCCTCCTCGGCAAGTTCCGCCTCAAAATGCCGCAAATCCGCCTTGGGCGAGCCTACGATGTAAAGCGCCTTACGGGCCCGCAAAAAATCAATGTTGGCCTCGCTCACCATCCCCCGATCCATCACCCAAATACGCTCCGCCTGTCCGAAGCGAGCCTCCATATTACCTACAACCTCCTCCACTGTAGTCACATCAGTCCGGTTCCCCGCGAAGACCTCGTAATTGAGCGGCAGCCCTTCCGGCGTGCACACAAGCCCGATGCACACCTGCTTGCAGTCGGAGCGCTGGTCCCGACTGTAACCCCGGGCAGCCTTTTTGTTACCAAGCGCCTGACCTTCAAAATACGTGCTGGTCACGTCGTAGAGCAGGAACTCGAAGCGTACTCCAAACCAGTCCCTGTAGCGTTCCATGAGGTGCTCACAGAGCCGGTCCTTGTGCCTTCCAAGCTGATCGAGTCCCCGGTAAAGCCGGTCGTCGTTGATGAGTTCAGGCGCGATGCCGCTCAGATCTTCCAGAGCCGTGCGGGCATACCATTCCTCGGCCACGCCAAGCTCCGAGGCTTGCCCGCAGAACTTGCCGGCCGTCAGCACGGCGGCCACCTCCGCCCAAGGCACGGTTTCGCGACCGGAGTCCATAAGTTCGGAAAGCAGGTCATGGAGGCCAAGACGTCTCCAAAGGGCCAGTGCCAAATAAACGCTGCCAAATTCACGTACCCGCTCGACGGAGAGATTGGCCAGGTCAGCCATTTCCCATTGCGCGCTGGAGGGCGGGCTTGATGTGTCTTTTCCCTTTTCAAGCAGGAGCTGCCGAGGAGCAGCCTTGCGGCCCTCCAGCAAAGCTTCTATGTCCTCCCAACCCGCAGCAAGATCTTGCTCGGTGAACTTGCCCAGCGTTGCGACGACGCGCTGCCGAGGACCCAGTTCGGTGCGTACGGTCTCGCACAAGGTCCAGTATTCATAAACCTCGCCTTTGGCGCTTTTGCGGTTCTTGCGCAGAAACATGGGAGCATGTTCCGCGCTTTGGATTTTCCCAACAAGGGGGTCTTCTCCACTACACGCACTTGCGCCGAATTTTACTCTGAGAGCTGGTCCGGTTTTGGCGAGCGCTCTCTGTAAACTTTTTCATCCCTCCTACCAAACTGCGGAACTCGGGTTAATTTTGGCTCCTACCTTCCCTCCGCATCACGTCGGCAGGATGCCCCAGAACCGAACCGCCTCTTCCTTGCGCATGTTCTGGTTGTAGTGGGTGTGCAGCATGTTTGTTCCCCGGTGCCCGAGCTCATAGGCAGTCTTCAGCGCGTCCTGGTGGGTTTTGTAGTGAGCGGAGGCGAAAGTCTTTCTCGCCCCATCTTGGATCCATTCTACCCCAGCCATCGCGGTCACTCTCCGGCGTATCCGGATCAGCGTCACCTGCGACCTTGGGAAAATACGTCCCTGCTTCACGCCTCCGTGAGCCTCGTACCAATCCAGCTACGCCTGCTTGGCCTCGATGAGTTCGGGGGTGGTGGTCTGGTTTGCGAGGTCACCTAGACGCGCCTGCCGTGTTTCGAATTCATGAACGAACTCCAAGGCCTCAGCCTGAGTTTTGAACTCCTCCAACTTGGTCGATTCCGCAAGCTCTCCGGCGGCGAAGTAAACGCGCTATTTTGCACGCCCCGCTTTGGTGAATTTGGTGGGTTTGTGGGAGACGTTTCGGGCCATAAAACGGAATTCGTGCACTCGGCCCGGATTGTGGTGTAGTTAACCAGAGTAACAAGGGAGTCTCCGGCGGTTTTCTGGGGTCTCACACGGTTTTAATTTACTCTGTTGAGCCCGCTGACAGAAGGGTGACCGCCTGATTGTAAGCAGTAGGTCATGGGTTCAATTCCCCTTACTGGTTCCCTTAGTATAAGGGACTTAAGAAAGGCCAGCCGGAATTCTGTTTCACTGACACCTCTCCGGAATCTCTGAAAATGCCAGAGGCTGGCACGATGTGCCGCTTTGGACGTCACATGTCCGCCAATCTTTTCGCGGGCTGTGTGGCCTTTCCCTCAGCGGGAGTCGGGCCTTATGCGAGACGGTGGAGCTTGTAAGGATAGACGCCGCCGCTGTTCCACTGGCACACGTAAAGATCGCCGCGCGCATCGATGCACACGTCGTGGCAGTTGTTGAAGACGGGCTCGTCCTGCAGCATGACTTGGAGGCGTCCGTCGACATACTTGGGCTCGCGACCGCCGGGGTTCGAGACGACTTTGTCGGACTCGTCGAGAATGGTGACAAAGCCGCGGCCCTGCCACATGCGGTAGTCGTCGAGCTTGGCGCCGAAGCAGACGCCGGAGTAGAGGTGTCGGCCGTGGATCACGGGGCGGCTGACGTAAGCGCCGGGGAGGTAGACGCCCTTCACGTGCTTGCCGTCGAGGGTGAACCAGTTGAATTCATTCCGTACGCGCTCCGTGCAGACAAGCAGGGGTTCGCCACCGCGCGCGTCGATGGCCACGCCGTGCGCCTGCATGAACTTTCCGGGATTGGTGGGCTGGGTGCTTCTGCCCCCGAACTTGCCGAGATACTTTCCGCCGCGATCGAAACGCAGGATGAACTGCGACCCATAGCCGTCTGCGACGTAGACGTCGCCGTTGGGCGCGGCCACGGCCTCGGTCGGCGAATAAGGCTCCTTGTCGGAATAGGCCCCGCACTTCTGAGCGTGCGGGAGTTCGAGGATGATCTCGCCCTTAAGCGTGGTCTTCACAACGCGTCCGCCGGTGTCCACGAGCCAAAGGTGCTCCTTGCCGTCGGCGCCGTGCTCCAGGCTTAGTCCGTGCCCGGCGCCCATGCCCACGCTCCATGCGTCGACGACCTGGCCGTCGGTATCGAAGACAACGATGTTGTTCTGCTTGTGGTTGGTGATGAGGTAGAGGCGGCCGTCACTAGCCTGGACCATCTCATGGCAGTCCTTGACGGGATGCCGTGTCTTGTCGGCCCGGCACCAGAGCTTATCAACGCGGTAACGGAACTCGCCTTGCCCGACGGTCGCGCCGTGATGCATCGGCCCCGCCTCGGCCTGCGCTAGCAGTCGAGGCGAGGCAAGAGCGGCCAGGCTGCTGGCAAAAAAGGAACGGCGGGAGAGGGAGGACATATTTCAGATACGGTTAGTGGGGATTTGGTCTGGGAGCCAGGGTTGAATCGCCGGAAATGGCTTGGGTAAAGTCAGCGAATCTAACATTTTGCCCGATCTCCGCAGGTCGCGCGCGCAGCGTGGCAGCATGGCAGCGGGGCGCGCTTCCGTGCAAGTTGCTCCCAACGGTGCGGCACATCGGAAGTTTAACGCTCTCTCACCGCGTTATGAGGCAAATGTTGGGCATTTTTCGCCGTTGATACGATTTCTTCTGCGTAGGGAACTCCTCTGGCATCCCGCAATCCCATCGGAGAGCTTCTGAGCGCGTCAAGAACTGCATCCCGCCCCATGAAAACTTCGCTGCCCGATCCGCTTGTGCCGGTAACCGGAATCTCCGGTACTGCGGGCCCCAAACTGCCGCGTGATCGCCGACTGGCGATCTGACCCGCAGCCTGTCATCATTGACAAAATGTCCTACGAGATAGAGCTCAAATTCCAAATACCGACAACCCGCCTGCCCTCACTGCGCCGCGCCGTCACAACCACAACGGCGCGAGTTGAAAACCTGAGCGCCGTCTATGTCGACACCCAGCACGAGCACCTTGCCAATGCAGGGCTCTCGATGCGTCTGCGCGGTACAGGCCCCACCGGCCAACAGGTCTGGGTCCAGACCCTGAAGGCTGAGGGCGGTAGTGCGATAAAGCGCTTCGAGCACAACGTCGCCCTCGGTGGACCGGGCCACCCCGTCTTGGATCCCAGACGCCACGATGGCAGCGAGGCCGGCGCTGTTCTCGAAAAGACACTTGCCGCCGCAGGTGACGCCGTCCTGATTGAACGCTTCTTTATCGAGGTCAAACGTACCATCCGCTTGCTGCGTAAGGACGGGTCCCTGATTGAAATCGCCCTCGATGAGGGGGAGATCACCGCAGGGGGGGAAAGTTTGAGGGTTTGTGAGATCGAGTTTGAGCTCGTGCAGGGATCCCCCGCCACGTTGCTGGAAGTGGCGCAACGCTGGGTGGAACGCTTCGGATTGCTGCTGGATGCGCGAAGCAAGAGCGACCGCGGATACCGCCTCGCAAGCGGGAAAACCACGGTTCGAACCGCCAAGTCACGCCCCCTGCATCTTCCGCCTCAAAGTACGCCCGAACAATCTTTTGCGGCGATGCTCAACAACGTTCTTTCCCAAATCCTTCCTAATGCCGGCCAGATTCAGGAGGGGCAGTTCGAGCCCGAACACCTCCATCAACTGCGGGTCGGTCTCCGTCGCCTGCGCACTATTCTGCGCCTTTACGGGTCACTTTCCCCACAGCTTCCAGAACACATAGAACCTGAAGTGGCGGAGCTGTTTCGAAAATCAGGCGCCGCCCGCGATCTCGACGCGATGGCCGAAACGCTGTGGCCGGCCTTGAAGGCGGCAGAAGCTCCACTCGTGGAAATACCACCGCCCGTTGCGAATCTGACTCAACCCAACGTGCCGACCCTGCTCCGCGCACCCGCCACGCAAAGCCTGTGGCTCGCCCTGCTCCGGGCTGCCCACCCTCAGGATGAGCCCCAAGGGCCCTGCGACAGCCTCCGGGAGGTCCTCGCCACCCCACTTCGCAAACTCGAAAAGAAAATCCGCCGCGACGACGCCCGTTTCGCTATCTTAGGAGACGAAGAGCGTCATCAGTTGCGCAAGCGTATCAAAAGGTTGCGCTACGCGGCGGAGCTCGTCGGATCGCTTTGGCCTCAAAAGCCGGTCCAAAAATTCCTCCGCCGCCTTCAAAGGGCCCAGACCCCCCTTGGCCAACTCAATGATGCCGTCGTGGCCTTCGACCTGTATCGCAACCTCGCCCGGCAGGACCCGCGCGCGTGGTTCGCTGCCGGTTGGCTCGCCGCCCGCAAGGAATCCCTCCTTGGCCCCTGCAACAAAGTCCTCGCCGACCTTGCTGCCCGACGCGGTTTTTGGCGCAGATAGCAGTCCCTGCGTCAGGCGCTGCTTGTTTGCAACTGGGCAGGGTGAACCAGGCTGTCGCCTTTGGTGTGCCCCGTGAATTCGCTTCTCGCACCGTCTTCGAAACTTGCGCGCGCGACCTTGCCACTGGGCTAGCCAAAGGGTTCCGACGAGGGCCCAGTGGGAGACGCGAAGAAAAGAATTGGGTTGGAGCATGGCGATGCAAGACGCTTCCCCGTTTCCGCTTGAGGGGCCGACTCAAGACGTTGAGCGTCGGAGCCTCGTTGAAAGAAATCAGGCACACGGCAAAGTCGACGCTCACGTCTTCTACACCGACCAATCCTCGTCACTCTAAAATGCAGCAGTTCGAAGGCACTCTGCAAAAACGAGTTGTTATGGTTCAGGAGAATGGAAGGAGCATCTTCCGCAAGGGCATCCTTTTGCTTTTTCGACGAGCCAAAAGCTCCGACTGAGTCTCTGCCAGCCACGCCAAAAGCAGTCAGGCGGCCGGCGGCATCTTGGAGTCACACGAGCAACGCCAACGTCAAACACCGCACCCTTAGCGGTTTCGAAAAATGTCGCTCAGCAGGCACTCCAGCACGAGCGTTTTGACACCCATTCCCTGCGCTTTGAGCCTTCCATGCAGCTCCTCGATAAGCGGGTCGTCGGCGGGCTCCATGTGGCGGCCGGCGGCATAGCTTAGAAACTGGCGGATCAGGTGCCGGGTAAAAAGGTCTGCGCGGGTCTCGCTCACGATCTTCTTAAAGCCGGCAAAGTCCTTGTACGTCTGCCCAGAGGGAAACTCACCGCTGGCGTCCACCGCCGGAGCGGGAGCTTTGCCGTTCTTGGGCTTCGGATAGTAGTCCCGCCAGCGGCCGATCGGGTCGAACGACTCAAGGCTGAACCCGAGCGGGTCGATTTTGCGGTGACACTCCGCGCAGGTGGCGTCTGCGCGGTGTTTGGCCAGACGCTCGCGGATGGTGGTGGCACCGCTCACGTCCGGTTCGATCGCAGGAACAACATCGGGCGGCTTGGGCGGGGGCACCCCGAGGATGTTTTCACTCACCCACACCCCGCGCGTGACCGGAGAAGTCTCTACCCCGTTGGCGCTTACGGCGAGTACTCCCGCCATCCCGAGCAGGCCGCCGCGGCGCGGGTTGCCGGCGAGACTCACTTTCTGGAACCCGTCGGCAAGTTGGAGCGAGGCCTTTTCCGGAAGGTCGTAGAGCTTGGCCAGCTTCTTGTCCACGAACGTGTAGTCGGCGTCCAGGAGGAGGGCAGCCGATCCGTCACGCTCCAGCAGGTCGCGGAAAAAGGTGCGCACCTCCGTTTTCATCGAGGAGGGAAGATCCTCGGCGTAGTAGGCGCGGTTTGTCTCGCGCGGCGGCGGCATGCCGCCCAGGTCTCGAAGATTGAGCCAGCCGTCGAGGAAGCCGTTCACAAAACCATCGGACCGGCGGTCGGAAAGCATCCGGACGGCTTGGCTGCGCAACTCGTCGGTCTGGGTCAGGGTGCCTGCTTTGGCCGCCGCCAGCAAGGGGGCGTCCGGAGGGGCGGCCCACAAGGCGTAGGAGAGGCGCGAGGCCAGGTCATGGGGGCTCAGGGCTTTTGCCGGCTCGTCCGTGATTTCGCTCAGGTAGAGAAAGGAGGGAGAACACAGGATGAGTTTCAACGCATCGAGCGCAGCCTGCCGCGGGGCCGCCTTCTCGGCCAGGCGTCTCTCATAAAAGGACTGGACCGGCTGCCGGTCGGATTCCGTAAGAGGGCGGCGGTACGCCTTTTCGGCAAAGGCGTAAAGCTGCTCGAGCGCGCGCTCCGGCTTAAAACCGGTCCTGCCAAAAACCGCCACTTCTTCGGCCCGGCCTCCAACCTCGGGAATGGGCCCGCGGATTTTCACCTCGCTGATCCGGATGTGGGGCAACCGGCCCTCCGTTAGAAGCAACGCACGGCTGACATCCGATTTTTCCGTGCGTCCCTGAAAGTCGTCCTTGTAGCGCTTGTTGATGGTGATGACGGAGGCACGGGATTCAAACGGGCCGTTTGGGAAGATGAACCTTGGCGTCTGGCCTGCCTCGAGCCAGATGTGGAACTTCAGTCGGGTGGGTTGGTCGTCGGGGACCGTGGAACTGGCAAGCAGCGGCTCGATGGACTGGGGGTAATGGATGTGGCCCTTGGTGACGTCGCCCGGGACCACGCCGAGGAGAAAAGGCTCGGAGAAATCAATTCCGAAGATCGCCGGATCGTAGTGCGTGTCGCGGTGCATCGCCTGCGCTTCGACTTCGAGTTCGTACATGCCGGATGCTGGCACGCCCTTTTTGAAATCCTCGATGTGGCCGTACCCTCCCTGGCGGGTGTCCGTGTTGGGCTGTTCGTAGAGGTTCAGGTAACGGAAGTTAAACGCGGACTTGTGCGAGCCCTCCAGCTCCTCGTACTGGCGGAAGTTGCCATTGAAACTCCACTGCGCGGGTTCCATTGGGGGTTTGCCAAGGCGCGTCTCCACGAGGCGGTTCGCCGCCTGAAAGTATTGGTCCACCAGAAACCCCGAGGTGACCAGCGTCTGCCCGATGGTGTCCATGTGGTGGCTGGTTTTCTCCTTTGGAAAGTCGGCCGTCAGTCCCAGCGTGTCGACACGCCGGCCAAACAGGGCGGCGAGGGTGTTCTCGTATTCGCGGAGGGACAGGCGGCGCATCACGGTGCTCGCACCCGAGCTCGTGATCTTCCCGCGTGCGGCCACGCTTGCCTCTCGCAGCACCCGGAGCACCGCGAGGCGTTCGTCGTCGCTTGGCTGGGGCGCCTTTTTCGGCGGCATTTCCTTCAGCACAATCTGGTCGATGACGTCCTTGGCGGTGAGCAGATCCGCCTCCGATTTGAACGGCAACGCGAACGTCTCAAACTCGCGGTCGCCCTTCTGCGTCTTCACGTCGTGGCACTCCAGGCAGTACTTGCCAAGGAACTGCCTTGCCAGGACCTGTTCGGGTTCGGCGGCGGCTGCCTGTGCCGCGGGGAACGCCGCCGCCAGCAGGAGCAACGCCGCAGCCGCCTGCCGCAAAGCAGCCGCCGTCCTTGGACCGTTGGACGCAGGGCGCCGCATCAGGCAAAGCGGCCGGTGCTGCTGCCGAAGGAGCTGATCTCGACCCCCATACGCTGGGCGATGTCCACAAAGAGGTTGCAGAGGGGCACCTTGTTGAGGCCCGCGGCCGGGACCTGACGGAACTCGCCGTGCTTGTAGCCGCCGCCGGCGAGGAGGATGGGCAGGTCTGAGTTCTTGTGGGAATTGGCGTCGCCCATGCCGCTGCCGAAAAGCACGGCGGTGGAATCGAGCAGCGTCCGCTCGCCGTCGTTCAACGAGGCGAGCCGGCCTACAAACTTTGAGAACTGTTCGATCTGGTATTTTTCGAGCGTGATGAGGTGCGCAATGGCCTCCGGGTCGTTTCCATGGTGGGAAAGACCGTGGTGGGACTTGTCGATGCCTAGGCTTTGGGGGAGAAAGTCGCCCCCGATCTCCACGGTGGCAATCCGGGTGGAGTCGGTCTGGAGGGCGAGCGCGATCATCTCGTAAAGCAGGGGAAGGTCTTCCACCGCGTTGCGGTTTGCCGGCTTGTCGAACGGCGCTTCCGGCTTGGGCAGGCTGGTCCAGCGCTGGCGCAGTTCGAGGCGTTTCTCCACGTCGCGCACCGAGGCGAGGTACTCGTTGAGCTTGTCCTTGTCCTCCTTGTTTACCCGCGTGGTGAGGCGGTTCGCCTCCTCCAGCACGGAGTCGAGAATCGAGGCCTGTACCTGGTTGTCCTGCACGCGCCGCTCCCGCCGTTCCTTGGAATCGCTGACGAAAAGTTTTTCAAACAGCTGTGCAGGACCGGTGATGGGGGGCACACGCACCCCCGCACGCGTCCAGGCGATTTGGCAGCCGCCGTGGATGCCGCTTTCCGAGCCGACGGTGAGCGAGGGAAAGCGCGTTTCAAACCCCACTTCGTCGGCGAGATACTGGTCGATGGTGACGTTGCCGTTGGGCCGGTTTTGCGCCTCGGAATTCAGTACGCCCGAAAGAAACGAATGTACGGCAAAGTGGCCCCCCTTCACGCCGTGATCGAACCCGCGGAACACGGTTAGCTTTTCGCGGTTCTCCCAGAGCGGCTCAAGCAGCGTGGTCTTCTCGTATTCGGCGCCTGTGGTGGCCGGGAAAAGCTGTTTTACCTGAAAACCGAGCAGGTTACCGATCGCGACAAAGCGCCTGGCGCCGGCGCCGGCCCCCTTTGCAAATTGGACGGCGGACCGGGAATCGAGCGACTTGGCCAGAAGCGAAGGCAGGCCCGGAAGCGCGAGCGTGGTCCCGAGGGAACAGAGGAGAAAGCGACGGCGGTTCATGGAGTGTTTTGCGGAGGGGAGGAAGCCGTGGGCGGCGGCGAGGAGGTTGCTATAATTCCGATCCGAACGCGCTTCGGTGACAAGAACCAATTGGGACGTCCAGTGCTTCGCTGCCGTCTTACGCGATCAGTTCCCTTACCACGTTGGAGCTGTCGCCGTGACGTTCGATTTGGATGCCGGACCCCCTGAGCAGGGTGAGCCACAGGTTGCAGAGGGGCGTGTCCTTGGACACGACCAGGTGCTGGCCGAGTTTCACCCCGGCACCGCCTCCGGTGACCAGCGTGGGGCAGTTGGTCAGGTTGTGGACGTTGCTGATGTTACTGCCAAACACCACGGTGGTGTGGTCAAACAAGCGGGTGCCGTCGGTCTCCGTCACCGCCTTGAGCTTGTCGAGCAAGCCGGCGAGCAGTTCGCTGTTGGCGGCGTCACGCCGCTGCGAGGCCTCCATGCGCTCCCCGGGGTTGTAGTGGCTCATGTCGTGGGGCGCCACCTTGACTCCGAGGCTGGTCAACAGGTTGGCGATGGGCAGGCGGTAGGTCACCACCCGGGTGCTGTCGGTCTGCAGTGCCGCGGCCGTCAGCTCATACATGAGACGGATCTCCTCCCGGCCCAACGGTCCCTCCGGGGGCGCCTGGAGCGGCGACTTCGGCTTGGGCACCGACTGCCACTGTTCGTCCTTCGAGAGCCGGACCTCGATTTCACGGATGCCCTGAAAGTACTCGTCCAGCTTTTCAATGTCGGCCTTTGTCAGGTTGCGTTGCAGGTCCTGGGCCTCTTCCCGCACGGTGTCGAGCAGGCTGCGTTTTTGCGCCAGCCGCCGCTGCAGTTTCTCCACGGATTCGGATTCCGCGGAGAAGAGCCGGTTGAAGGCGGCAAGCGGCGAGTTCTGTCCGCCGATGGGCTTTCCCCGGGTGTCCCACGCGAGCGAAAGCCCCTGGCCGTGGCCGGGGCCGGAAAGGTCCTTGTCGCTCCCGTTGAGCTGGAGGGAGGCAAAGCGGGTGTCCCTGCCGAATGCCCCCGCGGCGACCTGGTCGGCCGAGATGCCGTTGTGAAACACCGCGCCCCCTTCGTGCGGATTTGCGCCGGTGAGCCAGAAGGTGCTGCCGGCGTGGGCATCCTCGGAGTAGCGGTTGGAGAGGCCCTGCACGACGGTGAGGTCGTCCTTGTGCCGGGCGAGCGGGGCGAGCCCGGGCGGCAGCGTATATCCGGGGCCGGTTTGGGCGCGGTCTGGGAACCAGGTTTCCTGGGTCACTCCGTAGCCCATGGCGATAAAGATCATGCGCTTGGGCGGCGTGCCTGGCGCCGCAGCCGAGGCGAACCTGCGAAAGCCGGTGGACTCGAGAAACGGCAGGGCCAGCGTGGCCGCGCTGGAGCGGAGGAAGTGGCGGCGGTTGAGCATGGGGAGGGAAGGGGGCGTGGGCTATTTGGAATGAAACGCTTCGCTGGCGACTAGCGTGAGGAGAAAGGAGCGCAGGGCAAAGTCCTGTTTTTTGGCTTCGGAGAGCATGCTCTCGAGAAGCCCCTCATCGCTGAAGGAAACCGGGCGCCCCAGTGCATACTGGACTAGGGCGGTGCTGAAACCCCGTGAAAACTCCTCCGTTCTCGAATGGATAACGTCGCGCAACTCGTGGTAGGTCCCAAACGCAGGGCCCTTGTACAGAGCTCCCGCCGGTTCGACCGGCCATGTTTTGCGGGGCTGCCCCGGCCGCTCATAGGAGTCTTCGGTGCGCCACTGGCCGGCGGCGTCGAAGTTCTCCAGCCCGTAGCCGATGGGGTCGATTTTGCGGTGGCAGCTGGCGCACTGTGGCTGCTCCTGGTGCGCGACGAGTCGTTCACGGGTGGTGAGCACCTTGTTTTCAAGCCGGCTGAGCTGCGGCACGTTCGCGGGCGCTGGCGGCGGCGGGTCGTTGAGCAGTTTGCGCAGCACCCACGCCCCGCGCTCGATGGGGCTGGAGTGCTCTCCATTGCTACCCATGCCATGGATCGCGGCCATCCCAAGCAACCCTCCGCGTGGCGAATCCGCCGGCAGGGTGACCGCTCGGAAATCATCGCCGCTCACCCCCGGTAGTTTGTAGTACTGAGCGAGCACGCCGTTGACCACCGCGTAGTCTGCCTTGAGCAGTTCGCGCAGGCTGCGGTTTTCCCGGAGCACATGGGCGAAGGTCTCGTATACCTCCAGCCGGGCGGCCTCCTTGGTGCTCTCGTCAAACTCCGGAAACAGGACGTTGTTGAACCGGAAGAAGTCGAGGCGGTCCATCCGCAGCCACTGGTGCAGGAACGGGCGCAGGAAGTCCGCGGAGCGCGGATCAGCGAGCAGCCGAACGGCCTGCGCCGAGAGCACCTCCGGGTTGAGGAGCGAGCCGTCCGCTGCGAGGTCGCGCAGTTCCCGGTCCGGGGGCGCACTCCACAGGAAATAGGAAAGGCGCGTGGCCAGGTCGCGGGCGGGGAGTTTTCGGCTGCCGTTCGGTGGTCTTTTGGACTCCGCAGTAGGATCGCCGGGGGCCCCGGCACCGTCGGCAGCGGGTGCGGGTGCGGGTGCGCCGAAGGGCTCGCTCAAATAGAGGAAGCGCGGAGAGGAAAGCACCAGGGCCAGCGTTTCGGCGAGCGCCTGGCGGTGGTTTTGGCCGTGGGTGCGGCCGTCGGCGTACACCTCCAGAAGGCGTTTGAGAAAGCCTGGCGAGGGGGGGTGCCCGCGGAAAGCCTCGATGCAGAAGTCCTCCAGGGCGCGGCCTAGCTCGGCAGGCGGGATGGTGCTCTTTGCATCTCCAACCACGGCGGCAAGCGCCTTCATGCCGGGCGCGGGAGTTTTTGCGGGCAGCCGTTCGACCTCCGCCCAGTCAATCCATAATGCGAACTCGAGGCCCACCCCGTTTTCCTGGATGCCCACGTTTTGCTTTAGGTTGGGCTGGTTGTCGTTGTCGTGGGTGCCCCGTTCCCGCACGAAAAAGGTGCGCAGTCCCTTGGCCGCGAGCGTGACCGGAATCTCAATGACCTGTGGCTCGGCGAGCGTGCCGGTGACCATCTGGGTGCTGTCGTGGCTGAAGGGATTGCCCCCGCCCATTCCGAACTCGAGGAAGCGCCGCTCCGGCGACACCTTGTCCGAGGCCGCAGCGCGCAGGCGCACCACGTAGTCGCCCGCCGGCCAACCGTTGACGTGGAAACTGAAGTACGAGTTGACCTGGTTGTCACCCACCGTCAGCCAGCCGCCCGTCTGGTTTTCCGGCTGTGCCATAAACCAGGACTGGTACGGCACGTTTCTGGTCCACCTTCCATCCGAGGCCGCGAAGGTGGCATCCTGGGAGTCCTTGAAGCCGTACTCCTCGGGAGAGGGGGCCCGGTCAAACTTCGCCCACGAGTCGTAAAACAGGTGCGGTGACTTCCCCTTGACCGCTTCCCGTACGGCGGCGAGCGTCGCTTGGTTCTGCGGGAGTGCCGCGGCCTTGTCCACCGCCCGGGTCCACTTGTTGTAGGCCACCCGGGCGTCAATCCGTTGCTTCAGGGATTTGCCAACCCTTTCGAGGAGGCCTTTTTCAGCCTCAAAGCGTTCCTTTTTGACGAGGCCCGCATGGTCGTGCCGCTCAAACGTCTCGTTGACTGCGTCGCGCGCCAGGTCGAGATATTGTTCAAACTGGTCCCCTGACATGAAAAGGTTGGTGCCTGCCGTGTCGAAGCCGGCGGCGTTCTTGTCGCTTGGCAACTCGTTGACGCTCACCGTCACGCCCAGCAACTCCCGCAGCGTGTTGCCGTACTCGCGTTGGTTGAGGCGGCGCATCGCGATGACGCCCTTTGTGTCCCCCAGGTTCCGGCGGGCAGCCACCATGACCCTGGCCAGATCCTCGAGGAAATCCGCCTTTGCGGCGCTGGGCGGCTGTTTCTGGTCTTCCGGCGGCATCTCACCCGAGTTGAGCGCATTGAGTACCTTCTGCCAGCGCTCGGCGCTCAGGTTGTCGGTGATGGCAAGGGGCAGTTCGTCGACACGGAACTTCCCTTTTTGTTTTTCAGCATCATGACAGCTCAGGCAGTGCTCCTTGAGCAGCGCCTGATGCTTTTCCGGAAGCACGGCTGTGGGCTCCTGGGCGAAGGCAGGCACAAGGCTGAGCGCGCCTGCGGCGAGTAGGGAGGCAGTTTGCAGGCAGCGGAGGAGGGGCGGCGGCACCCGCCACGCACCCACCTCACGGGGGCGCTCGCCCTGTTTTTTGCTCAAGTGCTGTCTGGTCCTCATGGGAGATGAAAGGCTGGATTCCCGAAGCGCCCTGCGCAAGCGCAACCGCGCAGGGTTGAGGGCTGCCGGATCCGCCTCCCGCACCGGTTCTTTTCCCGGGTTCCAGCGAAATGGAGGCTCAAGGCGATACGCTGCCGGAGGACGACTTCCGGCGGTCGACGGTTTGATGGCGGCCCCCGCCCGGGCGCACGGCTTGACCGTCGCGACGCGTGACACGGCAGACGTTGAAGGCGCCGAAGGCACGGTGTTGCATCCGTTCCTGGTCTGACCGTTTATTGTGCGGGCGCTCTTCTCCACTTACATGCCCAACGCCCAGTAAGCCGAGGAGCCACAAGTTTGGCTCTCAGCATTTTGTGCGAAACCTAGACAGACGAAGCCTGAATCTGAATAAAGTTCCGCACAGGGTCGCGCCTTGAATGACATCAAGATAAGCAACCGCCCCTTGTCTACATGCAGCTTCTTCTTCCTCTCTTTATCCTGTTGACCATTCCGTGCACGGTTCTCCGGGCCAGTGAACCAGTCGCCACGGTCACGGGTACGCCGGGGCTCGTGGCTTTTTGGGACTTTGTGAAGCGTGAACCGGTGGAGTCAGGGCGTTTCACCGCACATGTGCCCGCGGGAGCGGCGACGGATTATCCACTCGATGCGGGCAACTACATCAAAGACTTCTGGGGGGCGGGTCGTCAGGCGACGTATGCGGATTTTCCGTTGCTGGGACGCGGGCCGTTCGGAAACGCCATCCGGCTCGTCAAGGAAACCGACGACAATTTCCGGCCCTTCCTCTTTGTGCCGAGGTCGCGTTTGCACGACACCCCGCTTGACATCAAAGGTGAGGGAAAGTCGGTCTCGGTGCTCGTTTGGGCGATCCGCGAGAGCGGAAACCACGCATTGGCAGGCATCTGGCATGAAGGCACCGACCTGAAAGAGAAAAACACCGCCACCATCGCAAAGGTGGAGCGGGGGCAGCGGCAGTACGCACTCTTCGCCGGCCTGAACAAACAGGGCAGCGCCTGCGGCCATGTGTCAGAAAACGGCGCGAGCTCGTTTCTGAACAAGTACGCGCTGCACAAGTGTAACTCGGCGGACCTTTCGCCTGAGGTGCCCGCTGATTCCCCGGCGGGGGTGCTCGACGCTTCGTGGCAGTGCTTTGCGATGACCTTTGATCATGAAAAGCACGAACTCACCGGTTGGCTGAACGGAGTCTCCGGGGATCGCTGGCTTGAGCAACCGAAGAAGGACAAGCTGATCTCCTTTGCCCACAACGCCTACATGCAGGGTTACTACGCAAAGCTGCCTGGCAAGCAGGAAGGCGAGGACGAGACCTTCCCGAAGGATCAGTATTACAACCCGCCGGAGGGTGAGACGCTCAGCGTAAAAGTGCTGCGCGAGTCCCCTGAGGAACGCGTCGAACTGCGCGAGCATCGCTACACAAAAATTGAGGTGACCCTACGCGGCGGTGAGGAGGTCGCGCGTGAACTCGTGGCGTTGCGTCTGAACCCCTGGTGGTATCCGCACGGACTTTACGCGCCAACGGATGCTCAGAGCGGCGGCCCCTTCACCATCGGTCGCGTGATCCACAGCAGCCGTGGCGTCGGTTTCACCGGCTGGATCGGAGGCGTGGCCGTCTTTGACAGGGCGCTGGGCGCTCCCGAGTTGAAACAACTGTCCGCCTTGCGAGCCGTTCCAACCTCCCTTTCCGACCGTCCATGAATCGCTGCCATTTCCTTCACAACGCCCTGTTCCGCTCGTCCCGCAGGCGGGCGTTCATCTCTGGCGCGGCTCGCACAATCCAGAGCGGTCTGCTCGAGTGCGGGGTGTGCCACGCCAACACCGGGTCACACTCCATTCGCTTTCGCTTGTGAAAAACGCCTTCATCCTCGGCGGCGAAAGCAAAACGGATCGCGTCCGGGTGTGGCGCCAATAAGCTTTCCCCTTTCTGCCTATGAAACCGTCGCCCCCATCCACCGACCGCCGTCTGTTTCTCAAAGCCGGCCTCGCCAGTGCGCTCGGGGTTCCTTTGCTCACACCCGGACAGGCGCAGCCCGCTACGCCAGAGGTGTTTCAGGAAACCGCGCGCGATCTGCCCGTCAACGACGACGCAGATGTCCTAATCTGCGGCGCCGGTCCCGCCGGAGTGAGCGCCGCGATCTCGGCGGCGCGTGCGGGTGCAAAGGTCCGCTTGTTTGAAACGCACGGGTCGCTCGGAGGCGTGTGGACCTCCTCGCTGCTTGGCTACCTGCTCGATTTTGACAAGCCTGGCTTCAATGTGGAGCTTGTGCGCCGGCTGCGGGAGCGCGATGCCGTCAACGGCGGCGGCATGAACGGCCTCAGCTATCAGCCGGAAGAGATGAAGCTCCTGCTGGAGGAGCTTTGCGCCACAGCTGGCGTTAAGGTGCAACTCCACACGCGCGTTGCCGCCGCGTATCGGGAAGGGCGCACGCTGCGCACCATCGTCACGGAATCCAAAAGCGGCCGGCAGGCATGGCGGGCGCCCGTTTTCATTGATACCACGGGCGATGGCGACCTTGGTGCCCAGGCTGGTTGTGAGTTTGAGATCGGCCGCGAAAAAGCCTGCCCCTGCCAGCCGATGACGATGTATGCCCTGCTTGTGGTCAGGGACGTGTCCCAGATAGCGGACTGCATCCACGGCACCGGCGACGGTGGGCGTCATGTGGGCCCGAAGTTCTTTCAAGACACGCTCAAGAGGGCCGGCGTCACGCCCAGCTATGGGCGGGCGTGCTTGTTTCCCATCCAGGGAAATCTGGTGCTGCTCATGGCCAACCACGAGTACGGCATTGACGCCACCGATGCGGCACAAGTGACCGAGGCCACGCTCCGGGCCAGGGCCGAGATTCATCAAATCGTGCGCGGACTCCGCAAGCTCGGCGGCCCGTGGGATGGAGTGCAGGTTGTGGCCACACCGGAGCAGATCGGCATCCGCGATGGCCGCCGCATCCGTGGGCGTTACCTCATGACAAGCGAGGATCTTATCCAGGGTGCGGTACAGCCCGACGCCGTCGTCCGTGCGACCTTCCCGGTGGATATCCATGCCCTCAGTGCCGAGGACAACAAAAAGGCCGCCTACCACAATGCCGGAGTGAAGACCAAGCCCTACGACATTCCGCTGCGGGCACTCATCGCTCGCGACGTGGACGGCCTCATGATGGCAGGACGCTGCATCAGCGGTGATTTCATCGCCCACGCCAGCTACCGTGTCACCGGCAACGCCGTCGCCATGGGGGAGGCGGCCGGCGCCACGGCTGCGGTGGCCGCGAAAAACAAAACGGCGCCTCATGCCGTGCCTTGGAGCGAGGTCCAGCCCGTGCTCGAAGAGGTTCGGAGGCGGGGATGAGACAGCATTTCTGGAGTTCGCGTGTCGCCGGGCGTATCCATGGAACGGCACCAAAATGACGACGGGTACAGGCTTCTACAAAACCGGGGACGGCCTGTCTGGCATTCCTGCCCATTTACTCAGCGAATTGATCCATGAGGATGTTACGAGATTGCCGCAGGTGCGGCGCAGGGTTATCCAAGTACCGCGCGAAAGGTAGCCCCCCTGTCTAATCTTTTGAAAACACCCCCTCCGATTTCCTTCCGGATCACCGCTGGCCTGCTCCTTGCGGCTGTTCTCCCTCTTCAATCCGCACCTCCGGCGAACACTTTGGAGTTTGAGAAGGCGACCGTCACCGAGGGTGCCGCCTGGATTCCCTACCGTCTTTTTCGCCCACGGGTCGTCGAAAAGGATCGGAAGTATCCCTTGGTTCTTTTCCTTCATGGAGCCGGCGAAAGAGGTGATGAAAACGAGGCCCAACTGCGCCACGGTCTTGCTCGGTTTACCTCGCCCGAAGTTCAAGCAGCTCACCCCTCCTTCATTTTGGTTCCCCAGTGTCCGAAGGACCAGAAGTGGTCCGACGTGGATTGGGCCCTGCCCAAAAGCCAACTTCCGGAACGGCCGTCGGTGAGCCTCTCGCTGGCAATGAAAGCAGTCGACCAACTGGTGGATACCATGCCGGTCGATCCGAAACGGATCTATCTGACAGGGCTCTCAATGGGGGGGTATGGAACGTGGGACGCGGTAACACGATGGCCTGAACGGTTTGCGGCAGCCGTTCCAGTGTGTGGCGGGGGAGACGATTTGTTGGCGGCGCGTCTTGCGCGGCTCCCCCTCTGGAGCTTCCACGGTGATCTCGACAAGGCGGTTCCCGTCTCCCGCTCGCGCGACATGATCAAGGCCATCCTGCTGGCGGGAGGAACTGCCCGGTACACCGAGTACGCCGGCGTGGGCCACAACAGCTGGGACAAGGCATACGCAGAGCCGGCCCTTTACGACTGGCTGTTCTCGCAAACAAAGAGCAACTGACGTGGACAGGAACCAAGCCCCCATGCGCAACGACACTTCTGGGTTTGGTTCTGGCAGGTTCCTTGGCGCGGTGAGAGGCCTGCTCTTGTTGGCGGGCGTGCTTCCCGCCTGCACGTCCGCGCTAGCCGCGCCCGAACCTCTTCTGCGTGAGCTTCGGGTGCTCTCTGCTGAATGGGTCTGCGGTGTGGTCGACCCCACTGGCGAAATCCTGCAACAGCGCGACAGGATTTTTGCAGAAGCTTTAGAAAAGGACCGCGCGGAGCATGCAAAGCTAATCTCCGAGGGGAAAAAGGGGTGGTATCTGGAAAAGTCTCAGCACTATCGGACGCTTCTGGTTCAAAACACCCTGCACCGGGAGCTTTTTGCGGACCTTAACCGGGCTGCATTTTGGAACCTCAACGGCGAGGAACCGCGGGACGTAACTGTCTGGGCACACTCGGTTGACGGGATGCCTGCAGGTCGAGCCTCGGACGCCCCCGCCTTGGAGTCGACGCCGTTGAGCCGGATTGCCGACATGGTCTATCTGAAGTTGGCGCGTCCGCTCAAGAATGGCGCGGTGGTCAGTGTCAAAGGGGGCGATCGTTGCACGGGAACACTTTCCTTCGACGAGGAGGCAACCGTTTGTTGGAGTCTCAAAGTGAATCAGGTTGGGTATCGCCCGCTCGACCCGTCCAACCGCGCATACCTTGGCATGTGGCTTCCTGGAATCGGCCCCCTCGATTTGTCCGCATACGAGGGAAAACCTTTTTTTGTGCGTCGTTACTTGCCCGGCGAAAAATGGAATGAAGGCCGCGCCACGGGCAAGGCAGTCCTTGAGGGCACCGTCGCATTGCGGCGCCGGTTTGACCAACAGGAAGTCACTCGCGAAGGGGGGGGCAATGCGACGGGCGAGGATGTTTATGAAATGGACCTGAGCAAGCTCAGCAGCCCGGGCGATTTTTGCATTCAAATTCCAGGCCTCGGGAGGTCGTGGCCGTTCCGTGTTGGTCCAAATGTCCTCGGGGAAGCCTACTTCACCACGATGAAAGGGCTCTTCACGCAACGGTGTGGCATGGCGCTCACAAAACCTTTTTCCGCGTGGGAACGCGATGCCTGTCACACTAAAACGCTTCCCGGCCGTTTCCCGCCGGAGACCGAAGGGTGGTATCGGAGTGCCTACCGCAAGGGCGATGCAGGGGTTGGCTTCCGGGATGCGTCTGGTAATGCCATCTCCCTTTCCGCCTTCACGCTCGTGGGCAATTGTGACGAGACCGCACCGCCCTTGCCGGGCGTTCGCGGAGGGTGGCACGACGCCGCAGACTTTGACCGAAGAATCCACCACTACAACGTGATATGGGACCTTCTCGCCGCGCTCGAGGCGAATCCAAAAGGGCTTGCCGACAACCAATTAAACATTCCAGAATCCGGCAACGGCGTTCCGGATGTTTTGGATGAGGCACTCTGGGGATTGGATGTTTGGACCCGCACACAGAACCCCGACGGAGGCGTAAGCAGTTGGATCGAGCAGAAATCCCATCCTGCCACTGCGGAGACCCTTGCCGCATCCATCTCGAAGGATCCGCTGACCATGTTTGCCTCTCTGCCGGACAGAACCGGCTCCTTTGCCTACGCGGCAGCTGCGGCATGGGCAGGCCGTCTTTTGCGCCCCCATGATTCGGAACGCGCAGGAGCGCTGATTCAATCCGCGGCGCGCGCGTTTGAATGGGCGGAGCAGGACAAAAACGCGATCAAGAACTGGCGAATGGAGATTGTCGACGGAGGCCGCGATTCGAAGCTCAAGGGTCAGACGATCCAGTTTGACGAGGATCCGAGCATGAAGCCCGATGACAACGTGGCCATCGAACGGTCTTTCGCAGCCCTCCATCTTTTCCAGGCAACAGGCCGGTCGGACTACAAAGAAACATGGCTGAAATCGGCGGTCGCGTCCGATTTCCCCCGTTTTGTGCACCGCGTGAATCCGTGCCGGCTCCTTCCCCTCTTGAAGAACGCGGGCCATGAGGTTGCGGACAACCGGATCATCCTGGAGACCCTCGTGCGACAGGCGGACGCCCTCCTTGCTTCCCAAGAGGAGAATGCCTACCGGATGCTGTGGTTGAGTCCGAAGGACGGATGGTTTCACACACTGGCCTGGGGAAACTTTCACTCAAAACTTCGGCTCTTGGGAATCGTTGCGTCGCTCACAGGCGACCCGCGACACAAGAACGCCCTGGCCTCCGGCGCAAGTTTTTTCCTAGGCTGCAATCCATTGGGGACCACCTTGATATCGGGTCTTGGGTCGGTGTTTCCAGTGGTCTTCCAGCACATCCATTCCCAATCGGACGGCATCGCTGAGCCCACCCCCGGCATTGCTCCCTACTTTTATACATTTGGAGTACCGATGACGTCTTTCCTCCTCGCTGACTCCGGGCATGCGAGTGTCCGGTCTTTTTTCAAACCCGTCGCCCTTGCGTTGGTCCCTGACAGGCTGGACCGTGTGTCTCTGCAGGAAAAATTGGATCAGGCTGAAAAATCAGGGGATTGGGTGCGTGAAGCTGGGAAGCCGGTGCGGGATGTGGTTTGGAAAAACTGGCCGGTATTCCGCAGGCACACGACCCACCCGGCGGCGGTCGTGGAGCAAAACGAGTTTACGGTGGGCGAGACGATCAGCCCACTTGCGTTCTGCTTCGCAGTGCTAACCGGCGAAGGGTGGAGGCCTTCCCGGGAGCTCCTGAGCCGCACTCCCCGAAAGAACCTTTCCGAGTTGCCGTATTATTCGCAGCCGTGAGCGCGCTCACGGATGGTCCAGAAAATTGGCGTGGGAGACGGAGCGATGTTGCGGGGATTCAGAGTCTCGTCCGAACGGAACGGGTCGCGTAGAAATGGTGTCCGGTTCCAAAGAGGGTGCCGTGGTGCTGTGCCCCGCCTTTCGTTGGATTAGCCCAAGGATTCCGGCAGGACGTAATGGAGAATGACGCATAGGACAGCGACCGCGAGCGCGAGAATCAGTGCGTGCCAGATCAATGTCGCGGTGCCGACGCCGCACGCGACGTAGGCATACCGATGATCCTCGCGACGAAGGTAAGAAATGGCCCCGCCGAAGATCGCGACGGCGGCGAGCGCAAGTGAGAGAGAATTAGGGAGTTCTTGGGGAGAGAAGCGCTCGCGCGGGGTTTCCGGTGGAGGCGGAGTCTTTTTGAGTTTAGCGGTGATGTGCTGCTTGAGGCTAACGATCGTCTCCGCAAGTTGCTTTTCGGCGGGCGGTGGCGGAATGATGGCATCGCGGACGTCCGGGCCGACGAGAACTGATAGCAAGCCGAGAAATCCGGCGACTACGCCAACGATACCAAAGGTCTTGGGTTTGGATTCCAGTGTGAGTTCGGTTGTTGTCATGGTTTGGTTCGCGTGACGGCGGCTCACCTGTGCAGAGGTAGCGGCGGCAGAATTCCGAGGTCGCTGCAATTTGGGGGTGGTTGTGAATCTGGTATACGAAGGTTCGGGCCCGCCGCGAGTGGAAAGCGGTGAACGGTGCCCCTACTCTGAGTGGGCGGCCGGACTACGCACACCGCGCCCGGGTCTTGTCGCGGCTCAGGGAGTCGAAGTGACCGGCCTCTGGGAGGGTTGTCCTGGTAAGGTGTTGGATTTGCCGGAGGGCGGAAAGCGGGAACGATTAGGGCTCATTCAATCAGGCGGCACGCCACCTTCAGAACCCGCGCTCCTTCCGGGTGTCCCTTATTTGCGGGGCGTTATAAAGTTTCGGAATAGGACGTAATGGCGTTCAAAAGAGTTGGAAAGGTTTTCCCCGCCGCAACGGGACAGGCCTTCAAACCTTGAGCTGGCAGCGGTGCTTTGACACCATTGGGGATCGGCCACTTGGCCATTTGGAATCCAACCCCGGTTTCAGCCGGTCTTCGGTTCCCCCCGCCCCGTCAGCTCTATCTTCTTCACCCCATGAACATGGTTTTTAAATCGTTCCTAGCTGCGGCTTTTTTCAGCGCCTGCATGACGGCACACGCGTCTCCCGACAAACCGAACATTCTTTTTCTGTTCGCCGATGACATGACTTTTGACGCGGTCCGTGCACTGGGCGAGGTCGACTTGGACACGCCGAATCTCGATCGGCTGGTGCAGCGTGGAACACGGTTCGACCGTTGTTACAACATGGGCTCGTGGAGCCCTGCCGTTTGTATTGCAAGCCGGGCGATGCTCATCACTGGTCGCCGCCTGTGGGACGCCGCCGCAGTCCACCGAACCATGAAGGCGGAAAGCGATGCCAAGCGCCTGTGGCCCCAACTGCTCGCCCAAGCCGGATACCAGACCTACATGGCCGGGAAGTGGCACATCCCCACGGATGCCGCGAGGTGTTTTGACAGCGTCGGCACCGTCCGACAGGGAATGCCCAAGGACGGGCCGTCCTTCTACAACCGGCCGCTGGATGGAAAACCCGACGGATGGCGCGCCGATGACACAACCCTGGGGGGCTACTGGACCGGCGGAAAACACTGGAGCGAGGTCACTGCGGACGAGGCGGTCGGTTTCCTGGGAGGCCCAGCGAAAGGCGGGAAACCTTTCTTCATGTATGTGGCGTTCAACGCGCCCCATGACCCACGGCAATCTCCGCGCGAGTATTTGGAGCGTTATCCCCTGGAGCGCGTTAACCTTCCAAAGGCGTTTCTTCCAGACTACCCACACAAGGACGGGATCGGCTGCGGGCAGGGGCTGCGCGACGAAAGGCTCGCGCCTTTCCCGAGGTCGGAGCATGCCGTCAAGGTGCATCGCCGCGAGTACTACGCCCTGATTTCGCATCTCGACGCTCAAATTGGACGCGTCCTGGACGCGTTGGAGGCATCCGGACAAGCAGCGAACACGTGGATTTTTTTCACCGCGGATCACGGCCTTGCCGTCGGAAACCACGGCTTGATGGGAAAGCAAAACATGTACGAGCACAGCGTGCGCGTTCCCTTCATCGTCAGTGGTCCCAGCGTGCCTCAAAATGAGCGCCGTGACAGTGCCATTTATCTGCAGGATGCGATGGCCACTTCACTCGCGCTCGCCGGCGCGCCCGTTCCCGAGCACGTGTTCTTCCATGACATCCGCCCGCTGCTGAAGGACACCCACGAGCCCTCCTCCTATCCGGCGGTCTATGGGGCGTACCTAAACCTTCAACGGTCTGTCTCCGAGAACGGATGGAAAATGATTTGGTACCCGAAAATCCAAGTCACCCGGCTTTATCATCTCCGGGAGGACCCGCTCGAGATGCGGGACCTTTCCGGAGACAAAGAGCATGCGGCTCGGCTCGCAGACATGCGCGCAAAACTGAGCGCCCTCCAAAAGGATCTGGGTGACACCCTCGACACGCAGAAGCCCTGACCCGAACCGTGGTTGCGTCTCCAACCGTCCAGACATGCCCCGCCCTTTATGAACAAGATTCTCGTCCTCTTTGATTCCAAAACCGGGAACGTGGCCGCGATGGCTGACTTGGTGGCGGAAGGTGCGCGAACCATACCGGATACCGAGGTCCGTCTTCGTTCAGTGGACGAGGCCTCCGCCGCAGACGTGGAGTGGTGCGATGGCCTCGCCGTCGGCAGCCCTACAAACATGGGGGTGCTTTCGTGGAAGATGAAACGGTTTTGGGATGAGACGATGGCATGCCACTGGATGAAGGTGGATGGAAAGATCGGCTGTGCGTTCAGTTCAGCAGGTGGCTGGGGCGGGGGGATGGAAATCGCCTGCCAGTCGATTCTAACCATTCTGATGAACTTTGGTTTTCTGGTTTTTGGTGTCACCGACTACGCCGCGGGAGCAATGACCGCGCACTACGGCGCCGTCGCCGCAAAGGCGCCGCGCGAGGAGGCAGCCCAGGCGGCCTGCCGTCTTTTGGGAAAGCGGCTCGCGGAGTGGACCGCTTGTTTTTGTCATGGCCGGAAGGATCAAAACCCGCTGGTAAAGCCTGATCCACGCATTCCCCCCGGGTAGGCACCGGGCGCAGGGGCGGCCTGAAGCCGGATCCGGGCGCCAAGCGTCCGTATTAAAAACCCACCCATCCATTTGGCCACATTCCCGCCCGTGTAGACCAAGCGGACAGCGGCCTGCTCAGAGGCGCTGGTGCTGTGCAGAGGTGCCCGTCTTTGGCGTGCGTACCCTCGTTGCCTTGTTGTGGGTGGCAGGCGGGTTTCCCCCCCAATGGAAAACCGGATGCAACAACCGCAGGAGGACACTGGAGAGGCCGCTCGGGTTAATTTGAGGGGATTGGAAGGGGGGCTTTTTAGGATGCCGTGGAGGGCGCCTGCAGTGTGGCCAACAGCCGCTCGGCGGCGGTCGTCCCGTTGAGCCACGCGGACTCGACTCGCGAGTCGCTCGCGGCGTCGCCCGCGTAGGAAACTCCCTCCGGAAACGCGGGAAGCGCTACCGGGCGCGAAAGCCTAGAGAACAGCCAGCGGTGCGAAAAGTGCGAGTCAAAGTGCGCAGGGGAAATTCCCCAGGCCGGTTCCAGTTCCGCGCGCAGCAGGGCGCCCCATTCCTGGGGGTCGCCGTCCCAGTGGAGGCGCGAAAATTCAGCTGCGGCGTGCAGGACCAGAACGGTGCGGCCCGGTTGGATGCGGGTGGCCTTGTGGTTTTCGCACGCGGACCAGCGGAGTCCGCCGCCGGGGGAGTGGGCCAGGCCGTACCGGTCCGGAGTGCAGCCCAGCCATTCGCCCCAGTAGCGGACAAGGAGGGTCAGGCAGGGTTCATAGGTTTCGGGAGCGTCCAGGGACACGCCGAAGAGGGCCGCGCTCTGGGGCAGCGGGGCGGTGGTGAGGACGTGGTCGAAGGGCTCCTCGCAGACCTGCCAGCCACCGGGGAGCGGCTTGGGAGGGGGAACAGGCGTTTCAAACCGGATGTCGAGCCCTCCGGCCAATGCGCGTGCCAGCCGGTTGTTTCCCTCGCGGTGGTAGTAGCGTTTTTTCTCGGGGAACGAGCGCCCGTTTTGGTTGAGAAGTGGCGCTTCGAGGGGATGCACCACAAGCTGAGCGTTGGCGCGAATGGCGCGCGCAAATTCGCTGGAGCCAACCGTAAAGTACTGGGCGCCGTGGTCCACCACGTCGCCGTTCCAAATTCGGGTGGCGCAGCGGCCGCCGTAACTGCGCGACTTTTCGAAGACGACGGTTTCGCACCCCGCGGCCCGCAGGGTTTGTGCCGCGGCGATGCCGGCGAGTCCTGCGCCAAGGATGGCAATACGTGGGGTGGGCACGGGAGTCTAGGTCTGGGATGGGGAGGCGAGCACGCGCGCCGCCAACTGGGCGCGCAGATCCTCAGGAATGGGGGCGGCCGCCAGCCGGCCGCCGGCAGGATCCAGCTGCGCGTGGACCGCCACGGTTTCCCCGCGGGCGGCGACTTCGCCGTCGGCAGCGCGCCGGATGGTGAAGGCGTAGCGCACCGAGCGGGTGCGCACCTCGGCGACGGAAAGGACCACCTCGACGCTTTCCTCAAAGCGCAGGGGTTTGGCGTAGTCGCAGCTCACTTTGAGCCGGGGCCAGCCCGTGGCGTGCCCCCCTTCGCTCGTGTGCACCGAGTGGCCCAGGGACCTCAGGAAGGCGTGTTCGGCCGACTCCATCCAGCGGAAGAAGTTTGCGAAGTGCACGATGCCGGCCATGTCGGTTTCGGCAAATTCGACCCGGCGCTGGTGTGTGAAGTCAAAGCCCATGTGGCGATCAACGCACGGCCGTACCCTCGGACAAAGCACTTTCCGCCGTCCGCCCCCCCGGAAGGCCGCGCACCGACATTTCCAGAAACCGCTCTGCCATCCGCGCCATGGAATAGTCGCTGTGGACGGCTTTCAGACCGGCCCGGCTGAGCGCGGCCGCCCGTTCCGGATGGAGGAGCAGGGACTCCCAGGCCTCTGCGAAGGCCTCCGGCGTCCGGCCCTCTACGAGGATCCCCGCGCCGGACGCCTCCAGAATCTCGGGGAACGCAGCCTCGTTGGGCTGGACCAGCGGCACCCCGCAGGCCATCGCCTCCAGCAGGTAGAGCCCGAAGGCCTCCCCGTAGGAGGCCGGCACGCTCAGCAGGCTGAGGCTGCGCAGAAAACCGATCTTCTCCTCCCGCGAAACGCTCGGCAGAAAATCCGCCTCGCTCAGGAGACCCGCCTCCGCCAGACGCGCTTTTTGCTGCTCCAGAAAAGGCACGTCCGACTCGGTCATCGTGCCGGCGCAGCGCAGGCGCACCCCCGGCACACGTCCGCGCCGGCGCAGCGCAATGAAGCCCTCCACCACGGTCGCAAGTCCCTTGCCCGGAGTGAAGCGGGCCAGGTAGCCGACCGAGGGCGGACCGGCCGGGGCAGCCGCAGGGCCGTAGCCGTCTAAAGCCATGCCGTTGGGGATGACCTCCACGCTCCCCGGGCGCAGCGCCAGTCGCCTTTCCATCAGCCCTCCGAAAAACCGGCTGGGCGCAGACACGCCGTCCAGTTCCCCGAGGCGCCGCCCCATTTCCAGCCAAGCCTGGGAGCGCCAGGGCTCGGGCAGGCTGTCCAAAAAACTGTCCTCCCCCTGCAGGGAGCAGAACACCGGGACGCCCGTTTCCTTGCGGATGCGGCGGGCGACCCCCGCGAGCAGGCCGGTGGAAAGCCAGATCGCGTCGGGGCGTTCCCCGCGCTGGATCCATTCGACGAGCTTGTCGATCTCGCGGTTTTGGGCGCCCTCCTCGCCCTGGAGCATGGAGACGGTGATGGCACCCGTGTCGCCCCCCTGGGTCATGCCGGCAAAGCGGCCGAGCATTCTGAGGATGGCGGGATGGTCGACGAGGCGGTCCAGCCAACGGGGCGCTGTTCGAAACCAGGCGAAGCGCTGCTGCAGGTACACGTTGAGGCCGCCAAAGAAAACCGGGGCGCCCGGGGAGGCCGCTGATTCCTCAAGGGTGAGGGGCAGGTAGAGGGGCAGAAGGAAGGCGTCGTGGCCGGTGGCGCAAAGCTGCTTGGCGAGGGCGTTGTCGCGCATGCAGACGCCGCAGTAGTAGCTTCCTGTGCCGGGGGTGAGAAAAAGAAGCTTCATGTTCGGGGGGAGGTGGTTCAGGGGGCGGTCACTCCGGACTTCTCGGCGGCCTTGACCTCGTCCCATAGCTGGTCGAGCGCCTCGAGAGGCGAGCCCGCCATGCCGATGCCGCGCTTGCGCGCCAGCTCCTCCACGCCACGGAAACGGCGCCCGAACTTGCGCGTGGCGCCACTGAGGGCCACCTCGGCGTCCACCTCCAGCTTGCGCGCCAGATTGACCACCGCGAAAAGAAGGTCGCCCAGTTCCTCCTCCATGGGCAGGCCCGCCTGCAAATCGGCCTCCACCTCGGCGAGCTCCTCCCTGATTTTCTCGAGCACGGGCTGCGCCTCCTGCCAGTCAAAGCCGACCTTGGCGGCCCGCTTCTGGATTTTGGCGGCGTACTGCAGTGCCGGCAAACCCGGGGAGACACCGTCCAGCGCCGATTCCTCCGCCGCGCCCCCGCGTTCTTGCCGCTTGATCTCCTCCCAGCGGATCAGCACCGCGGCGGAATCCGCGGCGCTTTCACCGGCGAAAACGTGGGGGTGCCGGCGCACCAGTTTCTGGGCGATGCCGAGGGCGACGGCGTCAAAGGCAAAGCGGCCCTCCTCCTCGGCGATCTGGGCGTGAAACACCACCTGCAGCAGGAGGTCGCCGAGTTCCTCGCGCAGGTTGGCGTCGTCCGCGGCGTCGATGGCGGCGGTGACCTCGTAGGCCTCCTCCAGCAGGCCGGCGCGGAGCGAGGCGTGGGTTTGTTCCTGGTCCCAGGGGCAGCCGTTGGGGGCGCGCAGGGCGGCGACGATGGCGCGCAACTGGTCGAGACCGGAGAGGGACGCATCGGGCGGGGACTGGAGCGGCATAGGCCTCCAGCTTAGACTGCCCCCGGGGCCCGTTGCCAGTCCGCACCTCGGTGCGGCCCCTCTGCACCAAGGTGCCGGTTGGGGGATTGGCGATTGCGGGGCGGGGGCCGGCGGGTTTTGCTTTGCGGAGTCTTTTTCGAGAATCCTCATGGCTCAATTTTCCCGCTACCTTGGAGTCGACTATTCCGGCGCCCGAACACCGACCTGCAGCCTGCCTGGGCTGCGGGTTTACTCGGCGACCCCGGCGGACGGGCCCGTGGAAGTCCAACCCCCGCCCAGCCCGCGGAAGTATTTCACGCGCCGGGGTCTGGCCGAATGGCTGGAAGGGGAACTGCGCGACGGTCCGCCGACGCTTGTCGGGATCGACCACGCGTTTTCGTTTCCCCTCCGGTATTTTGAGGTCCACCGGATTCCGCCGGACTGGCAGGCGTTTCTGGAGGATTTCCAGCAGCACTGGCCCACCGATGGCCCCAACATGTATGTCGACTTCATCCGGGACGGAATGCACGGCAGGGGCGCCGAGCGCACGGGGGCGTCCCGCTGGAGGCGGCTGACCGAAGAGCGCGCCCGGGCGAAGTCGGTTTTTCACTTTGACGTGCAGGGAAGCGTGGCCAAGTCGACCCATGCCGGCCTGCCCTGGCTGTTGTACCTCCGGCGGCAGCTTGGAGCGCGGGTGCACTTTTGGCCCTTTGACGGCTGGGCGCCGCCGCCCGGGGTTTCGGTGTTGGCAGAGGGCTACCCGGCGCTCTGGAGCCGGAGCTTTCCGAGCGAGGAGCGCAACGGGCACCAGCAGGACGCCTACAGCGTCGCGAGGTGGATGCGTGAACGGGACGCCGCGGGGGAGCTCGGCGCGCAATTCGAGCTGGCGCTGAACCCCGCGATCAGGAGTCTAGCGGAGGTGGAGGGGTGGATTCTCGGCGTTGCCTGAGGGGCGGCTTTAGCGCGACCAGGAAGGCTCGGAGATCCTCCCTAGATTCGAGGCAATGGTGGTGCGCTGGAGAGTGACGATGTCCAGCACCACCAAAGAGCCGCCCTGACCGTACACCAGGTGCCGGGAGTCGGGGCCCCAGGCAGGGCTCTGCCCCTCCCCGAGAACGCGGACCTGCCCCGAGGGAAACTCGATGATGGCCACGTTGAAACTCCCTCCGCTGCGCACGTTGAAGGCTACCTTCCGGCCGTCGGGCGACCAGTTGGGCTCTGTGTTATAGGAATGCCCGGTGCGAAGTTGGGCAGGGGAGCCCCCCGAGGAGGAGATCCGGTAAAGCATCGGGCTACCACCAGCGTCCGAGGAATAGATGAGCTCGCGTCCGTCGGGCGACCAGCTCGGGCTGCTTTCGACCCCGGAAGTCATCGTAAGCCGCCGCGCGGAACCGCCGCCGGAGTCCGTCACGTAAAGCTCTGGGTTACCGTCCTTGCTGAGGGTGACTGCAAAACGGCCACCGTCCGGGGAGTACGCGGCGCCGGAGTTGGTGCCCGGATACTTCATGATGCGGCGGCGGGACCCCGAGCCGAGGTCGATCTCGTACACATCGGCGTAACCGCTCTGGTAGCCGGTGTAGGCGAGGCGCCGGCCGTCGGCGGAGAGGCGTGGGGAGACGCTCAGGCGGCCGTCGTGGGTCTGTTGGACCGTGTTGGAGCCGTCGGAGTCGATGGTGTAGACCTCCTTGTGGCCCGAGCGTGTCGCGACGAAGGCGATGCGCGAACCGGCGATGCCTTTGGAACCGGTGAGCGCCTCGATGATGTCGTTGGCGAAGGCGTGGGCCTGTGCGCGGGCGTTGCCCGAGTAGGAGCGCTCCAGTACGGTGCGGGTGCCGCGTTCGGAAACCAGACCGCGCAGGGAGGAACCCGAGGAGGTGCCACTGATTTGAAAACTGCCCGTATTTGGGCCGCCCACCGAAAGCGCTCCGGACATCTGGAGGTCCTTCTGCAGGATTTGCGAGATGGTCGCGCCGTCGGCCCCGCCGATGCCGTTGAGGCCCACTCCGATTTTGTCGCTCTTGGTGATGGTAATCACCGGCGAGTCCTGTGCCCGCAGGGCCGGGGCGGTGCACAAAACGAGGCCGGCGGCTGCGCAGGCGGCCGCGTTATGGAGAAGCTGGATGCCCGAGGAGCGAGGCGAAGGGCGTTGGCCGGGGCGTGAGGAAGACGGGGTCGTTTTCATGGAGGCGGTCGTTGGGACAGTTGGCCGGAATGTAGTTCAAACGCCCGAGTTTCCAAGCCGATTGCGAGAAGAGTCCTGTGATTGGGCAAGCGGAAGATGGCAAAAAAAGAGCCGCAACCCCCGAAGGAGCCGCGGCGCTGTGCCTGCCGGCGCGTTTACCCGGCGCTGGGGGGAGCGGTTACTCCTTTTCCACGCCGCTGTTCCAGTATTTCTGAAGGTCCTGGGGCGCCGGAGTCTCCAGCGGACGGACGACGCGGAAGCCTAGGAACTGGGCGTCCGTGTGGTACCAGATGCTCTTTGGGAACTGCGGATCCTGGATCTTCCAGTCTGGATCGGAGAAGCGCCTGTGGGCGACACGGAGTTTTTCGGCGGAATCATCGTCCCAGGCACCGCCGCGGGCGACGTGGGGGTAGGGTTTGGTGGCCTTGACCCAAGGGCTCTTGGCGTCCCCGCTCGCGTAGGCGGTGGGGGAGTACTGGTCCAGGGTCCATTCCATGACGTTGCCCAGAATGTCGTGCAGTCCCCAGGGGTTGGGCTTTTTGCGGCCGACCTTCTGGTACTTGCCGTCGCTGTTGTCGGCAAACCAGCAGTAGTCGCCGGCGGCGTCGGAGTCGTCTCCCCAGAAGTAGGCGGTCGTGGTGCCTGCGCGGGCCGCGTATTCCCATTCAGCCTCGGTGGGCAGGCGGTAGAAGTGGCCGGTCTTGGCGCTAAGCCATTCGCAGTACTTGTTGGCGGCGTGCTGGGTCATTGAGATGGCGGGGAAGCCGTCCTTACCCATGCCGAAGCTCATTTCCACATAGGGCTGGGTCGGGCGGGAGGAAGCGTCGGTCAGGTCGTTGAGCTTCGCCTCCACCTCGCGTCCGGCGCGGATGCGCTTTTCCTCAGTCGGATACATGAAGAGTTCAAATTCGTTCCAGGTCACCTCGCACTTGCCCATCCAGAAGGGGGCGATTTCCACGGTGCGCTGGGGGCCTTCGTCCTTGTTGCGGCCGGCTTCGCCTTCAGGGCTGCCCATTTTGAATTTGCCCGCCGGGATGGGGACCAGCTCAAAGACCACCTCGGTGCCGTTGATGGTCTCGGCGTAGGGCTTCATGTCCTTTGCCGGGATGACGGGGGATTTGGCGGTGATGCGGGCGTGGATGTCCGCGACGAGGGCTGTCTCGTCCACCTTGGAGTATTCCTCTTTTTTCTTGGAGATGAGGGTGAGCTCATCCGGCCACTGAGCGCCTTCCTCGATCCAGGCTTTGATCATTGCGGCTACTTCCTTCGGGAGTGGACCGCCCTTTTTCTTGGGAGGCATGAGCAGGTCGTCGTCGTCGGGCAGCACCATGGTGGTGTACATGGGGCTTTTGTCCGCTTTTCCCGGAACGAGCGCAGGGCCGTTCTCGCCCGAGGTGAGCGCCTGCTTGCGGGTGTCCAGACGCACCCCGCCTTTGACGTTGCCCTCGCGGTGGCAGGAGACGCAGTTGTTTTCCAGCACGGGTTGGACGTCCTTCACAAAATCCACCGCGGCGTGTGCGGTGAACCCTGCGCCGGGAAGAACCAAGGAGGCGATGGCGGTAAGACGGGACGGGAGTTTCATGGAGTAGTGGATCTGAGCGGGCTTTGGCGGGGGAAGTCAAGTGGAGCAACCTCACAGAGGCGCTGGCTTTGGCCGAAAAGTAGGATAACTTTGCCTTGGACCTTCTGGAATCGTACTTCGATTTTTCGGCGGGTCACCTTTTCTGCATCGCATGCGCCTGCCCGAGGCAGGCCCCAACAAGTGTCTCCCCCCCGAAAACTGAAGTCTTCAAAAAAAAGCCATGGCATTTGAAGTGCATTACGACTGCCAGCGCTGCACGGCCTGCTGCCGCTGGCCGGGGCAGGTGAAGATCGGCGAGCCTGAAATCCAGGCAATGGCCGCGCTGCTGGGCTTGGAAACCTGGGAGTTCATCCAGCAGTACACCCGCCTCAGACCGCAGCGGGATGGCTTGGCGCTGCTGGACAAGCCCAACGGGGAGTGCATTTTTCTCGAAGGGCGCGACTGTCGCGTCCAAGAGGCCAAACCGGTCCAGTGCCGGGGCTTTCCCAACACGTGGAACTTTCCGGGCTGGCGCTCTGTTTGCGAAGCCGTTCCCCGGTTGACGGCCGGTGCCGGCCCCTTGCAGGAGGCTGGCGCGTGAAAAAACGTGCGTTCAATGCCTCCCGGGGCTTCACCCTGTTGGAGATCAGTCTGGTGGTGGTGATCGGCTTTATGATGCTCAGCCTCGCCACCCCCACCATCCGCGGCCTCTTTGCCGAGCAACGGGTGCGGGACCGGAAGCACCAGTTCGAGGAGTTTGTCCACAGGGCCGGCGCTCTGGCGAAATCCACCCGCGGGGAGGTGCGTCTGATCTGGGAAAAGGAGGGCATCCGGATGGTGACCGAGGGCCTTCCCGTGGAGGAGAACCTGCTGGGCGCCGGTGAGGCCGTGGCGCAGGAGGCTTCGGCGGGGGAGTTTTTCGCCGTGGACAAGAACGAGGCACTCTCTCTGGTGCGGGTCGCTGCGCGTGACCGGGAACCGCTGGCGGAATGGAGCTTCTGGCCTGCGGGTGTGCGGGAGCCTGTGGAGATTTACTACAGCGGCACCGCCGGTCGCTGGGCGCTCCGGTTCAACGCGCTGGTCCCTGATCCGGAGGAACTGAGTGTGGAAACGTACTAGGCGATGAGTCAGAGCACCCATCATAGGCAGCTGTTCAGAGCGGGGAAGCGTCCCGCCCCGGGCTTCATCCTGCTCGAGGCGATGATGGCCACGGCGATTTTTGCAATCGCGGTGCTGGCCCTGGCCCGGTGCATTGAGTCGGGCATCCAGTCCGGGGTGATTTTGAAGGAGGATGCCCGTGCGCAGCGGGCGCTGGTTAATTGGATGCGGGAGTTGGAGTCGGGCGCGCAGCCGTATTCCGACGGCCTGAGCGTCGAATTGAAGAGGGAGTTCACGGGGATGCGCGTCCGGCAGTCGGTGACCCCGCTGGAACTGGTGGACCAGAATAAGAACGTGGTGGACGGCATTTTGGAGGTGAACCTGGAGCTCAGCTGGCTCAACGGCGGCGGGGTGAAGGCGGTCAAACAGCTCAAGTTTTATGCTTATCCAGCCGGGGGCTAATCCACGGGCGTCCAGCCCGGTTTTTGTGAAGCGGAGGCCTGCAGGCTTCACGCTGCTCGAAATCATGGTCGGGGTGGGCGTGCTGGGAATGCTGCTGATCTCCATGTACCAGTTGGTGGGCACCCAGCTGCTGGCGCTCCAGACGACCCGGGAAAGCCAGGTGGAGTCGGTCGCCATGCAGGGGCTGGTCCGGTACGTGCAGGGAATCCTGGCGGGGCTGCCGCTCAAGCAGAACGACGTCCTGCGCGGAGTGCACCACGTCTACGGCATGGTGCCCGCCGACGAACTCCAGTGGATTGCCCGTCCGGGCCTGGGCGTGCTGACCTCGGCAGCCGCGGATGACGACTACGCGGTCACCCTCACCATCCAGCCGCGCACGTCCACCTCGCGGCGGCAGGATTTGGGGATCCGGCGCCGGCTGGTGACCGAACCCGACAGCTCCTACGAATGGATCACGCTGCTGCCCGACATCGTGGCGCTCGAGTTTGCCTACTTCCACCCCTCGCTGGGGCTCTGGCAGGAAAAGTGGGAGGACACCAACACACGGCCCACGCTTGTGCGCATGAAGGTGTGGCGCAGGGAGGGGGAGGAACCGTTTGAAATCGTACTGCCGGTGCCTTCCGCACGCATTCAATGAAAGAGGACCTAGTAGAAGCGGCCATGAAACGGAGAGGAACACCTCGGGTGAGGTTGGTTCGCCGCGTGCCAAGGGAAGGCGGTTCGGCGCTGCTCGCGGTGTTTTGGTCTATCATGGTGCTGACCCTCGCGATTTCAGGGTGGTTTTTCTGGCTGCAGCAACGGGTGCAGGAGCACGGGGACGACGCGCGGGGGGCGGAGGCGATGGCGATGGCGCACTCCGGGTACGCGGTGGCGAGCAATCCAAAGGTGGACCGGTTCAGTTCGCTGTTGCGGGCGGAACCGGTGACGGGGATGGGCTACCGTGTGACGGTGGAAAGCGAAGGAGGGCGGATCAACCTTGCATGGGTGCTGACCGGCAACGACGCTGCAAGACGCAACCTTTTCAAGCAGTGGCTGGAGTTTGTCATCGGCGTCGATCTGATCACTAGAGACCGGCTGATGGATTGTCTCATGGACTATGTGGACGGAGACAACATTACACGGCCCAACGGCCAGGAGGACTCGCCCACCTACCATCCCGCCAACCGCATGATTCAAAATCTGGACGAGCTCAAACGGATCCCAGGGCTGGAACCCCTCACCACCTACCCGGGTTGGAAGGAACTGCTGACGCTCGAGAGCACCGGTCCGCTGGATTTGATGGAGATTCCCGAGGAACTGCTGCGGCTGCTACCTGGTTTTGGAGAAACGCAGGTGTTGCGCTGGCTCCAGATCCGAGCCGGGCAGGACCAGGTGCTGCACACCGAGGACGATCCCAAGTACACGACGGGCGACCAGGTGCGGGCCGCGCTGGGTTTTGGTGAAAAACAGTGGGCGCTTCTGGCACCCTTGGTGACCGTGAATGAGCGGACGGTGCGCATCGTTTGTGAGGGCTACTCCGGAAAAGTCGTTCGACAACTGCAGGTGGTTGTACGAAAAGGCACAGGGAACCAACAGATACGTTCCTGGATCGAATGAAAACCCGTAATAGCGCAGTGATCGCCCAACTGGCTCCGGCCCCGGAAGGATGGCGGGCGGAAGCAGCGGGCGGGGTGTGTGCGGGTGCCACGATCGCAGAGGTTTGCGAGAAACTGCCCGCAGGCATCGGGGTGTCCCTTCTCCTGCCCTCCAGCGCGATTGTCACGGAACGCTTTGTTTTGCCTGAGGCGCCCCGGGAAGATTTGTTAGCGATGGCCCAACTGCAGTTGGAAAAATTATTGCCCTACACGGCCGAAGATTTTGTCTTCGACTTGGAGGAGCTTGGCCCGGCGGAGGAAGGGGTGCGGGTGCTGGCGGTCACGGTGCCTCTCGCCGAATTGAAACGGTGCGCCGAACCGCTCCGTGCCTCCGGTCGTCCGCCCGCCGAGGTGGGCGTCTACGCCGTCCAAGTGGCCCGCAGTTTTGCCGGCAAAGGGGTCGTGCTTGCCTTGTGGCGGGAATGCTCCCTTCCGGTCCTGATGGTGGCCGTGGAGGGCAAGCTGGTCTGGCTCGAGGGTCTGCTAACCGAAGGCGCCGCTCCGGACCCCTCGGAGATCGAGCGCAGCCTGCTGGGGGCCGAATTGGCCGGGGCCATGCCGGGTCCTGTGACTTCGGCCCGTGTTAGTGTGCCCGAGTGGGTGCCGCAGGTGCGGGAAATCCTTCCCGGGGTGCCCGTGGAGGACGCTCCGGTGGCGCCCGTGGCCGAGATTTCAGGCAACTGGGTGCCGGCCTCCTGGTCCGCGGAGGAACAGGGCCGCCAGAAGCAGGGGCGGTTTGTCAACCGCCTCCAGTGGGCCTTCACCGCCTACGCCGCGGTGCTGGCACTGGGCTTCGGATGGCTGGCCTTCGAGAAGAAGAAGGTGGGTAGGATGGATTCGGAAATCGCCGACCTCCAGCCCAAGGTCGAGCTTTCCAACGCGCGCCAGACCAAGTGGCGGACGCTGGAGGCCGCGGTCGAGCCCTCCCGTTACCTTGTGGAGGTGCTCCACCAGATCGCCCGTAGCATCGGTGCGGCGGACATCCGCATCACGGAGTTTCAGATGAGTCCCAAAGAGTTCGCCTTTTCGGGGGAGGCCGCAAACGTGGCGGAGGCGATCGAGTACGTGGGCCGTTTGCGCAAGGAGCAGGAGCTTGGGCGTTTCAAGATTGATTCGCCCAACCCCAACATCCTGCCCAACGAGCGGGCGCAGTTTCGTGTGAGCGGGCGGGTGGATTTGCCGGGGGCCAAACGATGAAGCTAAGCGACCTGTCTCAGAGTGAAAAGCGCCTGGTGGGCATCGTCGCAGTGCTGGTTGCTGTGCTGCTCAACGTGGTGGTGTTCCAGTTTTTTGCCAAAACACGGCTGCAGCTCAACTCCCAACTCGCCCAGAAGGCCACCCTCGCCGGCAGCCTTCGCGAACTGGAAGCGACCGCCCCCCTGTGGGAGCAACGGGCGCAGTGGCTCCAGAAGGTCCAGCCCAAGCTTGGAAGCGAGCAGACCGAGGGGAACGCCCTCCTCACGTTCTTGAAGGAAAGCGCCTCCAAGCACGGCCTCACCCTTGCCAAGCAGCAGCTTGCCTCCGCCAAAACCGACGGCGGCATCACCGCAGTGCCCGTCCAATTTGAGTTCAAGGGTCCCTGGCGCGGCGTGTGTGCCTTCTTTGCAGAGTTGCAGGCGCCGGACCGCTTTCTCGTGATCCAGCAGTCCCGGATGCGGGTGGATCCCTCCGACGCCACACAGATGCTGTGCGATTGCACTGTCGCCAAATGGTTTGCCGCACGCTGATGAAAGCTTCACCCCCGGACTCCGCTTTCCCCCTGTCCTGCGCGGCCGCCCTTTTTTGGGCTGCAGGCGCGCTTTTTGCGCAGGATCCTGCCCCCGCCCCTCCCGAGAACCCGGCTGCCTCCGGAGAGCTTTCCGTCGCTGCGGAGCTTCCCGCAACTGCTGCGAAGGCGCTGCCGCCCAAGGCCGCGGGTGCGGATCTTCCCAAACCCTTTCCGGTTTCGCGCTACTCCGCCCTTCTGGAAAAATCGCCCTTTGCCGTGGCCACAGCCGCCCCGGAGGCGGCTCCGCCGGCGGAGAACTTCTCCACCAATTTCGTCATCACCGGCCTCGCCAAGAAAAGGGGAGCCGACGGCAAGGAGGTGCACACCGTGTTTGTGCGCTCGCGCGACCTGTCCACCCGGTTGGTCCTGACCGGGGACAAGCCCAGCGACGAGGGCATTTCAGTGGTTTCAGTCGAGGAAGCCGCCATCGCCGCCAAGTCGGTGGTGGTCCTCAAAAAGGGCGCCGAGACGGGCCGTGTTGAATTCGACCAGGCAGCCCTGGCGGCGAGCGGCGGTGGCGGGCAGCCGCCCTCTGCTGCACCGCAACCGGGCAAGCCGGGGGTCCCCGGCGGCAAGGCACCCACCACTTCAGCCGCCAGGCCGGCAATCCCACGTCCGGGAATGAGCGGCGTGCCGCGTCCCGGGGCTTCCCTGACCCCACCGGCTCCCGCAGGAGCCACCCCCGCCTCGGGAGGCGCCCCCGGAGGCCAGGAATTGCGCCGCCGTGTGCGGCCTATCCAAGGCGCCCCCGGCTCGACTCCGGAACCGCCGTAAGCCCGGGAGGCTCGGACCGCTCTGAGCGGGCTGGCGCAGGAAACTGGCGCGCAGTCAAAGCGAATGCGGCGCGCCCGAGCGGCGACTCCAAGGACGGGCCTGAGGGCTTTGGAGGTTACAATCTACCTGCCTTGGAGGGTCGCGATCGCTTGGGCCATGTCTGGCGCCCGGAAAACCGAGGTCCCTGCGACTAGGGTGTCCGCCCCGGCCGCAACCGCCTGCGCACCTGTCTCGGCATTGATACCCCCGTCGACTTGGATCCGGTAGGCGAGGTTTCTATCGGAGCGGAGGAGCGCCGCGGAACGCACCTTCTCCAGCATGGCGGGCTGGAAGGCCTGTCCCCCAAAACCGGGTTCAACCGTCATGACCAGCACCAAATCCACGGCATCCAGGTGGGGCTCAATGGCTGAAAACGCCGTGCCGGGACGCAGCGAAATGCCGCAGGTACAGCCGGCGGCGCGGATAGCCCGCAGCGTGGCCGAGACGTCGCAGTCCGACTCGACGTGGATGGTGATGTTGCGGGAGGTCTTGACAAAGCGGCCCAGATAATGGTCGGGCCGGGAGATCATCAGGTGGGTGTCGACGGGAATTTTGGCGGCTGCGGCGCTGGCCTCCACAAAGGCGGGTCCGAAGGAAATGTTGTCCACAAAGTGGCCGTCCATCACGTCCAAATGGTGCCAGTCCGCCCCCGCCGCCTCAGCGCGCCGGATTTCATCATGAAGACGGCCAAAGTCACAGGCCAGGATGGAGGGCGCTACAAGAACAGGGTGCATCGGGGGAAAGGGTGGCGGTTTGGCTCCCAGCGAGGCCAGCGGAAAATGGGCTTGCGGCACAAAGAAAACGAGGCTTGCAGGATTGGAACGCAGGCGGTGGAGTTTTGCTGGGGGCGGCGCGGTTGCGGTTGCCAAGGCGTTGAAAAAAAGGTGTACACGGCGGGGTTTGAGAGGTAACTATCACGGCCCGCTGCACTCCAATTCCTGGGTAGCTCAGTGGTAGAGCGATCGGCTGTTAACCGATTGGTCGTAGGTTCAAGTCCTACCCCAGGAGCCACCCCTTCCCGTGGCACTCTGTGAGCTGGCTGGGAGCCGGCCAAAATATTGCTCCCAAGCATTTCTTCCAACCTTTCCCGCAGGTGGCTGGTGTGGTGAAAGAGTGGAGTCCGCGCGGCAGGGACTGCGGAAAGAGACCGGTTTGTGTTGGCTAAAGTGTTGGTTTTAAGAATCCTGCATTTTCGGGGGGGAAAGCGGAGCCGGCCTTTTCGGAAGTGGGGCAGGGGCGCCCGCAGCCACGGTTGAAGTGGTATTTTAAGTGCCTTTATTTGTCAGTCCTTGTGTGTTAAGGTTATACACACGCGCTTTCCTTTAATTTCTTCGGCACTTCCTTTGTATGAACCGCTTCCGGTCCAAGCTTGGTTTTTTGGCTGCATTGTCATTGGCGGCGGTGGTTGTGCCGTTGGCGGCGTTGCAGGGGGCCAACGGGACTAACGGGACTAACGGGACTAACGGGACTAACGGGACTAACGGGACTGAAACCCGGATTCTGGTGAGCGTGGCGGACCAAAAGATGGTGCTGTTGCGGGACGGGGTGGAAGTCTCTCGGTTTCCGGTTTCGACCTCCAAGTTTGGTCTGGGCGATAGGTGGGGCAGCTATGCCACGCCGCTGGGCACGATGCAGGTGGCGCAAAAAATCGGAGACCATGCCCAGGAGGGGGCCGTTTTCAAGGAGCGCCGCCTCACCGGGGAGGTACTTCGTCCGAATGCGCCCGGCCGGGATCCGATTGTCACCCGCATCCTGTGGCTGCGGGGGCTGGAACAACAGAACGCCAACTGCTTCAAGCGCTGCATCTATATTCACGGGACGCCGGAGGAGCGGTTGCTCGGAGCGCCCGTCAGCTGGGGCTGCATCCGGATGCGCTCCAGAGATGTGGTCCGGGTGTTTGAGACGGTCGACGTGGGGACCAAGGTGGAGGTTTTCCAAAAACCGCTGAAGGTTTTGCTCAAGGAATACGCGGCCATGGTTCGGCTCGCCCGAGGCAAAGGCGTTTAACAGCGGTTCCCTCCCGCCGTTGGCGGTCTGAGGCGAACGCATCCTGCCTGTTTTTCTCCACCCACCCCAATGCGACCTCACCGTTTCCCTGCCCCGGGAGCCCGCCTGCTTGGAAGGAGCCTCTCCTTTCTTTGGGTGGCGTTTGCGCTGGCACTGGGAGTGGGCCTACAAACCGGTTCGGGTCTGGGTGTGGAGGCGGTGCGCCCCAAGGAGAGCCCCGCGGTGCGTCCCAGCCTCCCGTCCCGCAGCCACTCCGCGGCGCGCCAGTCGGCGGGAAGGGTTGCCGCCACCTACTGGCCAAAGGTCGCCTCCATCGCCGCCGGTCTTCTCGAGACGCAGCATTACCTCCGGCAACCGTTGGACTTTCATTTTTCCCAAAGGGCGTTGGAACGTTATTTTGAAATCCTCGATCCGGACCGGCTTTGTCTGTTGCAGACGGATCTGGACGAGTTTCGCTCGCGCTTCGGCCTGAACTTCGCAGGGCGTTTGAGGGCGGGGGACCTGGAGCCGGTGAACCTCATCCATGAGCGTTTTAAGGTCCGGCTCCTCACCTACTGTTCGACCGCGGTCGGGCTTGCGGGTGGGGAGTGGGAGTTTTCCTCGCCCTGGACAATCGAGCTGACGCGGGAACAGGCGTCCTGGCCGGCCGACGCGCAGGCGGCGCACTCGGAGTGGGTTTCTCAAGTTGGTGCAGACCTGCTCGGCTACCGGCTCGAGGGCGTGCCATTGGACAGGGCTTGCGCCCAGGTGCGCAAGCGGCTCGAGAACCTGGCCAAGTCCGTCCAGCAGGACGGTCCCAAGGAGCGGCTGGCCGGAGCACTCCTTGCCCTGGCCCGAGCCAGCGACGCCCATTCGGACTACCTGACCCAGGAGGAGCTGGAGGAGACGGAAAACGAGCTGCGCCTGACACGGACCGGCATTGGAGTGAGTCTGGACTCGGACCCGCTCGGGCTGCGGGTTTCGGCCTTGTTGCCCGGGGGGCCGGCCCAGCGCGATGGACGGCTTAGGGTCAACGACCGGATTGTGGCGGTGGCCGAGGAAAACGGACAGTTTCAGGAGCTGGAAGGCCTGCCCATGGCGCAGGCGCTGGCCTTGTTGCGTGGACGCAAGGGCGCGCTGGTCCGGCTGCGGGTGGCTCCTTCGCGCGGGGCAGATCCGGCGCAGCGGATTGTGTTCGGATTGCGGCGAGAGGAATTGCGCAGCCGCGAGGGAGAAGCCTACGCCAAGATTGTCGAGATTCAACCCTCCGGAGGCGGGGCCAGCCAGCGCGAAGGCTGGCTGGTGGTGCCCGGGTTTTACGGGGACGATTCGCGTGCGGTTGAGAAACGAATCGCCAGCGTCTCGCGTGACGTCGGGGTGCTTTTGCGCCGGCTCATGGCGGAAAAAGTCGACGGGGTGGTTTTGGACATGCGCGGCAATCTGGGCGGGCTTTTGGACGAGGCGATTGAGCTGGGGGGCCTTTTCTGCGGGCACGTGCCGATTGCGGCGGTGCGGACGCCTGACAGTGATTTGGAGGTGCTTTCACCGGTGCGCACCAAGACGCGGCAGCCGTTGTACGGGGGGCCGCTCGTGGTGCTTACCGACCGGAGCAGCGCCTCTGCGAGCGAGTTGGTGGCGGGCGCCTTGCAGGATTACGGCCGGGCCGTGCTGGTGGGCGGGGAGCAGACCTTTGGGAAGGGATCGGTGCAGACGACCATTCCACTGGGGGAATATTTCAGCGGCCGTTCCCGGTTGCCCATCGGCGGGCTTGCTCTCACGGTGGGTAAGTTTTATCGCGTCAGCGGCCAGTCCACTCAGCTTTTGGGCGTCCGTCCGGACATCGTTCTTCCTTCCACGCTCGACCTGCCCCGAGAGGGAGAGGCCGCCCTGACAGACCCCCTGCCGCACGATGCCATCCCCTCCTTTGTGACGCTGCAGCCCGGCACCGTGACGCTGGGACTGCTCACCTCGCTGCGGACGCGCTCCGAGTTGCGGGTGCACGAGTCGCCTCACTTTACGGCAATCGTGGCCGAGCGCGACCAACTGCGCAAAGAGCGCCGTGAAAACCGGCTGAGCCTTCAGGAAGAGGCGCGACGCCAGGTGCTGGAGACTGCTCATCGCACCTACGCTGAGAGGGAGGCGGCCCTTCCGCCCGCGCAGGAGGGGGTGCGGTTTGCCCGGCTACTTTTGGGGGATACCAAAGCCAAGCGTCTCAAACTCGAGGCAGAGGATCCGCTGGGGGCCCGCGATCCGGAATCACTGGCGGTGGAAAGGGAGGTGTTCCGGATTTTGAGCGACCTGATCGAGGCCTCGACACGAGAGGCTGCAACGACCGCAACGCTCCCGAAATGAGTGCCCAAGCCGCAGCCGGCTTTGCGGCGGAGGCGAGGCAGGCGCTTTCCGGCGGCAATTACCGGGAAAGCGCCGCCCTGTATGCCAAGGCGTTGGCCTGCGAGCCGCGAAGTGCCGGGCTGCATCATGAAATTGGGGTGCTTTCCTGCATTTTGGGAGACTTTGACGGGGCCCTCGCCCTGTTCCGGCAGGCCTTACAGTACGATAAGGCTTGGGCGCCGGCGCTCCGCGGCGGAGCGGCCATCCTTTTATGGAAGGGCAGGCCGCAGGAGGCCTTGTCTTACGCCCTGAGCCTGCAGGCACTGGAGGGGGACTCTCCTGAATGTTGCGGTTTTTTGGCGCGGGTATACGCAGCGCTTGGGCGGGGTGCGGAGGCTGAGGCCTGCTTGGAAAAGGCCGGTCCGTCGGAGGTAACCGTGGCAGGCCCAACCGGAGGGCACCTCGCGGCGGTGGAGTCGTTCACAGGGGACGGAGCCTCGGGACCCGAGTGGGTGGCGTTTGGCGTACGTCTGCGCCACAGCGGCCAACTGCACCGGGCCTGTGACGCCTTCCGTTCGGCGCTGGAGCGGCAGCCGGTTTCTTCGGTTCCCTATCTGCAACTGGGCATGACCCTCGCTCTTTTGGGACGCTGCGCGGAGGCGGCTGTTTGCCTTGGCAGCGCGGTGCGGTTGGACCCTCAAAACGCCGAGGCACGCAGTCGGCTGGGCGCGGAGTTGTTGCGTTTGGGAAAAACGGCTGAGGGAGTGGCCGCCCTTGAGGGGGCGCTGCAACTGGCGCCGGATTCGCCGGCAACGCTGGGTTTTCTAGGGGCGGGTCTGTTGCAAACGGGGCGTCAGCGGGAGGGGGTAGAGGTCCTGCGGCGTGCCGTCGCCCTGCAGCCTGAAAATCCAGCGCTGCACAGCCAGTTGCTTGCCGCGCTCAACTACATTCCAACGGCCGACCGCACCGTCCGGTACGGCGAGTTCAGGGCCTACGCCGCCCGGTTTGAAGAGCCGGTGTTACGGCAGCGGGCGGTGGGGACTGGCCGCTGGGAGGCTCCTTTTGCCGGGGGGCGCCGGATCCGGATTGGGTATGTGTCGGGGGATTTCCGCAACCACTCGGTGGCCTTTTTTGTCGAACCCCTGCTTCGGCACCAGGACCGCACGAGGTTTGAAGTCTTTTGTTACATGACGCGGCCCGATTCGGACGCAGTCACGGAGCGCCTTCGCGCCATGGCCGAACACTGGAGGGAGGTGGCTGCGCTCGGGCACACGGCCCTTGCAGACCAGGTGCGGGCGGATGGAATCGACGTCCTCGTGGATCTTTCCAGCCACACGGCCGAAAATCGGCTTCCCGCCTTCGCGCACAAGCCGGCGCCGGTGCAGGTAACAATGATCGGGCTTATGCAGACCACGGGAATGTGTTCCATCGACTATCGGATTACCGATGCGCTGCTGGACCCGCCCGGCGAAAGCGACGCTTTTAACTCCGAAAAACTTTGGAGGATGGAGAGTGGGCCGCTGGTGTTTTGTCCTCCGGTTGAGGCGCCCGAGCCCAATCCACTGCCGGCGGAGGCCGGGGAAAAACTCGTCCTTGGCTGTACCAATGACTTGGAAAAAGTAACGCCCGCAGTTTGCGCTCTCTGGGCGCGCGTGCTCGGGGCGCTTCCGGAGGCACGCCTCCTTTTCTTCGGGCGTCCGGGCAACCGGTTTGGCCGGGAGTTGGGGCGGCTTGGGATCGGGCCGGAACGGCTGCTGGAGCAGGAGCGCCGGCCGCTCGCGCAGTTTTTAGCGGCTCATCATCGTATTGATCTGGCGCTGGACCCCTTTCCCTACAACGGATTGACGGTCACGTTGTTGTCCGCATGGATGGGCGTTCCCTGCGTGACGCTCGAGGGGAAAAGTCCGCCGGAGCGCGCAGCCGGCAGCCTGTTGCGCCGGATCGGACTGCCCGAGTTCGTGGTCCAGACCGAGGACGATTACCTCGCGAAGGTTGTGGCGCTGGCCGGAAATCTGCCCCGGTTGGCCGCGGTCCGGGCAACGTTGCGCGGGCGTGTCCGGGAAACGGTGTGCAACGCGGGGCGGCATGTGGCGGAGCTGGAGGCCGCCTTTTTGGAAATGGTGCGGCGTGCGGCCGCCGGAGCAAGGGGAGCCTGAGGCCCGTCAAAAACCGGAGCGGCTGGCTGCGGGATCAAGGTGCTTGTTTCGGCAGAGAGGAGGCCGCATCAGGCAGGGGGTGCCTTCGCGGAGGGCTTCAAGGGAGGGCAGGAAAAAGCCGGCCACCGGCAGACGGGTCTGAAAATCAAGTAGCAGCATGCACGGACACCGAGGTTCGGGATTGCTGGCGAGCGTAAGCGAAGTGGTGAAGGGGGTTTGTCCGGACATGGGCGGGGCGATTTGAAAGGCAGCTGGGGCGGTGCGCAGAAAATCTAAAGCGAAAGGCAGACCACGGATGCCCATTTCCCTCCGGCACCGTGCTGCAGGCAAGTCTGCATGTGTCCTGCGGGAGCGCCGTGGGGGGGAAGCTGGAAGTTGTGCTTTGGATCCGTGCGCAGGGAAGGTTAGCTCGGGAAGCGCTTTTAACACACCAACCACACTGCTATGCCCAACCCTTGGACTGGAAAAGGAAACCCCTACACGCGGCAGGAGGTCCGCGACCGCCTTCAGGATGCACTCGACAGAGGCGAACCGATCATCGCGGCCGGCGCGGGCACTGGTATCTCGGCCAAGTTTATTGAAAAGGGCGGGGCGGATTTGTTGATCATTTACAATTCGGGACGTTTTCGGATGTCCGGCCACGGCAGCACCTGCGGCCTCATGGCCTATGGAGACGCGAACGCGGTGGCGATGGAGATTGGAGAATATGAGGTGCTGCCGGTTGTTGACGAGATCCCCGTCATTTGCGGGGTCCACGCCACGGATCCACGGCGTCGGATGTGGCATTGGCTCGGCAAGGTCAAGGACATGGGCTTTTCAGGGGTGAACAACTTTCCGACACACACGATTGTGGACGGCCATTTCCGGAGGGTGTTGGAGGAAACCGGCATGGGGGTGGAGAAGGAGTTCGAGATGGTGGGACTGGCCCGCAGGATGGATCTTTTCTCCATTGTGTACGTGGCCACCCCTGGGGAGGCGCGCGCCATGGCGGAGGCGGGTGCGGACGCGATCATCGCGCACGTGGGCACCACGGTGGGGGGCTCCATCGGGGTCACGGGTGCGAGTTGCTCCATGGACGAGGCCGTCCGCAGAACCCAGGAGGTCATCGACGGGGCGCGCGCGGTACGCAGCGATATATTTTTCCTGTGTCACGGCGGCCCGATTGCCACCCCCGAGGATGCCGCGGAGGTGTGCACGCGGACGGATTGCGTTGGGTTTGTGGGGGCGTCCAGTCTGGAACGGCTCGGGGTGGAGGGTCCGCTTGTGGAACTCACGCAGAGATTCAAGAAAATCGGGTACCGGTCAGGCCCGCTTTAGCGCACCGCCGTGCTACCCGAACCACTCTGCAGGAGGGGAGGGTTATTTTTGAAATAAAGACGCCAGACACAGCCGCGCTGGCAGGGGCTGGCGAAGTAAGAGTGGAAGCCGCTACATCATCTGGGTGTGCTTCCGCGGGCGAGTCGACAGGGGTGGCGACTCGCCCGCATTTTTTTTGCCCTTACGCGCCTTCAGCACCGCCCTTTCTTTGGGCCGGCGGGAGGAATTCTCCTGAGGGCGATGTTTTTTCGGGTTGCAACCGCGTCCGTCGCGTAGCACTTGGGTCCCTCGCTTTATGACTCAACCCGTCCCTTCCCGCATGGAGTCCCTCATCGAGGCTCTGCCTTACATCCAGAAATACCGTGGTCAGACCTTCGTGATCAAATACGGCGGCAGCGCGATGGAAGACGACGCGGTGGTGGCGGGCATGCTGCGGGATGTGGTGTTTTTAGAGGCGGTGGGGATCAACCCGGTGCTTATCCACGGTGGCGGAAAGGCCATCACCCAGCGCATGAAGGATGCTGGGTTGCCGGCGCGCTTTGTCAACGGCCTGCGGGTGACCCCCGCCGCTGCCATCCAAATCGTGGAGGAGGTTTTGGACACCCAGATCAACCCCGGGATCGTCCGGCACCTCAACGCCAGCGGCGGACGCGCTGTTGGAATCCCTGGAAAGCGCGTGCTGCTTGGGCGGCGTCTCGCCCCCCAGGAGGAGGGCGGGGAGCGGGTGGATTTGGAGTTTGTGGGGGAGGTGATAGACCTGCGGCTTGAGGAGGTCGAGCGCGCCATTGCGGCGGAGGCCGTCCCCGTCATTTCACCGCTGGCGCAGGATGCCGCCGGAAATGCGCTCAACATTAACGCCGACATTGCGGCCGGCACGGTGGCCGGCGGACTTCGGGCCGCGAAGATGATCTACCTTTCCGACGTACCCGGGCTGATGCGGGACCACCGCGACCCAAGCACCCTGATTTCCTCGGTGAACCGGGCGCAGATCCAGCAACTGGTTTCGGAGGGGATCATCGCGGGCGGGATGCTGCCCAAGGTCAATTCCGCTTTGAACGCGCTGGAGAAGGGCGTCAGCAAGGTGCACTTCATCGACGGGCGCGTTCCGCACGCCCTGTTACAGGAGATCTTCACCGACGCCGGACTCGGCACCGAGGTGGTGCGCTAGTACCCTGGGATTCAGACCACTCAAAAACCTCGGATGCCAGAGAAGGTGATTTCGGGCAAGGCCACGACTGGCGGACAACCGCGCTGGTTTCACCCGGCCTCCGTTGCTACTGCTGTCGGCATGCTGCGCCTCGTTCTGTTCCTCCTCCTCCCCTCGCTCGCGTTTGCCGCGCCGATGAACGTGCTTTTCATCATGGCGGACGACTACCGCACCGAAGCCGGCTGTTACGGCTCGCCCGCGCTCACGCCGAACCTCGACCGGCTTGCCCGCCGCGCCGTGTCGTTTGACCGGGCCTACTGTCAGCAGGCCGTGTGCAACCCCTCGCGCAGTTCGCTGCTCACCGGTCTGCGCCCCGATGCGCTGCGCGTCTGGAACAACAGCACACACCTTCGGACGCCCAACCCGGGCGTCACCACGCTGCCGCAGTGGTTTAAGGAGCACGGCTATGAAACGCGCTGTGCCGGGAAAATCTTCCACAACTGGCACACGGCAACACACGGGGACCCGGGCTCGTGGAGCACGCCGGAGTTTTTGCACTTTGCAAACCACGGCGACGACACACCGCAGGTGGCAGGGGAAACACCCGCGAACCTCGCGACCGAGTGCAATTGGAAGTACGGAAACACGACCATCACCGAATGCCGGGACGTGCCCGATGAAGCCTACTACGACGGCCGGGTTGCCGCCGAAGCCGTGCGCGTGCTCCGCGAGGTGAAGGACAAGCCGTTCTTCCTGGCCGTTGGCTTTTGGAAGCCGCACGCACCCTTCAATGCCCCCCAAAAATACTGGGACCTTTACCAGCCCGAAAAACTCCCGGTGCTCAACCCCGCACGGCCCGAGGGCGCCCCGGAGATCGCCTTCCACCAAAGTACCGAGGTGCTTGGTCCCGCCAGTGCCCGGAGAGTGCCGACGCCGGCGCAGGTGGCGGAAATGCGCCGCGGCTACTTTGCGAACATCTCCTACATGGACGCACAGCTGGGTAAGGTGCTGGATGCGCTTGACCGGAGCGGTGTTGCGGAACGCACGCTGGTCGTTTTTGTGGCCGACCACGGCTATCACATCGGCGAGCACTCCCTCTGGGGGAAGACCTCCAACTACGAGTACGACGCGCGCCCGCCGCTGCTGCTCGCCCGACCCGGCGCGCGCGCCTCCGGCCAACACACGCAGTCGCTTGTCGAACTGGTCGACCTTTTCCCCACGCTCACCGCGGCCTGCGGCCTTCCGTCGCCGGCGGGGTTGGCCGGCACCAGCCTGCTGCCGATTCTCGACAACCCAAGCGCGGCCGTGAAGCCGGCCGCCTTCACCCAACACCCGCGGCCCGCCTACTACGACCGCACGCCGAGCGGGGTGCCCGACGCGATGGGGTATTCCGTCCGCACGGCGCGGGTCCGGTACACGGAGTGGCGCGACTGGAAAACCGGGGGCGTCCTCGCCCGCGAGCTTTATGCCCATCCCGGCGACGAACCGGAGCTTCACAATGCCGTCGACCGACCCGAGTTTGCCGAGGGGCAGCGGGAGGCCGTGGAGCTCCTCTCGAAAAACTTTCCGCCCGTCACGCACCGAGACTGACGCACTTTTCAACCCGGGGTTGCCCACCGCTCCCCGCGGGAAGGCCCGCGCCGGGGAAAGGCAGCCTTCCACCCGCGCCCCCGGCCCCAAACGCAATGGATCCCTACAACAACCCAGACCGGCAAAGCGACGCCACCCTTCAGGCAATGGTGACCCGGCTGGAGGAACGCGGACGGCACCCGGTATTCGCCGGCATGATCGGCGCCTACGTCAGTCAGGTGCCGGCGGAGGTACCACTTCGCGTGCTGGACCTGGGCTGCGGTACGGGCGTGGTGGCCCGGGCGTTTGAGGCCAGGCTGCATCCGGGCTCCGCGCTGGTGGGTGCGGACGTGAGCCAGCGGCTGCTGGATGCGGCTGTGGCGCTCAGTCCGGGATCCCGGATAGAATGGCGCAAGGTGGACACGGGAGGCCTGCCCTTCGGGGATTCGGAGTTCGACTTGATCGCCATGCACACGCTGCTGAGCCACGTGGCCGGGCCCGAGGCATTGCTGCGGGAGGCGCACCGAGTGCTCAAGCAGGGAGGGACCCTGATTGTTTTTGACGCGGACCACGCAAGCACGACCTACGGCCTGCCGGAGTACGGAAGAATGAGGGCGGTGGATCAAAAACTGGCGGAGGCGATTGCGACGCATCCGGACATCTGCCGCCAGCTCCCCAGACTCCTCAAGGCGGCCGGCTTCCGACTGGAGCGGCACCGTTCGGAGCTTTTTTCAGAGTGCGGCCGGGGGGATTTCTGGTTGTCGAGTGTCAGGGGGTTTGCCCGGCTGATTCCGGCGCTGGGCATCCTGCCCGAGGAGGAAGGACGGGCCTGGGTAGAGGCCATGCTGGGCTCGCACGAGGACGGGACGTTTTTCGCCGCGGGCAGTTACTACACTTTTTTTGCAAGCAAAGACCCAGCGTGAGCCTTACCCCGGGCGGTGTTTTCCACAACGGGTTCCAGCCGGACGGCACAAGACTTGTAGGACGGCTTTCGCGAATACGGGTCGAAGACGGGAATTGTAAGGCGTCGTGGGAGCAGGTTTTCGAGCACCACTGAGAGGCGAACAAATGGATCCCCCCGCGGCTCGGAATACCGCCGGCCGAGGGCGACAGCGTGGGAGGGACGGCGCCCATGACTGGCGGCGTTCCATGTAAGGGCGTTCCAGCCCGCCTCTGCCCGGTTGGATCCATCCGGACGCGCCGAAAACTGACTCGCCGCCCGGGGACTGTTGGCGAGGCGCCCCGTTGTTGGGGCGGGGCGGGTGAAGACGGAGGGCGCCCGAGCGGAGGCCCGTGCACTGGGTGGCCAGTCCTCTGGTCTGCGTACGCTAGTGTGCTTCGGGGGCGGACACTGCCTCGGCCGCCGGCTCAAATTCATCTGCGGGGTCGAAGGGCGGCATGGGTACGTTGATGAGGCGCAGGTTTCCCACGGCCCGATGGACGCAGCCCGGGGGAATCATGACCGCCGTGAGGGGTTTGAGCGGGTAGGATATGCCGTCCGCCTCCAAAAAACCCTCCCCCTCCAACACGATGTAAATCTCGGTCATGCGTTTGTGGTAGTGTGCGCGGCTGTCCTTGGAGATGTCCGTGAGGTGCACCGTTGCCAACTGGTTGTCGGTGGCGTGGAAGGCGCGCCGCGCCTGCCCGCAGGGGCAGGGGACTGCCGGGATCTCGTCGAGTTGCGCAATGCGAAGCGGGGGCGTTTTGGCCGAAGGCTCGGAGGCGGAGGTGTGGCTGTGCATGCGTATATTCCAGACACTGGCGGAAGCCGATGCAAGCAGGCACCCGCCGGGGTTGGCGCCCCGTGCGGCACCGGCGTTACTCCTCGATCGACTTGCCTGCAGGCCGGAGTTGGCTGCTGAGAATCGCATGCAGCAGGGCCAGCAGGCCGGCACTTGAGAAAATCAGAACGAGGCTGTTCCACAGGTACACGTTGATCCGGATCCCGGCGACGTACTTGTCCGGGCTGAAAAAGACGTTCGCAGGCCGGCTTCGGCGGTAGTCACTTTGCTCCGTCTCGGCCTTGTAAACCATTTCGCCCACCTTTTGGTTGCTGTAGCGGCGCTGCGCGCTGAGACGGGTCCCGACCGAAGAGAGGCCGCTGTCGGCGAGGCTCACTCCGCTCAGAACGCGGTCCACGCCGCGCATCCGCCGGTCCAGATCGCGCCCGGAATCAGACTGGAGGACGCTCACCTCAATGAGGGCCTGTTTGAGATCTTCCAGCCTGCGGGTCTCCGCCTCGGTGCGGTTTTTGCGCTTGGCCAGATTGTCGATTTGCTCCTGCAGCGCGTCCTGGCGGCGGGCGAGGGGGTTGAGCTTCGCCTGCGCCACCACCAGCGCCTCGTAGCTGTAATGCGTCGCCACAAGGCGCGAGATCGCCGGAATCCGCAGGGTTCGGTCGGAGGCTTCGCGCGACTCCGTATCTGGATTTTTCGGGTCCGGATTGGCGATGAACCAGCGTTGCAGCGTGTACAGCAGGTCGGGGTCGCGGTTCATTTCCTCGTACTTGACCAGGGCCCCGCTGAAGATGAGCTGCGGGATAAGCACCAGGGGGACGAAGTTGGCGGCCATCTTGCTTGAGGTGGCAAGGGAGGAAACAACCAACCCGAGCGCCACGCCGCTGAAGGCAGTGATCAGCATGAAGTACCAGTAGGGAAAGAACATGCCCTTGACCTCCAGAATCCAGTTTCCCACCGCGACAAACAGCGCGCATTGCACCGCACTGAAGAGGGTCAGTGTGCCCATCTTGGTCAGGATGTAGTAGGGCAGGCGGGTGGCAAGGTTGCGCTCCCGGTTGAGCAGGCTGCGGTCCCGGATCACATCGTCCACGCTGTTCATCAGCGCCAGAAACATCGCAACCAGCAGCGAGATGAAGATGTAGGTGGGGATGTGGAAGGCGCTCGAAAAATCGTAGGAACCGGATTCGTCCTTGGTAAAATAGAGGGCCCACGCGATGACCGCCGCGAGCGCTGGCGGCACGAGGAGGGTGAGGACAAGGTTGCCCCGGTTGCGAAGCTTCGAGTGGAAGGCCCGTTTCCAGAAGGTGCCAAACTGCGTCCACTCCTCCCTGAGCTTGAGGCGCCGCTGCTGGCCGACGGGCAGGGCTGGGGTCACTGCGGGTATTGGCACGGGGCTCTCGCGCACGCTGACCTGCTTCATGTCCTGCAGCAGCCGGAACAGGTCGTACTTTTCCTTCCAGTAATCGGGTGAAAAACGGCGTGCAGGAACCAGCTGGCCCCGGTTGTTTTCCTCGTAAATCACGTCGCCGCTCAGGTCGCGCAACGGGGTCTCGAGCACGTCGAAGATAAACTCGGGCCGCGTCGTGCCACAGGCGGGGCAGCCGCCAAGTTCGGTGCCAAACTGCTGCTCGTGCTCCGCTTCGGCAAAGTAGGCCAGCATTTCCTGAGGCGTCCCGAAGAAGGCCAGCCGCCCCCCCTTGTCCAGGAGCAGCGCCTTGGTGAACATCTGAAAGAGCTTCGAGGTCGGCTGGTGCAGCGTTACCAGAATGATCTTGTTGTGGGTCATCCCCCGGATGATCTCCAGCACGTGCTCGGAGTCCTTGGAGGAAAGGCCGCTGGTCGGCTCGTCAAACAGGAACACGTCCGCCGACGAAAGCATGTCCAGACCGATGTTGAGACGCTTGCGCTCCCCGCCTGAAAGCAGCTTTGTGACAGCGCTTCCCACCAGCGAATCCCTCCGCTCCGCCAGTCCCAGTTCGACCAGCTTGCTTTCCACCCGCCTCGCCCGGTCCCGCTTGGACAAATGCGGAGAACGGATGGCCGCCGCAAAATCCATGTTCTCCTCAATCGTCAGGTAATCGTCAAAGGCGTCGTCCTGCGGAATGTAGGTGACAAAGTGCTTGAGCGCGTCGAGGTCGCCATAGAGCGACTGGCCGTTGAGCAGGACCCGGCCCTCGGTCGCGTGCAGCTGTCCGGCGATTGCGCGCAGCAGGGTGGATTTTCCGGAGCCGCTCGCCCCCATCACGCAGACCATCTCGCCCCGGCTCACGCTGAAGGAGATGGAGTCCAGCGCCGTGAGGCCCTTGCGAAAGCGGCACGTCAGATCGCGCAGTTCCAGTGTGGAAATAACGTTGCGCTCCTCCTCAATGATGCGTTCGGCAAAGTCGCACCGGAGCACCTGGCCGGCATCCAGCCGGATGGTGGCCCCGTCTTCCAGCGCGCAGCGGCTTCCCACCGGAAGGGCCTGTCCCCCGACTTGCAGCGGCCGGTCCGAGTGCAGCACCTCCAGCGTGCCCACCCGGTGCTCGTAATCGCACAAAATCCGGAGCAGCACCTCACCTGCTGTCCCCGGCGAAAGCAGGATGTCGTCCACGTCGAGAAGGCTGGGATTGTTCGAAACCAGATAGCTCGTCTTGTAGGCCTTCAGCTGAAACCGGCCCCCGAGCGCCCGAGCCCGCCTGCGCAGGTCGCTCAGGGGCAGCTCCGAACCGTTTTCAAAGACGAGCTGATCGTCAAGGGCCGCCTCCACCAGCGCCCCCGCCACTAGCCGGTTCCCGTTGAGCTTCGCCGGAGTCGAACGCAGCGCCCTGACCTGCACCTTCAGCCCAAACCGCACCTCGAGCGCGCTGTCCCGCTCCCGCTCCCGCTGCAGCTCCACCTCTCCTCCGGCGTCCAGCGTCAGATAGATCTGGGTGAGGGAAACGTTTTTCTTGGCGTTGAAATAATAGACAAGCTCCTGATGGCTGAGTACCTCCTCGCCAAGGAGCACCCGTTGCCCGGGGTAAATCCGGCAAAAATCCCCAGGCTTCAGCGGGCGTCCGCGCACCGCCACGTTGGGGGAGGACAGGTTCTTGAGCAGCAGCAACTCGTGGTAGCGGAACGCTAGCATGCGCTCTTTCTCGTGCAGGCTCTTGAGCCCGACGTCCTCCGCCGAGCCGCTGGCTCCGAAGCTTACCGATTCCAGGGGGGAGTTGCCCGTTTGGTAGACCGAGGGATCGGGCGTGTCGCCGGAACTGAGTTGGTAGACGATGTCGATGGCCTGTGCCGCCATCCCCAGCTGGGTCATGAAGGAGTAAAACTCCACCAACTGCCGGCGGTCCATTCCGGCCCGGGCGATCAGGTCATAGAGTTGCACGCCCAGCATGATCTTCTGGTCCGTGCTCAACTGCCCCGCCAGCTTTTGTGCCATGGCCCCCAGATCGTGTTGCTCCTGAAGGGCGTGCTTAAAGAGTCTTCGCAGTTCCGAGTAGACGGCCTCTGGAAAGTCGTGACGCAGAAACCCCAAGGAGGAGTCGATTTCCTCCTCCAGCACATTTGCCCCCGCTTTGGAAAAGGCCGCCAGCACCTGGATGAGCAGGGGCAGCAGGTTCGGGCTTTCCGTGACGGTCCGGGGGCGGCGGGCCAGTCGCCGGCCCACAAACTGGGCGGTGTGCCAGAGGCGGTGAATGAGGGGCAGGCGCCTCCAAAAGTCGCGCAGGCGCAGGCGGGCTTCATTCAGGAGGCTCTCGAGGACAGGCGACATGGGTGTCATAGAGGGTAGCGCGCCGGGCGGCCTGTGTCGAATAACGCTCTGCTGGATTTCAGGTGCCTGCACCCACAGTTGCCGTGCTGATGAAAAGTGCTACATTGGATTTAGGTAAATGATCTGTTAGCGTGTTCGACCCATTCCCTGTCCGCCTTCCCCTCCCTTCGATTCCTCCGCCCTGTCCCGCCCTGTCCCGCCCTGTCCCTCCTCTCTGACGCCGCCCTTCCTCCGGTCACCCTCAGTTTTCCTGTTTAGCTCACGAAAGAAAGTCTATGTCTGATCCAGAACCCCGCAACAGTCCCCAGCGGCAGCGCCCCAGTCACAACGGAGGCAGCGGGGGGGAGCCCTCGTTCAATTGGAAGGCTCTTTTGCTGTTGGCGATGGCGGCATCTTTGATTGGCGGGGCTTTCCTTTACCGTAACCCGGCCGGCCCCATCCGGGAGGTGCCCTACTCCGCCTTTCACTCCGCAGTCCTCAACAAATGGGTGGATACCTCCAAACCCTTGGATCTTGTCTCCGAAGTGGGCGGAATGAACGACCACCTGCAGGGCTGGGCCAAGTTTTCTGAAAACGGGTCCTCGGAGCGGTTCCGTTCGCAGGTAAACCTCAGCTACAACACGGACCTGCGTGAGTTTCTGCGCGAAAACGGTTTGGAAGCCAATCCGCGCTCCGACGCCAACGTCATGGCTTCCACACTGGTCGGCTTCCTGCCGGTGGCCATGTTTTTGTTGGTTCTGTACTTCCTGTTCCGCCAGCAAATCCGGAGCGCAGGACGTGGCGCCCTCACCTTCGGCAAGTCCAAGGCCCGGATGATGAGCCGCGAGAAAAACAAGGTCACCTTCAAGGACGTGGCAGGCGTAGAGGAGGCCAAGGAGGAGGTGCAGGAAATCGTCGAGTTTTTGCGCGATCCGAAGCGCTTCCAGAAGCTGGGCGGGCGCATTCCCAAGGGGGTTTTGATGGTCGGCTCCCCCGGGACGGGCAAGACCCTGCTGGCCCGGGCCATCGCGGGTGAGGCGGACGTGCCTTTCTTTTCAATCTCCGGCTCCGATTTTGTGGAGATGTTTGTCGGGGTCGGCGCCAGCCGGGTGCGCGACATGTTTGAGCAGGGCAAGAAAAGCGCTCCTTGTCTGATTTTCATCGATGAAATCGACGCGGTCGGCCGGCACCGGGGCCACGGGGTGGGCGGGGGCCATGACGAACGCGAGCAGACCCTCAATGCGCTGCTTGTGGAGATGGACGGCTTCGACACCCAGGAGGGGGTCATCATCATCGCCGCCACCAACCGGCCGGACGTGCTGGATCCCGCCCTGCTGCGGCCGGGCCGCTTCGACCGTCAGATCACCGTCTCTCTTCCCGACGTGAAGGGCCGCGAGGAGATCCTGCGGGTGCATGCCAAAAAGGTGAAGCTGGCCGAAGGCGTCGAGCTGGGATTGATCGCCAGAGGCACGCCCGGCTACTCGGGAGCCGAACTGGCCAACGTGATGAACGAAGCCGCCCTGCTCGCTGCAAGGCGCGGGTTGAAGGCAATCACCCGTCAGGAACTTGAGGAGGCGCGCGACAAGGTGCGTTGGGGCAAGGAACGGCGCTCGCTTGCGATGAGCGACAAGGAAAAGGAAAACACGGCCTATCACGAGGCGGGCCATGCCCTGCTCGGACTCCTCCTCAAGCACACCGATCCCCTGCACAAGGTGACCATCATCCCCCGCGGACCCTCTCTGGGGAGCACGATGTACCTGCCCACTGAGGACAAATACACCCAGCGCAAAAACGAGTTGCTGGACCGGCTGGTCATGATCATGGGCGGGCGCGTTGCCGAGGAAATCGTCTTCGGGGACGTCACCAACGGCGCTCGCGGCGACATCAACCAGGCCACCGACATCGCCCGCCGCATGGTGTGCGAGTGGGGAATGAGCGACAAGATGGGCATGGTCGAGTACGGCGAACATCAGGAGCATGTGTTCCTGGGCCGGGACATCTCCCGGAACCGGAACTATTCCGAGGCCACGGCGCAGGAGATTGACCACGAAGTCCACTCCCTCTGTGACAACGCTTACAAGCAGGCGAAGGAACTGCTCATCAAGAACAAGACGACTTTGGAGATCATCGCCCGGGCCCTTCTGGAGTACGAGACGCTGGATGCCTCCCATATCCGTGAAATAATGAGCACGGGCAGCATCCAAAATCCGCCGGCCCCTCCTCCGCGCCCCTCCTCGCAGCCTCCGCCGCTCCGTAAGCTCGAAGAGACCGGGGCTCCCGTCACAGAACTGCCTCCGGGACTGTCCGGCGCCCCTGCCTAGGAAGGCCGTGGGGTGCCGGTGCCTCCGCCCTGCTGAACTGGGAGGCGGCGACGTTGAGATTTGCGGTTTTTGTGCAGGCGTCTTCAAAGCAGCTGTTTTGTCGAGGCTAGGGCCCGGCCCTTGGAGTTGGCGGATGCGTTGCTGGAATTGCTTTCTTTCGACTTGGCATGCCGGAGACACTGCGGCGCGGCCGCGAGTTTTGAGTGAGGCCGGTTGGTGAGCATTGGGGCAGGGGAGTACACTGTGCGCCAGCAAGTTGTCGGGACGGTTGGCTTGGGAGAACCGGCTGGCGCTGCGCCCTTTGCTCGGCTGACTTTTGACTGCTTTATTTCTCTTGTTCGCGGGCCTAGAAAGTAACGATGAGAAGCGCCCTGTCTTTCGTCGCTCTGTTCTTTGGAACCTTTGTCTTCTCGACCCTCGCGGCCGAGAAGCGACCGCCCAATATCGTGCTGCTCTACTCCGATGACATCGGCTGGGGTGACCTCGGTTGCTACGGGGCCAAGGCCATTCCCACCCCGAATCTGGACAAACTTGCGGCGCAGGGCACGCGCTTCACCTCGGGGTATTGCACCAGCGCAACCTGCACGCCGTCGCGCTATTCGCTTCTCACCGGCGAGTATGCCTGGCGGCGGCAGGGCACCGGCGTGCTGCCGGGTGACGCCCGTCTCATCATCGCTCCGGGCCGACCGACCATGCCCGCAAGCCTCTCAAAAGTGGGCTACACCACCGGCGTTGTCGGCAAGTGGCATCTCGGACTTGGTGCGGGAACAGTGGATTGGAACAAGAAGATCTCCCCGTCGCCCAATCAGCTCGGGTTCGACTATTCCTTCATCATGGCCGCCACGGGCGACCGCGTGCCGACGGTCTTCGTCGAGGACGGTTCCGTCGTAGGCCTCGATCCGCTGGATCCGATTGAAGTCAGTTACAAGAGCGCTTATCCGGGGGATCCTGACCTAACTTCGGACTTGGAGCGCGCAAAGCTGAAAATGGACTGGTCCCATGGACACAACATGGCTCATGTCAACGGCGTGGGCCGGATTGGTTGGATGAAGGGAGGCAAGGCCGCGGTTTGGCAGGATGAGACCATGGGCGACACCTTTGCGGAAAAGGCTTGCGCCTTTATCGCGCGCAACAAGGACAAGCCGTTCTTTCTCTATTATGCCTCGCATGAGAACCATGTCCCCCGGGTGCACCATCCGCGGTATGCCGGAAAGACACCGCTCGGTCCGCGTGGCGATGCCGTGGTCGCGTTCGACGACCAGGCCGGCCGGATCCTCGCCGAACTCGACAGACACGGACTCGCCGAAAACACCCTCGTCCTCTACACCTCCGACAACGGTCCGGTGCTGGACGACGGCTACAAAGACAGGGCAGTCGAGCTGAACAAGCTGGCTGCTCACACCCCTGCAGGTCCCTTCCGTGGTGGGAAGTACAGCATTCTCGAAGGCGGGACCCGGGTTGGCTTCATTGTGCGCTGGCCCGGCCACACGCCGGTTGGGCAGGTGTCCGACGCCCTTATTTCGCAGGTCGATTTGGCCGCGGTGTTTGCCAAAGTGGGCGGCGGGGATCCAACGGAATTCCTCAATCTGGATTCGGTCGACACCTCCGCGGCACTGGCGGGTGGAGCCGGGCGTGAGACCCTGATCTCGAGCACTCAGGCCAACTTGCTCTCTATCCGTGACGCCCGTTGGAAATTCATCGCCCCTACAGGTGCTCCACCGAAGGGAAAGCAGCCTTCCGGGCCGTTGGTGGACTTGCTTGGTTCCGCAGAGACGCAGGCAAACGACCGGCGCGAGCAGAGCGTTCCCCGGTTGTTCGACCTGCAGCAGGACCCCGCCGAACTCCACAACGTCGCCGAGGAACATCCCGAAATCGTTGAACGGCTTAAGACCCTGCTGATGGAGCAGCGGGCCAAAGGCGTCGCCCAGCCACTCCCAAGCTGAGCGCGAAGGGGTGGCGTTCTGGAGTTTGGGGCTGAAACCAAACGCACGGCGCTTGCAGGGTTCCAGAGAACCAATACTTTTGGCTGCGAGCCGGCAAAGGAACGGACAACGGGAGAGCCACATCTCAATAAAAAGGACCGGCCGCAGAGCGGACCGGTCCCTTTTTTCAACCGCGAGGCCCCGGCTTACACAGAAGGGGGCGGCGGGAGACTGGCTACTGCATCCACTCGGTGTGGAACATCTGGCCGGCGGGCTTGTCCAGACGCTCGTAGGTGTGGGCGCCGAAGAAGTCGCGCTGTGCCTGCAACAGGTTGGCGGGGAGACGCTCCGCGCGGTAGCTGTCGTAGTAGGCGAGGGAGGAACCGAAGGCCGGCACGGGGATGCCGTTGAGAACGGCGGCGCTGACGGCGGTGCGCCAGTGCTCCTGAGTCTTGGCGAGGATGCCGCTGAAGTAGGGGTCCAGCAGCAGATTCTTAAGCGCCGGGTTGAGTTCGTAAGCCTGCTTGATGCGGTTGAGGAAGTGGGCTCGGATGATGCAGCCGCCGCGCCAAATAGTGGCGATGTCCCCGAAGTTGAGTTCCCAGCCGTACACCTTGGCCGCCGCGCCCAACTGGACGAAGCCCTGCGCGTACGAGACGATCTTGGAGGCGTAGAGCGCATCGCGCACCGCGTCGATAAGCGCCTGCCGGTCGCCCGTGTAGGGGTGTGCTGCAGGGCCCGCCAACTGGCTGCTGGCCAGAACGCGCTCCTCCTTCAGGGAGGAGAGGATGCGTGCTTCCACCGCAGCGGAGATCGTGGAGAGAGGAACGCCCATTTCCACGGCGTGTCCGACCGTCCACTTTCCTGTGCCCTTCTGGCCGGCACGGTCCACGATCAGGTCGACAATGGGCTTGCCGGTCTCGGCGTCGGTTTTGGAGAAGATGCGCGAGGTGATCTCGATGAGGTAGCTGTTAAGCTCGCCTCCGTTCCATTCCGTGAAAATCCGGCCGAGTTCCGCCGCGTCGAGGCCGAGCAGGTTTTTGAGGATGGAGTAGGCCTCGCAAATGAGCTGCATGTCGCCGTACTCGATGCCGTTGTGCACCATCTTGACGTAGTGGCCAGCGCCGTCCGCGCCCATGTAACGGCAGCAGGATTCGCCGTCCACGTGGGCTGAGATCGTGGTGTAAATCGGAGCCAGAAACTCCCAGCCTTCCTTCGAGCCGCCCGGCATGATCGAAGGCCCCTTGAGCGCGCCTTCCTCGCCTCCGGAAACACCCACCCCGAAGTAGCGGATGCCCTTTTCAGCGAGCGCCTTTTCCCGGCGCTGCGTGTCGGTCCAGAGCGAGTTGCCACCGTCGATGATGATGTCGCCCTGCTCCAGCAACGGCACAAGTTGGTCGATCACCGCGTCCACCGCAGCACCCGCCTTGACCATGATCTGCGCCTTGCGTGGTCGCTTGAGGGAGCCGACGAACTCCTCAAGGGTGTGCGAGGCAACGATGTTTTTGCCCTTCGCGCGGCCCTGCGCAAACTTCTCAGTCACGGCGCTCGTTCTGTTGTACACGGCCACGGAGAAGCCCTTGCTCTCCATATTGAGGACGAGGTTTTCTCCCATCACAGCCAAGCCGATGAGACCGATATCGCAGTTTCCAGACATGTTTTATTAGTTAGTTTTGGGTTTCAGATTGAGCAATGGCGGAGGCTATCGGCACAATGGGGCGCCGGCAACCGGCTTTTCCATCAGGTGGTCCGGGGCCGGCGCCGCTTTTTTTGCCGCGGCCCGCGGGGCAACCCGGCGGTCCTCTCAGATGAATCTTCCCAACAAACTCACCCTCCTGCGCTTCGGCCTCACCGCCGTACTCGCGCTGGTGTTGCAGGCGGAAGTGCCGCTGGCCTGCACTGCGGGGCTGCTTTTGTTCGGGTTCGCCAGCCTCACGGATTATGCGGACGGCGCCATCGCCCGGAGCCGGAATCTCATCACGGACTTCGGCGCGCTCATGGATCCGCTGGCGGACAAAATCCTGACGGCCACCGGCCTCATTTGCCTCGCCGCACTCGACTACGACGGCCATCCGGCGGTCCCAGCCTGGGTGGCGATAGTCATCATCAGCCGCGAGTTTTTGATCACCGGCCTGCGCCAGTTGGCCGCCGCCAAGGGGGTGGTGCTTTCCTCCGACCGGTTCGGCAAGCACAAGACGATCTGGCAGATCATCATGATCCTCTACTTCTTGCTGTTGCTCAGTCTCGCCGAATGGGAGAGGCAGGGTTGGGTGCCCGCCCTCCCTTTCCAGCAGATGCTTTGGAAGCCACTCGGTTCGGTCCTGCTGAGTCTTGCCGTGGCGCTCACCGTCGGCTCGGGCCTGAGCTACCTCTGGAAAAACCGACACCTGATCGCGGACCGCTAGGCTGGTGAACGGGCGCCGGCCCCCGGGTTAAACAGCCGCAGTACCGCCCCCTCTGGCCAGCTCCTCCAACAGGGCCCGGTTGAGGGCCATGCCGGCTTCAAAGTTGGCCACCGGGAAGTTTTCGTCCGGCCCGTGGGCCCTGCAGTCGGGCAGCGCCAGCCCCAGCAGGAGCGTGTCCACGCCCAGTACCCGCTTGAAAGTGTTCACGATGGGTATGCTCCCCCCCTCCCGGATCAAGGCCACTTCGTGTCCGGGCAGCGCCCTGCGCAGGGCCCGTTGGGCGGCCGCGCCCCAGACCGAGTGTGGATCACACACATACGGCTCCCCGCTGTGTCCGCGGTGGATCTCCAGCGTCACCCCCTCCGGGCATTCCCGCCGCAGGTGCTGCTCGACGGCCTCAAGAACGCGCTCCGGCTCCTGTGCCGGCACCAGGCGGAAGGTCAGCTTCGCAAAGGCGGTGCGCGGGATCACCGTTTTGGTGCCCTCCCCCTGAAACCCACCACCAATCCCGTTGAGCTCGGCTGTCGGCCGGCCCCAAATCCGTTCCAAGGCCGAGAAACCAGGCTCCCCGCCGAGGGCCCGCGTTCCGGTGACCGCCTCGATCTGCGCCTCTCCGAAGGGCACCTTCGCCCAGGCCGCCCGTTCCCAGTCCGCCAGCGGGAGGACCCCCTCGTAAAACCCGTCCACGGCGACGGCCCCGGTTGCGTCATGCAGGCTGGCCACCAACCGCGCCAGAACCACCGCCGGATTGCGCACCGCTCCTCCGTAAATGCCCGAGTGCAGGTCCGTCGCGGGACCGTTGACCCGCACCTCCATCGCCGCGATGCCCCGCAACCCGTAGGTGAGGGTCGGCACCCCCGCCGCCACCATCCCCGTGTCGGACACCGCAATGACGTCGCACTGCAACTCCGCGCGGTGCGCCTCCAAAAAGGCCTCAAGGTGGTCGCTGCCGATCTCCTCCTCCCCCTCAATGAGAAAGATCAGGTTCACCGGCAGGTCCCCGTGCTCCCTCAGCGTGGCGGCAACGCCTTCGACATGGGCGAAAATCTGGCCCTTGTTGTCCGCAGCACCCCTGGCAAAGAGCACGCCGTTGCGGATTTGGGGGTCGAAAGGGGGGGTGGTCCAGGCGGCGAGGGGTTCCTCGGGTTGGACATCGTAGTGGCCGTAAATCAGGACGGTCGGCCGGCCAGTCTTGTGCACGTTGCGGGCAACCACCACAGGATGACCGGGGGTGGGGAGCACCTGAGAGGAAAGGCCGATGCCCTGAAGATGGGAAGCCAGCCATTCCGCGCAGGCGGAAACCGCCCCTTTGCGGGAAGGATCGGTTGAAACGCTGGGAAAGCGGATAAAATCGCAGAGCAAAGCGAGCGGGGAAGCGTGCGTCATAAAAAGACCTTCAATGAGCCATGGAGGCCCGACAAGCAGTTTGAATCCGGCGGAAAAGATGGGTTTATCAACCAATACTTAGATACAAAACCGAACAATCAAACAGCAGCAGCGTCCGGACCCACGAAGGGACCCGATTTTCAGAAGGGGGGCCGTCTTTGCGCCCTGTTGGAATTTTGGGCTGTCTAGTGAGTTTTTTAACTAATAAGTTTCTCGGGTCTGGATCCACCAAACAAAGGGGCCAACAGTGGCTCCGCTTCAGACCACATCACAAACATCACAAGATCATGGACTCGACTAAGTCTCCCCACGCTGATCCGTTCTCCAAACCCTCACGCCGCGAATTCCTGTACGCAGGGCTTGCAGGCGGCATCGGCCTCTCCCTCGGCGACCTCCTGAAGCTGCGCGCTGCTGAGAGTCAGGAGCTTGCTCCTCTTGCGGCCAAGGCGGAGTCGCTGATCCACATCTACCTGCCCGGCGGCGCCGCGCATCAGGAAACTTGGGACCCCAAACATTTGGCGCCCTCCGAGTACCGCGGCCCCCTGGGAACCGTCGACACGAGCATTCCCGGCGTGAAGTTTTCGCAGTTCATGAAGAACACGGCCAAGATCGCCGACCGCCTCACAGTGGTGCGTTCGATGACGCACGGCGAAGCAGCCCACGAGCGCGGCACCCACAACATGTTCACGGGGTACCGTCCTTCACCAGCCTTGGCTTACCCGTCCATCGGGTCGGTCGTCTCGCACGAACTGGGCTCCCGCAACCAACTGCCTCCCTACGTCTGCGTGCCCAACCAACCGAATGAATTCGCCGGCACCGGCTACCTTTCGACCGCTTTCGGTCCCTTCGCACTCGGGAGCGAACCCTCTTCAGACGCCTTCAAGGTGCGCGACCTTTCGCTGCCGACAACGGTGTCCCAGGAGCGCTTTGATCGCCGCCGTTCGATTCTGGACACGGTCGACTCCCACTTCCGGTATCTGGAACAGTCCGACGCCCTGCGTGCCATGGACACCTTCTACGACGCCGCCTACGCGATGCTCAGCTCGCAGTCGGCGCGCGAGGCGTTCAACCTTGCCGCGGAACCCGCCGCGATGCGGGACGCCTACGGCCGCAATCAGGCAGGCCAGCGGATGCTGATGGCCCGCCGCCTTGTTGAGAGTGGCGTGCGCGTTGTCTCCGTGACCTTCGGTGGTTGGGACCACCACAACAACATCGCCCGCGCGATCGAATCCAACGTTGCCCCCTTCGACCAGGCCTACGCGGCCCTCATCACCGACTTGGAAAAGCGCGGGATGCTGGAAAAGACACTTGTCATGGTCAGCTCCGAATTCGGGCGCACCCCCAAAATTAACAAGGACGCCGGCCGCGACCACTGGCCGCGTGTTTTCTCGGTGGCCTTCGCAGGTGGCGGTTTCAAAAAGGGCCTCATTTACGGTTCCTCCGACGCCACGGGCGCCGAGCCCGAGTCGGATCCGCTCACGGTTGAGAACATGGCAGCCACGGTCTTCAATCAACTGGGGATTCGTCCCGACAAGAACCTGATGGCCCCCGGCGGCCGCCCTGCAGCCATTGTTAAGAACGGGCAGGTGATGACCGACCTGCTCGCCTAGTCTCGTTCAAAGGAAGCAACAGCAGTCTTAAAACCCTGAGTGCGGGGACGCGGCTTCAGCAGGCAGCTTTTAGAAAAAGCCAATGCCCCATGGTCCGCGTCCCCGCCTCTGTCTGAATACACCGCTCGCCAACGCACTCCCCTCATGCAACGCACTTCCGCCGGTTCCCCGGACCGCTCCTCCCTTGTGAAGGCCACCGCCTCTTTTCTGGCCCTGGCAGCCCTCGCCTCTCCCTGCACCACGGCCTGCGCGGGCACTCCGAGGGTGGCTTCTTGCTATCCGGCGGCGGCACAGCGCGGTACCGAGCAGGAGGTGGTGTTTCGCGGCAGCAACCTCGCGGACGCACGCACGCTTCTCTTTGATTCTCCGGGGTTTGAAGTCACCACGGTGAAGGCGGAGGCCGCCCAGTTCACAGTCAAAATCCGGGTGCCGGCGGACGCCGATATCGGAGAACACACCTGCCGAGTTGTCACCAACTCCGGCGTTGCGGACGTCCGCATCTTTTTTGTGTCGCCCTTCCCTCTGGTGGAGGAATCCTACCCAAAAGTGGTGAACAGCCCTGCGCGGATCGCCGCGCTGCAGGCGGCAAAAGCGGCAAAGATGGCGAAGCTCGCCGAAGCCAAGGCCGCGGCAGACGCGAAGGCTGCAGCCGAAGCGAAGATTGCCGCGGAGAAAGCAGCCGCCGCGCCACAGCCACCCGCACCCGTTGCGGCCGCTCCGGCGCCCGCATCTCCGCCAGCACCGGGGGCCCCTGTTCCCGCACCCGCGGCACCCGCAGCGAAGCCTCCCGTGGCCGCCGCCCCTGCCGCGACACCGGCTACACCGGCTACACCGGTGGCCGCCGCCCCGGTTGCCCCGAAGGTGGTCGATCCCAACGCCCCTCCAGAGCCCCAACTTCTCGCCCTTAACACCACGGTGTACGGCCGCACCCAGGGGGAGGACGAGGACACCTTCATCATCAACCTGACTGAGGGACAGCGTTTCAGCGTGGAAGTCACCGGGATGCAGCTCCAGACCCAGAATCCCTACGACCCGGAACTCATCGTGCGCACCCCGGATGGCAAGGTGTTCAAAACCGTTGGCAGCACTCCTTTTGGCAGGGGAAACCCAGTCTTCTCAGTCACCGCTCCAAAAACAGGGGAGTACACACTGAGCCTGCGGGACGCCACCCGTTCCGGAGTCGGGGACTGCCATTATTTGATGCACGTGGGCGACTTCCCGCGGCCGCTGGCGGCCCTTCCCGGTGGAGGCCCTGCTGGCAAACAAACCGCCTTCACTTTGCTGGGCGATCCGAAGGGGGACCTGCGCGTGACTGCCTCTCCCGGTGCGACCGCGGAATCCATGGGCGGCGTTCTGCCCCTCTCCGAAGTGACCTCCCCCACGCCGGTGCCGGTGCGGGTGAGCAACCTGAGCAACATCATCGAAGGCGGCAGTCAGGTTGCCCTTCCGGCCGAGGCTTCCGGACCTGCCACCCCGCTGCCCGCAGCCTTTAACGGGATTCTCAAGAAAGACAAGGAGCGGGATTTCTACCGGTTCTCAGCCAAAAAGGGCCAGATCTTTGAATTCACGGTGTACGGCCGCGCGCTGCGCTCGCCCATCGACAGCGTGTTGAACATCTACGACGCCAAGGGCAACAGCATTGGTACCAACGACGACAACGGCGTGCCTGACAGCTACCTGCGCTGGACCGCCCCAGCCGATGCGGAATTCATCCTCGGAATCCGGGACCACCTGGAACGCGGGGCGCCCCTGTTTGCGTACCGCGTCGAGGCCGTGCAGGCCTCGCCCCGCACCAAGATTTACCTGCCTGAGATGACGATCAACTCCTCACAGGATCGGCGCGCAGTCGTCGTCCCGCAGGGGAACCGGTACGCGACCCTTGTCCGTGTGAAGCGCGAGGATTGGGCCGGAGCGATTGCGTTGGATCCGCTCAACCTGCCAGCCAACGTGCAGGCCAGCGCCGGTGTTTTAGACAAGACCGTCGACACGGTGCCGATGGTGTTCGAGGCGGCTCCTGACGCGCCCTTGACCCAGAAGCTTTTCACCTTCAGTGGCGCACCTGCCGAACCGCTTGAGGGGGCGCAACCCTCCTTCCGCGTGGAGCACGTTGTGAATGTTTGCGAGAATGGCAACCAGCGCCCGTTTTACACGATCAAGCAGTACAACCTTCCCATCGCGGTCGCCGCCCCGATCCCGGCCAGAATCGACGTGCAGGCGCCCGCGGCACCCGCCATGCGCGGCAGCCAGTTCCCGCTCAAGGTCAAGCTGGAGCGCACGGGTGAATTCAAGGGTCAGGTGGACGTCACCCTCCTGTATGCGCCCCCCGGGATCGCGACGGCGGGCCTTGTCAAGATTGCCCCGGAGGCCAAGGAGGCGACCATCAACCTGAGCGTCAGCCCGGACGCACCTCTCAAGAAGTGGAAGCTCTGCGTGGTGGCCTCCGGGGATTTTGGGAAGGGCCCCACCTGGTTTAGCTCCGGCCTGTTTGAGGTCGAACTCTCAGAGGCGCCCCTCGGTGGCTCGCTGGTGCGGTCCTCCGTTTCGCAGGGCGCCACGGCGCAGATGAAGCTCAAGCTGGAACAGAAGGTGCCGTTTGAAGGAAAGGCGAAAATCGAACTGATGGGACTGCCCAACGGCGTGACCGCCGAGCCTCAGGAAGCGACGCCGGAAACGACCGAACTGGTGTTCAACCTCTCGGCCAAGCCCGAGGCCTCTCTGGGTATCCAGAAGGCGGTCACGGCCCAGTTTACCGTGCAAAGGAACGGTATCCCTCTGACCGCCAACTGCGCCACTGGCGGTATCGTACGCGTGGACCGGGGTGATCCGGCGGTGCTGGCCTTGGCAAAGGCGGCCCAAGCTGCGGCTGCGGCCGCCCCGGCAACGCCACCAGCCGCCGCGCCTGCTCCTGCGGCTGCTCCGAAACCCGCCGCTGCGCCCGCTCCAATGCCCCCAGCCGCAACACCGGCACCCAAACCTGCTCCGGCCCCAGCCCCGCCAGCCGCGGCAGCACCCACTGCAAAGCCTGCCCCCGAGGCACCCAAACCTGCTCCTGCGGCGGCTCCCGCTGCAAAACCCGCAGCCGAAGCGCCCAAACCGGTCGCAGCAACCACTCCAGCCCCCGCTCCCGCAACCGCAACCTCCCCAGCCGCCAAATGAAAATCTCCCTGCCTTTCGCTTCCGCGTTTGCCGCCGGCCTCGCCTGTGCGTCGCCCGTTCTTTTGCAGGCGGCCCCCAAGCTGGATGTGTATCCCGATTCGGTGCACCTGCGCCACAAGGCGGACCAGCAGTCGTTCGTGGTTCGGGTCATCCAGGACAGCGGTATCCATCTGGACGTTACAGACGAGGCCGTCGTGTCCCTCGAGGACGGGTCCAAGGCCTCCGTGGAAAAGAATCTGGTCAAGCCGAAAGCCGAGGGCGCTACAAAGCTGAAAATCCAGTGGAAGGGCCTTTCCTCCACCATCCCGGTGCAGGTGGATACGCCGGCGGCCGAGCGCCCACTTTCTTTCCGCCTCGACGTGATGCCCATCCTGATGAAGGCCGAGTGCAACCGCTGCCACGGAGCGGCGCGCGGTCAGGACGGTTTCAAACTGTCCCTCTGGGGCTTTGACCCGGACGCCGACCATTTCCGGATCACTCGTGAAATTCCCGGACGCCGGGTGAACCTTGCCGTTCCCGAGGAGTCCCTGCTTTTGACCAAGTCCGATGGCGAAGCCGCCCACACCGGGGGCAAACGCTTTGAAAAGGGCAGCCCTCTCTACCACACCATGCTGGGCTGGTTGAAGGCCGGTGCCCC
>JBIKSY010000192.1:0-7514 GCA_044348365.1 Chthoniobacteraceae bacterium
TATACCAGCGGCCATTGGGGCGAATACTTCGACGCGCCGCTCGAGCACAACGGGGACATGGAGCCCTCCAAGGGCTACATTGTGGACGTCCTCACGGACAAGGCCCTGCAGTTTATCGAGCATCACAGGACCAGGCCCTTCTTTTGCTTCGTGCCCTTTACCACCCCGCATTCGCCCTGGTCGGCCCCCGCCGAGGACTGGGCGCGCTTCAAGGACAAGCCGCTCGCGCAAACCGCCACTATGGCCGACAAGGAAAACCCAGACGAGACGCGATGCGCCCTCGCGATGCTCGAGAACCAGGACCGCAACGTCGGCCGCATCCTCGCCAAGCTCAAGGAACTCAACCTCGAGCCGGACACCATCGTGGTGTTTTTCTCGGACAACGGCCCCAACGGCCATCGCTGGACCGGCGGCATGAAGGGCCACAAGGGGAGCACCGACGAGGGCGGGGTCCGTTCGCCACTGTTCGTGCGCTGGCCCGGCAGGATCGTGCCCGGCACCCAGGTGAAGCCCATTGCCGGCGCCATCGACCTCGCTTCGACGCTCGAGGCGCTCGCCGGAGTTAAACGGGCCGGTATCGAACCACGTGACGGGCGTGACCTGTCGCCCCTGCTCCAGCGCGGCGTCGACGCGGATTGGGCGCCGCGGCGGCTTTTTCACACCTGGGGCAGCAGCGTCAGCGTGCGCACCGAGACGCATCGTCTCGACAGCTCCGGCAATCTTTTCGACATGGTCGCCGACCCGGGACAGACCGCGCCGCTCCAGGAACAAAAGCCCGACCTCACCAAAGAGCTCCTCGCCGAGGCCGCCGGCTGGCGCAAGGAAATGGGAATTGCCGACCCGGGAGCCGGAAATGGGAAGGCGGGCAAAGGCCCGGGGGGCGCCGTCGATCCAAGGCCGATCCAAGTCGGCTACCGTGAATTCCCCCGCACCATGCTGCCAGCGCGGGACGGCGAGCCGCAAGGTGGGATGCGTCGCAGCGGACGGGCGCCCAACTCCTCCTATTTTGTGAACTGGACCAGACCGACGGACGCAGCCGCTTGGAACATCGAAGTCGTCACCTCCGGCGCCTATGTGGTCACCCTGGACTACGCGTGCGCAGCGGACGCGGTTGGGACGCCCCTCGAGTTGTCCTTCGAGGGCACTCTGCTCCAGGGCCGGCTCGCCGAGGCGTGGGATAGTCCGATGAAAAACGACCAGGACACCCTGCCGCGGCACAACGGCGAATCGGTCATGCGCGATTTTCGGACGATGACCCTTGGTGAGATCCAGCTTGAGGCCGGCAAAGGCAAGCTGTACCTCCGCGCTCCGGAAGTCCCCGGCAAGCAGGTGATGGACCTGCGACGCCTCACCCTAACGCTCAAGTAAGACGCCTGCGTCACTGCGCTACAGTCTGCCGGCCAGCACCTCGGCGAACAGTGCTGCGTCGACATTTCCCCCGCACAGCGTGGTTCCAACCACCTGACCCCCGAGTTGGGCCCGCTCCTGCATGGCGGCGGCAAAACTGGCGGCGCCGGCACCTTCAGCAACATTGTGGGTGTCGGTGTAGAGGGCGCGCATCGCCTGGGCTACCTCGGCATCGGTGACTTGTACGATGTGGTCGATGTGGCTGCGCAAAATCTCCAGGGCGCCCGCGTCCGCCACCCGGACTGCAATGCCGTCGGCAAGAACGGTGCTTGCGGGCGACGGCACCACATGGCCTGCAAGCAGTGACTGCGCATAGGTTGTCGCCAGGGAACTGATGACACCCACAATGCGCGCACGGTGGCCGGTGGCAAGTTTGGCTGCAATCGCTCCACAGACTCCGGAGCCAAGTCCGATCGGCACATACACCACATCCAGCCGGGGCACTGCGCGGAAAAACTCCAGCCAGTAAGTACTGACCCCAAGCAACAAAGCCGGGTGAAACAGGGGCACCAGATGTGCGCCCGTTTCCCCGGCAAGCCGGAGTGCGTGTTCGCGGCTTTCCTGAAAATCATTACCGTGCTCGATCACCTCCACCCCCAGGGCCCGCATGGCGGCGTTCTTTTCGGTCGAATTCCCCAAAGGCACCACGACAGTGCACGGAATCCCGCGGGCCCGTGCAGCCCAGCCCACGCTTTGGCCGTGATTGCCCCGGGTGGCGCTGATTACGGAGTGCGGCAGCAGGTTGTTTTTGGCGAGTGCGTCAAAGTAGCAGAGGCCCCCGCGGAGTTTGAAGGCCCCCACGGGCGAATGGTTTTCGTGTTTCACCCAGCATTCGGCGCCCAAGCGTTCGCTCAGCAGCGCCCAGCGGTACTGGGGTGTGGCCTGAAACTCGCGGTAGACCACCGACGCAGCGGTCTCAATCTCGTGCAGGCTTGGCAAGGCAGGTGTGTTCACAGCAAGGAAGCATCCGGCTCGCAGAGAGGCCGTACAACCCACTTTTGGGTGAGGCAGGCAAAAACCCGGGCGCGATTGGCGGGCTAATGTCGTCGCTCCGCGGCGTTCATTTCGGCCAGGCGCCGTCTAGGATGGGCTTTGTGGACAGCTTCGCAGGGTCGAGGACCACGTGCTTCACCTTTTGGCGTTTCCACGTGTAGGTGATGTGTACTAGGCCGTCCTTGGTTTGGATAATCGCCGGATAGCTGTACTCGCCCGGGTCGCTCTCGAGCACGAGCGCGGCGCCCCAGGCCTGGGCGTCCTTCGAGACCGACACGTTGAGTGGTGTGCGCTTGCCGCCCCACTTGCCGGGTTCGCCGCCCACATGGTTGTAGACGACGAGGTGCCGTCCATCTGCGAGCGTGAGCGCATCCGTGCCGCTGTTGTTGTTTGGCAGCGAACCCAGACGCATTTCCCCCCAGGTCCTGCCCCCGTCCTCGCTCGGGATCTCAAACATCCGTCCCTGCCTCGAGCGGCCAACCGCCAGCAGCCTGTCTCCACCCAGAAAAAGAACGCTGGGCTGGATCGCCTGGATTTCCCTGCCGTCGTGCAGCCCGCCGGTGCGCTCCCAAGTCATCCCAAAATCGCGGGTCCGCTCGAAGTGCACGGTCCATTTCTCCTTTTCACCCTTCGCCTCCGCCTTGATCTCCTCGCTGGTCGGACAAAGGAGGCTGCCGTCCCCGAGTTGCACCGGCTTGTTTTTCACCGGACCCAGGATGCCCTCGGGCAGGCGCCGCGGTTGGGCCCACGTCCTGCCTCCGTCAGAGGAGGTTGTGAGCATGCCCCACCAGGATTGCGGCGACGGGCCAGCTTTGTAGAACAGCAGCAACGGACCTCCCTTGGGTTGGGTCAACACCGGGTTCCAGGTCGGGTGCCGCACGACCCGGCCGTCGGCCAGCGTGTGTTGAATCCCGTTGGCCACCTCCACGCTCTGTGTCCACTTGCCGTCGACGAACCGCGACACCCAGATGCCCACGTCCGGATGCTTTTCGTGCGCTCCTCCGAACCACGCGGCCACCAATCCGGTCTGCGTCTCGACGATGGTCGTGGCGTGGACCGAGGGATAGGGGCCTGAGTCGTAGATAAACTCGGATTTTAACAGGGCCGAATCGGCGTGTGAAAAAACCGGCGCCAAGAAAAGGGAAAGCAGCAGCAGGGGGAGGCGTTTTTTCATAGGACGAGGCCCCGCACTTTAGCGGGTGAAGCACTTTTTAAAAGGGCATCCCGTGGATGGGGACGCAACGGCACGAGACCAGCTTGGTGGGGAGACATTCCGGACGGATCCGCCCGTTTGAACAACGGCGCCATCGGGTAAGCGCGGCCCGCTCCGCCGGGGCGTGCTCATGCGGTGGATATTTGAAATCATCTTGTAATCTCTGCCGGCGTGCGAAACACAGCCCCGTTGGCAAGGCAGTCAGCCGGTCCGCATCCCGCCTGTCGTGGATTCCCTCTCGACCTGTACGCTGGCCTCCCCCCGGCGGCATAGCCCCCTTGAGCCAGGCACATTGACTCTGGCGAAAACACATCTACACAAGGGCGATGTGCAAAAGCAGTTTCTCGTGGCTGTCGGGCATAGCCTATGCCGCTGCCGTTGAGGTTTTGATGAGACTGATCGGTTTGTTGTTGGAGGTGCCCTCCGCTCCCTTCGACTTTCGAGAGGGGGGAAAGACTTTGGCGGGTTGGATCTTGCTGTTCTTTATTTCCGTTCTGGCCGTCGAAGCACTGCTTTCATTGCGTCGCTGGTGGTGCAGGCCGCCGGCCCCGGCTCCGTCATCGGATCCGTATTTGAGGGCGGTTGCCGAGATGGAAAAGGAACGCGCCGACCTGGCCCGGTCTGGCGGGAAAAGCCGGCCTGAGGGCCTGGGCGGGCACTTGTCTGGCAGGCTGGGCAAAACGTTGCAATAGAGGTCGGTGAGGCGCATGGACCGGCCGGATTGTTGTAAAGTCAGGCGCGCGTGGTCGAGGCCCAGCTGATGGAGAATGGTTGCGAGGATCTCGTGGATGTTCACGGGTGAACCCGCCACTGCATTGTCGAATGCGTCGGTCTCTCCAAAGACCGTCCCGCCCTTGAACCCGCCCATGCGAACCACAGTGAGTCGCGTTTATTTCAGGCCAAACTCGCGGCTGGAGGCGAGAGCGATGATGAATTCCCGCAAGACATAGTTCTTGGCCTTGGCCACGGACACGATGCCATTGGCGAGTGCCTCATCGGTGAAGCCGTAGGGTCTGCCAAGAGCGTACTCAATCAGCGCCTCGGCAAACCCACGGGCGAAGGTTTCAGGAGTCGAGGCGAGGACCTCGCGAAGCTGAAAATAGTCCTCGAATGCGGGACCATTGTGCAGGCTGCCGCCTGGATTGATGGGCCATGTTTTTTTGCCCACACCGCGCTTCTCGTAGGTTTCCTCTGTGCGCCACTTGCCCGCGGCATTGAAGTTTTCCAAACCGAAACCGATGGGATCAATCTTTCGGTGGCATTGAAGACACTGCGGCTCCTCCTGGTGTGCGAGCAATCGTTCGCGCGTGGTGAGGAGTTTGTTTTCCAGCCGTGTGATCTGCGGGACGTTCGGTGGTGCGGGCGGCGGCGGGTTGTGGAGGAGTTTGCGGAGCACCCACGCACCGCGCTCCACGGGGCTGGTGCGTTCACCGTTGCTGCCCATGGCGAGCACGGCCGCCATGCCCAGCAGCCCGCCTCGCGGCGAGTCTGCGGGGAGTTTCACCTTTTGAAACGCATCGCCGCTGACTCCTTCAATGCCGTAGTAGGCAGCAAGAAGGCCGTTGACGTGGATCTCGTCGCTCTTGAGCAGCTTGGTGAGACTGCCGTCATTTCGCAGCAGGTGCGCGAAGGTTTCATAGACCTCGCGGCGGGCGGCCGCCTTCACGCTTTCGTCGAAGTCGCGGAACTGCTTGGTGTCAAATTGGAAAAAGTCGAGCCGGTCCATGCCGAGCCACTGATGCACGAAGCCACTCACAAACGCATCCGCCTTCGGGCTTGCGATCATGCGGTCCACCTCACGCGAGACCACCCCGGGCTTCGAGAATTCCGCCTTTAGGAGTTGGTCATCCGGTGGGGCGCTCCAGAGGAAGTAGGAAAGACGCGAGGCAAGTTCGAGAGATGAGATTCGGCCTGGTTTTCCTGTCTCGGCGGGTTCAGCGAGGTAAAGGAAGCCCGGCGATGCGAGTACGACACTGAGGGGCGTGCGAATGGCAACCTCGAACGCATCGCCCGCCCTGCGTCGCGCGTCGAAGAGCGCGGTGCACTTGTCGATGAATGCCGGCGCCGCCTCTTTTCCACGAAAAGCACGCACGGCGAATCTATGGATGATGTCCCGCGCGTGGTCGTGTTCGCCGGCGTCCGAGGTGTTTGCAAAGAGCACGGGCTGGGCGGCGACCAGCTTGTCCGTTGCCTCCAGAGGGCCTTCCCACTCCACCCAGTCGATCCAGAGCGCGGAGGGCGGGCCGACCCTGGTCTCCTTGCGGGCTGCCTCGTAAAGCTCACCATCGAGTTTCACATCGCGCTTCTCGCGCAGCACAAAGGTGCGTGGCCCGTTTGCACTGATGCTCACGGGCACCTCGATAACCTGCGGTGCCTCCGTGGTGCCGCTGATTTGAAACGTCTGCATGAGAGTGAAGTCCTCGGCGCCGGCCACACGGCTGCCGAGCGCGAGAAAGTGCCGCTCTTTTGGGGTCCCCTCGACCGCTCCGATTCGGAATCGAAGCAAGTATTCGCCTGGCTCGACTTTTTCGACCTCGTGCTTCGTTTTGAGCCAGCCCGAGGGCTGATCCGGCGGCAGGCTGATGAGCTCCTCGGTATGGACTGTTTTGATGGTCAGGTAGGCACCGGTCTTGGTGAGCGGATCGTTCAGATAGCGCTCAAAACTCGGCCCGTGCTCCTCAAAGCTGCGAATGCGAAACTTGGCTTCCAGCTCGTCGGGAATACCCTTCTGAGGCAGGCCGGTCTCAAAATAAGCCTTTGCTGCCTCGTAGCCGCCTTTAAAGTAGCCGTTGTAAGTGCCTCCGACCATTGCGTTGGCATGCAACTCGACCTCACGGCGCTGGCGGATGGTTTTGGAAGCGGCCAGCGCGGGTGTTCCGCCGCCCACCGGACCCTCCAGCTCCATCCAGTCTATCCAGATTGCGGGCCTCGGTCCTGTCTTGTCCCGGGAGAGGTGCTCCCTCCAGATCTCGGCCGCTGCATCCACAGAATTGGGGCGTTTCTCCCGCAGGACAAACTGGCGGGGACCGTTCAACGTGACCTCGACTGGAATTTCAATGACCTGCGGTTGCGCGATCGTGCCGCTCACCTGGACGGCTGTGAGCACGGAAATCGTACCGGAGTCATCCATCGGCCCTGAGCGCACACCCGGATCCGGATGTCCCACCTCCAGAAAGCGGCGCTCAGGCTTGGAGCCGTCAACGGCCGCAGCCCTGATGCGTAAGAGGTACCGCCCCACCGGCCAGTCTGCGTCGGCGGTGATCAGCTCCTTTGGGTTGGCCTTAAACATGGTCAAATAGGAGCCGGAATCCCTGTTGGGCAGGTTCAGGTAGTCACTCAAATAGGGGTGGTCATTGTGAAAAGTGTCTGCACCATCGAAGATTGCAGCGCTAAGGTCAGTGAAGCCGAACGTTTTCGCGGCGGGCGCACCGGAGAGCGCCCCAACGCCCTGGTAGTAGGCTATCGGTCTGCGCCATCCGTTAAAATCACGCGGAAACCTCGCCGTGGCTTCCTGATTCTCCGGTTTGTCGGCAAAGACATCCATAGCCGTGGACCATTGCTTGAAACTCTCGAACCGCTTTTCCAGGCGCACCCGCAAGTCACTGATTCGACGATTTGCTTCGGTCTCCGGTTCGACGCGCTTTCTGACTGCCTGATGTGGAGGGGTTGCCGCCACCGTATGCCCGGAAACTGGCCCTTCGATTTCGAGATAGTCGATCCAGAGGGAAGGCCTTGTGCCAACGCCGGTCTTGTTAAACGCCTCCCACCACTGGGCGCTCAGGACCGCGCGGTCGCTGGACTTCTTTTCCCGAATCACAAACTCGCGCTTTCCGTTGGAGGTTACGGTTACGGGGATTTCAATGAGCTGTGGCCGGGCCATGGTTCCCGTGACCTGGTAAGT
>JBIKSY010000193.1:0-7511 GCA_044348365.1 Chthoniobacteraceae bacterium
GCCCACTCTTTATCTCAGAGAGGAGCGTGTGACTCTGGAAGAGCTCGACGTGCTGCTTCAGGACCGCCAACTCGCTGGGCGGCCTCTTGTCATCCGCGCTGACCGCGCGACTCCCTACGAGACAATCACAGAAGCGAGCAATGTTTGCTTGCGGCGGGGATTTGCCGTTGCGCTCGCCTTCTCGGCCTCTCCCACGAGATAGCGCCTACCCGTTCCATGTTGACTTTTTCCTGGCCTAAAACGCGCTGGAGTGCCACTCCCCTGCCCGGTTTGATCCTGCTTTCAGCGTTGGTGCACAGTCTCGCCTTCGTGCTCTTGCAGGTTGTTCCAAAGGAAAAGGTCACCGCCCCGGAACGGGAGCGGGAGGTTGAGCTGCTCAGTGCGGAACTACCCGAGCATCAGGCGCTGCTGGCAGCCGTCGAGGCTGAGTCGCCGGTGGCCGCCCTCTCTCACCAACTCCTGCCGGTGGAGGACCTGCTTTCGCGCCCCCATCGACCCGCGTACTTGCAGAACCGCACCCCCCCTCTTGAGCCCCGTCACTGGAAACCAGGGGGCGGCTCGCTTGTGGCGGGCTTGTGGTCAGCGAGACCGACTGCGGCTCAGGCCCCTCCCAAGCCAGAGCCTGCCCGCCTCGAATTCAGCCTGAGGGATCGGGCACCCGTGGGGGCGCTGCCCACCCTGCTGGGGCCCCCAAAAGGACGGATGCTGGAGAATCCCGTGTTTTTGCTTGGGATCGGGGGAGAGGGGGCTGTCTCGTTTGTCATGCTGCAAAAAAGCTGTGGGGACGAGGCTTCCGACAGAATGGTTGAAAGCGCGCTGAGACAGCTGGCATTCAAGGGGGGGCAGCGCGACACACAGTGGGGATTGGCAACCTACATCTGGGGACAGGTGACAGACTAGTGGCGCTTTCGATGGGCAGCGTCTCAGTGCGGGTGTTTTGTCGTGCGCATTGAGCGCGGAAGTGGAAACGTGAAGAGCGATGTTTCGAGTCAGCATTTCTTCTCTCGGGTCCCTGCTGGCCTGTTGCACACTCGGAACCGTCCTGCTGGCTTGGTTGTGGAGTGAGTGCAGGGACAGTTGGCAGCGACGCGACTTTGATCGTCGCAGACGTAGGTGCCGTTTGTGTTTTTTTGAGTTCCTCACCGCTGATGCCGAGGAGTCCTCCCCCTCCCGCTCTCGACAAAACGCGACTCCCACTTCGCCCTGCCCCCGGTGCGGTGCGTCCGGAGCTCCCCCCTGTCGTTCCCTTTGAGCGTTGGGACACGCCTTCTCCTGCCAACTTTGTGTCTCGCAAAGCCAAGGCTTTTCTCCCGCCCCAAAACCGGGTGTCCTACAGGTTTACGGCCCTCCATGATGTCCTCCACCGATCCAGTTCCAGATTCCACACCGGTTGAGCCCTGCGGAGCCTGCAGCATGCTCTTGGACATTGCCGAAATGCTTCCACTGACGGTCGTGGAATGCCCAGGGTGTGGGAACGCCATCACGGTGTTGCAGCGCTTCGGCCAGTTCCGGCTTGAGAGTCTGCTGGGGACCGGCGGGATGGGGGCCGTTTATAAAGCTTTTGACGTCGCGTTGCAGCGGCATCTGGCTCTGAAAATTCTCCAGCGCAACTGGAGCCATGATGCGCTGCTGACCGCTCAGTTTGAAAAGGAGGCGGCCCTGACTGCTCGCGTTAACCATCCCAACGTGGTGCGTGTTTATTCCACAGGGAAGGCCCACGGCATGTTCTACATCGCCATGGAACTGGTGGACCGCGGATCCCTCGACTCGCTCATGGACCAAAAAGGCAGGCTCCCGGAAGTGGAAGTCCTGCGGGTCGGCATCCAGGTCGCCGAGGGGTTGGAGGCGGCAAACCGGGCGGGCTTGATCCACCGGGACATCAAGCCTGGAAACATTCTCTTTGGTGAAAACAGCCGCGCCAAAATCGTGGATTTCGGCCTCGCACTCCAATCTAACCAGGCGGAAAGCGCTTTGGGAGAAATCTGGGGCACCCCATTTTATGTGTCCCCAGAGACCCTGGCTGCCCAGCCCGAGGACCTGCGCTCGGACATGTACGCACTCGGCTCCTCCCTTTGGCATGCGCTCACTGGAGCCCCTCCGTATCCCAGCACTAGCACCTCTGTTCACGAACTGCTCCACCTGAAGAAACGCCCCGTTGATCTGGCCCTCTCGCTCCCCGGACTGCACCCCCGTACCACCGCCGCGCTCAACCGGGCTATCGCCCCCGAACCAGCGGAACGCTTTTCGGATTATGCGACCCTGGCAGTGGAGCTGAAGGCGGCACTTGCCGAATTGGAAACTCCCAAACAAACCAACCCGGCAGGGACCAGGCCGCAGCCTGCACCTAGACGCGCTTTGGCGCTGCTTTTTCTCACATGCACCGCCGTCGCCGGCGCCTGGTGGGTCAAGCAACGAAGCGCCCCTCCGGCTGATTCGGTTCCCGCAAATGCGGAGCAGGCCTTGCTTTCCGACGATGAAAGACTGGCCAAGGCGTGTGCCCTGCTATCCCAACCCGCTCAACTAGATCTTGCGCTCCGCAGACTGGAACTGATCTCCCGCAGCCCGGAACTCCGCCCGGAACAGCAAGTCTGGGCGGCCGTTGCCCTCGGTACTGGATACGCCTTGCGCGGGGAGCCTGCACGGCAGGCCTCTGCGCTGGGAGGACTCCCCGAGGACCTTACCCCGCTTTGGAAGCACTTTGCCATTCGGCTCAGAGCCGCGTCCGCGTTGTCTCAGGCCGCCGGCACCAATTCCGGCCCCGCTCTTCCTGACGAAGAGCAGTCGGTGGTTTTGCTTTGGCAGGCGCTCGGCAGATTTTCGCAGGAATCGCCTGAGAACGCCCTTCCCCTTTTGCAAAAAGTATCCGCCCTGCGGATTTCAGACCGGCTTCCTTATGTGAAGCAACTCCTTTCCGTCGCGCCTGTTCTTACCAAGGATTTGGGCGCCATTGCAGCAATGGAACGGGACTTTCTGGCTCCCGGCAAGACAGCCGGGATCTCCGTTCGCACCAATCAGGCGGAGTTGCTTCAAAGCGGGCTCCACCCAGTGCTGGCCCGCTCCAAACGGGTCTCCGCCCTACTTCAAAGTGCGAAAACAGAACAGGCACAGTCTCCCAGGCAGGCTCCAGCAACTGTCCCAACGCCACCTACTGCTCCGTCCCTAAAAAGCTCCCCGCCCGCGCCACCCCCAAAGGCGCCAGCAACCATCTCTGCAACGACAGCCGCAGTGGAGGAACTCCGGATTAAAGTTCCCCTTCAAATCCTTGCGTTTCAATTTAAGAGTGCCCGTGAAAATCTGGCCTCTTTTCCGCCCGGAAACAAACAACAGGAGGTCCAAAGGGCGGCACTTTCCCGCCAAGCTGACGAAGTAGAATCCCTTTTCCGCTGGTGCCTCCTGCAGATTAACCAGGGGGGCACCCTGCCCTCGCCGATTATGCGAAACGGATCGCCGTTCAAGTCAGATCCTGTACGTGCCGACGAGCGCAACCTGTTTGTCAAAACAGACGCCGCCACTCCCCCTTTGCCGATCGCTTGGCAGGAAATATCCCCTCTCTTTCTGGTCAAAATCCTCCAGTTTCGGAGCGCCGTCCTCCAAAATACCGCCCAACGCTCGGAACTTCTGTGGGCGGCGGGTACCGTGCACCTTCTTTCGGGCTCCAAGAAAAACGCGGCAGATTTTTCAGAGGAAGCGGCAAAGATCAACCCTGCCTACCGTGCCGCGCTTCAGACGCTTTTTGCCCCGGAGTCCACCCCGTAAAAGCGGGCTGCCGCACCTCCAAAAAACGAGGCCTGCTCCTCTTTTGACCATGTGCTGGTCCAGTCCCGGGTCACCTTGAGCCAGGTCTCGTACGTTGAAGCCAGAAGGCACACAGGCCAGTCGGACCCCCACATCAACCGCCTTCGGCCAAACGCCGCCTCAATTACTTCGAGGCAGGGACGCAGAGTCTCCGCACTCCATGCCTCATGTGGCGCCTCGGTAACCAACCCGGACACCTTGCAGTAGACGTTGCCATGGCTGGCAAGCTGCGTGACCAACCCTGCCCACGGCTCCAAATGCCCTTTGGTGATTGGGGGCTTGGCGCAGTGGTCCAGCACGAAGGGCTGCACAGGAAACCGCTCCACAAGTTCAATGGCTGCCGGCAGCTGTTTCGGAAAAATCAGCAAATCGTACCGAAGGCCGTATCCGTGCAACTGTTCGATGCCGCGCACGAACTCCTTTCCCACAAGAAAACGGTCGTCCGGTTCGTCCTGGGCCACGTGCCGAACTCCGACAAACTTGGGGTTAAGCCCGAAGCTTGCCAGTTGTTCGCTCACCTCGGCAGACCGCAAGTCCACCCAGCCGACCACCCCCCAGATGCCTGTGTTTTTGGCGGCAAGTTCCAGCAACCAGCGGGTCTCCTCCAGCGACTGGCGTGCCTGTACCGCAATCGAGCCGTCCAAGCCCAGAGGCGCCTGCAGGCGCTCCAAATCCTGCGGCAACCAGTCCTTCTGAAGGGGGGTACCCGGTCGGATCCAAGGGTACTGCTCCCCAATGTATTTCCAGAAGTGCTGGTGGGCGTCGATCTTCGGGCTCATGGGAAACTATTTTAGCCAATTATTCGCCGACTGAAACCAGTGCTTTGAGCACGGCGCTCTCGGGCTGCATCCAATGGGTGAAGATTTCTGGCACCTCTTCCAGGGTCGCCCGGTGCGTCATCCACGGTCGCGTGTTGATGCTCCCTGCCTCAATGAGCCCGATGATCCGGGTAAAGTCGGGCGCCAGTGCGTTCCGGCTCGCCAGCACGCTGATTTCACGCCGATGCATGAGCGGATGGGGAAAGTGCACCTCCTCGGAAGTCACTCCGACGTACACCAAGCGCCCCGCGAAGCCCACATACTTGAGCGCTCCACTCATGGAGTGGTGGCTGCCAGTGGCGTCCACAACCACCTGGGCGAGGGTTCCTCCCGTGAGTTCCTCCAGTGCCTTAAGATCCGCACCAGTGCCGGCGGCCTGGATGGTGTCTTCAACCCCCATCACTTCACGCACGAACCGAAGGCGGCTCTCATTCATGTCCATCACGACGGCGCGGGCGCCGGAAAGTTTGGCAAACTCCAGCACCGACAACCCGATCGGGCCCGCCCCGATCACCAGTACGGTTTCACCGGGCTGTGGGTTACCCCGGTTGATGGCGTGACATCCGATGGCCAGCGTTTCCACAAGAGCTAACTGGTCGAATTCGAGCATACGCGAAACATGAAGCTTGCGGGCCGGCACCTTAAAAAAAGGGCGCAACCCCCCATCGCAGTGCACGCCAAGCGTCTGGTGGTTTTCACAGCAATTGGTGTGACCGCTTTTGCAGGAGTAGCACCGTTGACAGTTGATGTAGGGCTCCACCGAGCAGCGGTCTCCCACTTGGACTCCGCTCACGCCAGGGCCCACCCCCAGCACTTCAACCCCCAGCTCATGCCCAGGAATCCGCGGGTAAGAGTAAAACGGCATCTTGCCCAGGAACCCCGAGTAGTCGGTCCCACAAATACCCACTTGATGGACCCGCACCAGGGCCTCGCCTTCGCCGGGGGCTTCGGGAAGCGGGGTGTCGATCAGTTGCCAGTGCTTTGGCTCGGTGAGTTGCAGTGCTTTCATAGGCCGTTGTTTCCTCGGTTAGTTGTTCTCCAAGCGACCTTCAAGGTGCCCGAGGTTGTGAACAGGAGCAAAAATCTCCCGCACCTCGCCCAGCAGAGTTCCGTCAATGGGTTCGGCCGCCCATTTTGCCCAGTTGGCGATGTTCACAGGGTTGGCCGACCCCGCGACCGTGGTGGCAATGTCCGGATTTGAGATGGAAAACTGTAGCGCCAGCTTCGCAATGTCGCTTCCCCGCTGGGAACAAAGGGCGGCGGCGCGCCGTGCTGCAGACTTCACCTCCTCGGGTTCCTTAAGCCAATCGGGAAGCGGGGCGTTGGTAAGAAGACGCGCGGAAAAAGGGCCGGCGTTCATCACCCCGACCTTTTTCTCCTTTAGCAGGGGCAGCAGTTCATCGACGAGCCGGGTATTTTGGAGCGTGTACTGGTTGTAGGACAGAATGCAGTCGACCGTCTCCTTTTGCAGGACCTGTCGGAAAACCTTCATTGGGTAGCCGGAAATCCCGATAAACCGCACCTTCCCCTGCTGCTGTACCGTGCGCATGGCCGGGAGGGTTTCCTCGATGATCTGATTGACGTCCACAAACTCAATGTCATGGGCGAGAATGATGTCGAGATGGTCGGTCCCAAGGCGGTGCAGGCTGACGTCCACGCTTTCGAGCACCCGCTTGAAGGAGAAATCAAAGTGGTTTAGATCATACCGCCCCAACTTGCTGCAAAGCGTATAGTCCTCCCGGCGAACCCCCTTGAGGGCCACCCCCAGAAGAACTTCGCTCATGCCTCTTCCATAAAAGGGCGAGGTGTCAATCAGGTTCAACCCGTTCTCGAGCGCCACATGGACGCTGCGCGTGGCCTCCTCCAGCGTGACATTTCGAAACTCCTGCCCCAGCGAACTGGCGCCAAAAGAAAGGCTGGGCACGGATAAACCGGTTTTGCCGAGAATGCGATGTTTCATAGAGTGAAAGAGGAGGTGCTCTAAAAATCAAGTTGTCCGGCACCCGATCACCAGCAGCAGGTTGGCCCAGAGCGATTGGTCCGCGGTTTGGATTGTAAGCACGTGGTCCTCAGAAGCCACCGCCTCGTAAAAATCCCATTTTTGAATCGGCTGCAGCTCAAGCCTAAGACCCGCAGCATCAAGCTCGGCGCGGTACTGCTCCCACACAGGAGGCTCGCCCGCCCGCGCGTAGGGGTCGTCCGCCGGTATCCCCATAGTGTGTACGGCGTCCAGGGGCACCGCACTTAGGAGCGCACGGAGTACCTGAGTGCAGTTGACCACCCCAGGGGTGAGCGCGAGGCTCACCACCTCGGCGTTGGGGCCCTTTTTGCTGGAAGCCGGATAATTGCCGTCGGCGATGAGGATTTTGGCATGGTGTCCCGCCCGCGCGAGAACTTCGGTGATCTTCGGGTGAAGCAGTTGGTGTTTGAGCATGAGAAAAAGAAGAAAACGGGCGCATTTATCTCACCAACTTCCGGAAGCTCGTAACGGTCCTCTCGGCTGCCTCGCCGGAACTGGGCCATGGGAACACCTCCGCAGACAGGTAACCTTGAAAGCCTATATTCCGCAGCGCCGCCACCACGGGCGCGGGATCTGAGTGCCCGAAGCCGACTGCGCGCCGGTTGGAATCCGCAAAATGCACGTGTCCCAGCAAGGACCCCAGTCCGCTCAGCACTTCGGCAAGGTCGGACTCCTCGATGTTCATGTGAAATAAATCGGCAAGGATCCGAGTATTCTGAAGGCCGTTGCCCTCTAAAAACGCGGCTGCATCCAACTGCCGGTTAAACAAGTTGGTCTCGTAACGATTGAGCGGTTCGTACAGAAAAAAGGTCCCCGCAGCCGCCGCCGCCGCATCCGCAGTGGCAAGAGCCTCCGCCAGCCATTGGAGCGCTTGTTCC
>JBIKSY010000037.1:0-23862 GCA_044348365.1 Chthoniobacteraceae bacterium
TACCCTCGATTTGCGCCGGCAGGTTTTCTCCAAGGTGATGGCCCGCTCCCTGGAGTTTTTCAACAAGCAGCGCGGCTCCGATTTGATCCAGACCGTGTTCGGGATGACTTCCACCTGCGCCAACGCCTCAATGACGCTTGCGCAGGACTTGGTGCGAAGGCCTGCGGCGGTTCTGGCCGTTGTCGTGGTGCTCTTCATCACCGATCCGGTGTTCATGGCTTTCAGCTTCATTGTCTTCCCGCTGTGCATGCTGCCCGTGCTGATTTTCAGCCGGAAGGTCCGCAAGAGCGGCCGCAGCGAACAGCAGGTGGCCGGACAGATTGTGGGCATTTTGCAGGAGGCCTTCGCAGGCATCCGTGTCGTCAAGTCACATGCACGCGAGGCGTACGAGTTGGAGCGCTTCACCCACTCGGCCGTCGCGGTCAACGTGACCGCCATGCGTCTTTTGCGGATGGTGGAGATTGTCGGTCCGCTGGTGGAGTCGACGGCCTCATTGGGGATTGCGGGGGGCCTGTTCTACTGTTGGTGGCGCGGGGTCCCCTTTGACGAGTTCATGGCCCGCTGTCTGGCGCTGGTGGCCATTTACCCGGATGTGAAGGCGCTGAGCCGCACCCAGATGGTCATGCACCGCTGCACCGCCGCGGCCGACGGCATCTTCAAGATGCTCAACGAACGAGCCGAGGTGGCGGATGCTCCCGCCGCGGTCCGTCTTGGGCGCTCCCGTGGAGAGGTGTTCTTTGAAAACGTCACCTACGGTTACCTGCCGGGCTCTGCTCCGGCGGTGCGGGGGCTGAACCTGCGTTTCGAACCGGGCAAGTTTTATGCGCTTGTCGGCGAAAGTGGCGCGGGCAAGAGCACCACCTTGTCGCTGTTGCTGCGCTTCTATGATCCGCAGGGCGGCCGTATCCTGATCGACGGGCACGATCTGCGGGAGGTCACCCAGACCTCGCTGCGGGAAAACATCGGCATCGTCAACCAGGACTTGTTTCTCTTCCACGACACCATCGAGGCCAACATCAAGTATGGCCGGCTCGACGCCACCCACGAGGAGGTCCGCGAAGCCGCCCGCATCGCCCGCGCCGACGACTTCATCTCCAAGCAACCCAACGGCTACGCCACCGTGGTGGGCGACAAGGGCTGCAACCTCTCGGGCGGACAGCTCCAGCGGGTGACCATTGCGCGGGCCATTCTGCGCCAGTCGCCCATTTTGCTGCTGGACGAGGCCACGTCCAATTTGGACCCCGACACCGAGCAAGCCTTCAAGGACGCGCTGCGCGTGCTCCGCCGCGGTCGCACCGTGGTGGCCATTGCCCACCGCTTCTCCACGATTCTGGAGGCGGACCAGATCGTGGTGCTGGATCAGGGCGCGGTCTTGGATATCGGTACCCACCAGGAGTTGTTGGAGCGCTGTCCGGTTTATGAGCGGCTCTTCCGCATCCAGTTCGCCTCCTCCCAGGAGGCCTCGGGCTCGGTCAAATGACCGGCATCGGCCGCGGGTTTACTCCTTGAAGGCGTAGAGGTGCTTGTCGGTGCGCAGGTAAACCACACCGTCCAGAATCGCCGGGCTTGCGAATACGGGAGCTTCCAGTTCGTTGCGTGCAAGAACGTTGAGCTTTTCCCCAGAGGCGTCCAGCACCAGGAGCGTGCCCCGCTGCGAGGCGATGTAAACCCGGCCTCCAGCGGCTACCGCGGAACTGTAGTAGTCGCCCGGTGCCCCAACCCGCTCCCCTTGAAAGACCACCGCCCCGTCCTTGACGTTATAGCAGGAGGCGAGTCCACCGTTCTTCATCGTAAAGACCCGGCCGTCGAACGCGACAGGGGAGGAAACATACGGAAGCTGGCGGCTCACCTGCCAGGCCACATGGCTTTCAGTGATGTCCCCCGCGCCGCCCGGCCTGATGGCAAACAACTGGTTGACCGCCTTGGCAAACATCGAACGCATGTGCTCGTACTCGGCTCGCGTCACCCGCCCGTCCTTGTCTGCGTCCATCTGGGAGAAACGGTCCCGCACTTTGCCCTTGGGAAACTCCTCCAGCGTGAGGGCCCCGTCCTTGTCCGCGTCGTGCTGCAGCGCAAACGGCTCGAAAGGTTCCATTTCCACGCGGTCGTCCTCGTCCCCGCCCACGTTCCAACTCGACACCAGCAACATCTCGTCCGCTGCAATGGGCGAGGCGTTGGAGACACGCGCCATCCCGCGCGCAGACCAGCGCTCTTTTCCGGTTTTCAGGTCGTAGCCCCGCACCCAGAGGGCCCCGGCCACCACCAACTCCTCCCCCCCTCCGTGCCTCCACACAAACGGGGTTGAAAAACTGCGGCGGAATTCGCTCCGGTCCGTCCGCCAGACCTCCGCCCCCGTGGCTGCATCCAGCGCCAGCAGGTACCCTCCGACGTCTCCGTCGGCCAGCAGGATCACCTTTCCGTCGGCAAGGACAGGGGAAGCGCCCGTCCCAAATTCAACCACCGGAGGAGGTAGCGGCCGCCGCCAGACTTCCAGGCCGCTCCAGTCGTAGGCCAGCAAACCATAGGAGCCAAAGTAAGAATAGAGCCGCACCCCGTCCGTGCAGGGGGTCGGAGCTGCGGGGCTGCCAATGCGGTGGGTGCCTTCAATCTTCTCCGCGGGCGCTGCCGCGCGCCACAACTGCCGGCCGTCGGTCCGGCTCAAGCAGACGGTCACGAGGCTGCCACCGTCCAGAGCGGTGAGCGCAATCTTATCCTCCCAGATGCAGGGGGAGGAGTGGCCCGGGGCCACGTCCGCGCGCCAAAGCACGTTCTTTTCCGGACCCATCTCCACGGGAGGGTTCCCCGTTCCAAGGCCGAGGCCGCCGGAGCCTCGAAACTGGGGCCAGTGGGCCGGGGCGGCTCCGCAGTGCAAGGTGGCAATCCAAAGGGAGGCAAGCAGGTGTGGGCGGAAGTTCATTTGGGGAATCTCTCTGTTAACTGAGAGCGGGGCCGCAGGGGAGGCCATTCTTTGAAGCCGTTCGCACGGCGGGCAGACCAGACGCAGAGGGATTCAAAGGGCACGCTCACGGACTGGCCGGTCCCGTGCAGCATTCATTCCGCCAAGCCCCGCCCGGCTCTTGCACGCGAACCCGCCCCAAGAAAACAGGGCGGATATAATTCATTTATATTATTAAAAAAGGACGGGTAGCTGCATTTTAAATGAAGAAAATTATTGTGATAAAGCGCGCTTCTGGGAATCGTCCGCAGCGAATTTGGCGGGGCTTCGTGATGCCCTGATTTGGCCTGACTCTCGGACAGCACGGGATCCGGCCACTTGCAGGGATGCCTGAATGTGCGGGGCTAAACTTTAAAACTGACTTCCTATGACTAACTATAACAAACCGTTCAAGGTGGCAGCAGCGTGTTCTTCTCTGCTCCTCGCCGTGGTTAGCGGAGTTTACCTTTCGAAGTCTGGGGCCCCGCAAGGCGCGCCACAGACGCCGGTTCAGGATAGCGGTTCCGAAAACAGCGTCCCTGACTCGGAGCCCACCGCTTCCGCCCAGGCGGACGTCCTTCCGACAACGCCTCCAACCGCCGCTCAGCCTTCCGCCCCGGCTCAAGCTGCGCGCACCAAAGTCTTGGCTTACCGCTTCAAGGGAATCGTGCAGGGCCAACCTCTGTCCCGCCTTGCTTCCGGCGCGACCGAGGGGCCTGAAAAGGGACGGGTCATGGAAATGGATCGGCTTTCAGTCGCCGATTTGAGCAACTGGACGGCGGGACAGACGGTGCGGCTTGCCACACCCGACGGCGAGCTCTCTGGACTCGTGAACCTGGTGCAGCCCGATGGCAAAGGCTGGGTCCGCGTGGGGGGCAGCATTCAGGGGCAGGCGGGGTCCTTTACGTTGGCCGCCGGGCCCTCGTCCTCGGGCGGTCTTCTGATGCTCCCCAAGACCGGCAAGGCCTTTGAGGTGGTGACGGAGCAGGATGGCCGCGTGCTGTTGGTCGAGCGCCGTCTTGCAGACAAGCGCTGTTACACAGGAGAGGTTGCGGCGATGCGGCCTTTGAAGCAGGCGACGATCGCGGCGGCTGGTAGCGTTAACGTACCAGTGCTCGCCAGTCGCCCGGGCGCACCCGCTGTCGTTTACATGGACTTTGACGGGGAGACAGTCACAGACCCCGCTTGGAATAACGGGGTGACGATCGTTGCGGCTGCCCCCGGCGCCACCTCCGCCGAGATCACAGAGATTTTCAACCGTGTGGCGGAGGACTTTGCTCCGTTCAATGTAAACATCACCACTGTAAAGTCTTACTATGATGCCGCGGCGCCGAACAGGAGGACCCGCTGCATCATCACGCCCACAAACACGGCAGCCCCGGGGGCTGGCGGGGTCGCTTACGTAGGCGCTTTCAATACTGCTGGACGATTCTTTTCTGACGATCTGCCTTGCTGGGTGTTCAATGGCGGAGTCAGCGGGGCTTCGGAGGCAATATCTCACGAAGTTGGTCACACATTGGGACTGGTGCACGACGGCCGGACGAGTCCTTCCGAAGGGTATTACACGGGCCACGGGGGCGACGAGAGGGTCCCGACCAGTTGGGCGCCCATCATGGGGGTGGGTTATTACAGGAGTGTCTCGCAGTGGAGCAAGGGCGAGTATTTGGCTGCGAACAACAAGGAGGACGATCTTGCCATCATCACTCAGGCGGCAAACGGAATCACCTACGTTCCGACTGTTGGTGGGGTCACCGCTGCAAATCCAGTGCCCTTGAGGGTGAATGGGAGCGCCATCGGTCAGAAAGGTCTGATTACGAAAGCGGGCAACCCTGATTTCTTCCAATTTACTTTGGCGACCGCCGGATCGATTTCGGTTACCGCATCCCCAGGAGCTGTCCTGCCTGATTTGGTTACCACGCCGACGGGTGCAATTTCTCCGAGCCTTGATGTGTCGTTGCAGTTGCGGAAAGACGGGGTGGTTGTGACTTCGGTCAACCCGACGGAAGCTCTCGGTGGGACTCTATCCGTTTCGAATCTTACCGCCGGCAATTATACATTGGTGGTCTCTGGCACGGCCAAGGGGATCGTCACCGGAACAGGCTACTCCTCGTACGGTTCACTCGGTACATACGCTTTGACTGGGAGTATCGCAGGTATCTCTGGAGCACCGGCGATCACGAGCGGCGCCCAGTTATTCGTGAAAGTTGGAAGCCCCGTCTCCTATCAGGTGGCGGCGACCAATTCGCCGACCTCCTTTGCGGTTACGCCGGCTCTTCCAACCGGGCTTTCATTGAATGTCACCACTGGTTCAATTTCCGGAACACCCACCACCGCGGGGACATATACGCTGGGACTGACCGCGACCAACGGCAGCGGCACGAGCGCATCATTTCCTCTTGCGCTCACAGTCTCACCTGCGGTCCTGCAACTGGCAGATGCGGTCAATTTGTCGGGCTACGCCATCACAACGGGTACGGTTGGCGGTTGGGAGGCGGTCACTGCGGGTTCGTTGAGTGTATCCCAAAGCGACCCCTCGTTTGCTAGCAGTGGGAAAATTGCAAATGGAGCGGTCTCTTCAATGAGCATTTCAGTCGTTGGGCCTAAAAAGCTGAGTTTTCAGTGGAAGGTCAGCTCTGAAGCAATGAAGGACAAGCTGAGCCTTATCATGAACGGGTCTGTTCTGGACTCGATCAGCGGTGAGACCAGCTGGGCAGCGCGGACGGTGAATATCCCCGCAGGGACACACAAAATCGAATGGAGCTATTCCAAGGATGCCTCAATGACCGCTGGATCAGACGCAGCTTTTGTGGACGCGGTGTCAGTGACTGCTCCAGACCCGCTGAGCCTGTCAGGCAGTCTGAACTTTGGTAAGGTGGCAATCGGAAGCAGCGGAACAAGCAATCTTACGATCACAAACGCAAGCTCAGCGGCGATCAGTGTGACAGGCATTACCTATCCACAGGGTTTCTCAGGAAGCTTTACCGGAACGATCGCTGCGGGTACTTCCAGGGTGGTAAGCGTCAGCTTCAATCCGACAGATGAAACCGTCTACTCGGGAGACGTGACGGTAGGTTCGTCCGTCGGAAACGTCACCCAACAGGTCAGCGGCGAAGGGATCTTCGGAATAGTGCCCTTGGTGAGCAACGGTACGTTGTCCTCTTTGGCTGCGTCGTCGCAATCAAGTCGTGTCTACAAAATCAGTGTGCCGACTGGGAGCACATCTCTGAAGGTTAACACTTTTGGAGGCACAGGAGACGTGGATGTCTACTTGAAGAAGGGGGTTTCACCGAGTCCGACCGAAATTGACTTCATGTCTGAAGCTGACGGGAACGTCGAGTCGATCAATGTGGCCAACCCGAGCGCTGGCGACTGGTACATCCTGCTCTTCGGCTACTTGGATTATTCGGGGGTCAGCCTAAATGCCACGGTGACTGCTCCTGCTTCGAGTCTGCTTGTGTCGGTCGCATCGGCTGGGAACGGCACCGTGACCGGTGGCGGAAGTTACGCAGCGAACAGCACAGCGGTGGTGACTGCCACGCCTAAATCCGGCTACCTGTTTGAAAAATGGGTCGAGGGAGGCTCACTCCAGAGCACCTCTGCTTCCTACTCTTTCACCGTGGACAAGGCTCGGTCGCTAGTGGCCAGCTTCACCAACTTCGTGGCGCTCACCAGCAACCGCGCAGTGAGCAACCAGAGCGGTGCAGTTGGAAGTCAGAAGCTCTACAAAATCACGGTCCCGTTGAACAGCGCATTGCTCGCCGTTACCACTTCGGGAGGCACTGGGGACGTGGATCTTTACCTCAAGCGCGGGAGCGCCCCGAGCTTGACCGCGTTTGATCACCGCTCCTCCAAAGTTGGGAATGCCGAAAGTTTGTCCGTAGTGAATCCGGTTGCTGGCGAATGGTTTGTGATGGTGCGCGCCTTCAAGGCCTATACGAGAGTTTCGCTCAGGGCTGTCGTCACCGCTAAGACAGCAGCCAAGATCGAATCCCCCGACACGGACAATGCTACCGCCTTGAGAAACATGGCGGGCGGCTATGACGGCCTGCTCGGTGATGGCGCCACTCGGCTTCTTGGGCGAATGGAAATCCGACTCTTGTCGGGTGGGGCCTTCTCAGCAAAAGCGCGATTGGATGGCCTCCCCTACAGCTTCACCGGAAAGCTTGACTCAGAAGGACGCTGGAAGGGCGCCATCAAGGTGAACGTCAATGTGGATGGTGTGGTCAAAGCTGTGCCGATGCCCGTGGGGCTTGCCGCGGATCTTCAAGGTCAGCTCATCATCAAGGGGTCAGTCGGGTGGGATGGGATTCAGTACGAAGTGCTGGCCATGCGACACACGTTGGGCGCTCCTGACCAGGCTGGAACCTATCCGGTCACACTGTGGCCGAATCCGGACGAAACGGGCCTGTCGTTGCCAACCTATGATGGCACGAACGGGGCCGGTGTGATCACCGTGAAGAAGGATGGTTCGGCCTCACTCAACGGAACCCTTGTCGACGGGACAAGTGTTACGGCAACTGGACAGCTCTCCACGGACGGAAAGTGGGCGATGTATTCGCCGCTTTACAACAATACCGGTGCGATCGGCGGTTGGTGGATTTTTGAACCTTGGAAGAACGGTCAAAGCGTCAAAGGTTCATTGCGCTGGAAGCGAGATGCTAACGAAGGTGCCCCGGTGGAATACAAGGACGGGTTTAACGGCCTCGTCACCGGCCAAGGTGCGATGGTTGCGCCGTAGGGCGGCGGCTTGAGGGCCCTGGTTCCACGCCTCAGCCGAGGCGGGGAACAGGGCGCTAGGGCGGATTCACAAGCTGCTGAAAGTTAGGGCGCGTCACAAGACGCGCCTTTTCCTTTTTAGAGGACTGCCACCCTCCCTTTGATCCTTTGAACCGGGTTCCTCTCGTGGGGTTTGTACCGCTTTTGAATTGTGAGCACAGCGGTTTGTGTCGACGATCGCAACCACCTCTCCGAGGCCCCCCATGTTCAAGAAAACCGCCCTCTTTTTTGTCGTCTGTGCCTCCTCTTTGTTCGCACAGGAACCTCCCGAGCTAAAGCTTGAGGGCGTCCGCGAGTCCGCCGTGCGCATTCCAATGCGCGACGGAGTCCATCTCTCGGCGTACCTCACTATTCCCGACGGACAGGGCCCCTGGCCCGTCTTGTTTGAGCAGCGCTACGCTTCGCTCACCGGCGTCTCGACACGGAAAAATTCCGCCGACCTTGCGCGCCGCGGTTACGTCGTGGCGATGGTGAACTTCCGGGGTTCCCAGCAAAGCGAGGGCCGTTACGTTGGCTATCGGGCGCTGGGCTGGGGGCAGCAGAAGGACGGGTACGACGCCTGCGAGTGGCTTGCCGCACAACCGTGGAGCACCGGCAAGGTGGGAAGCTTCGGCAGTTCGCAAGGCGGCTTCGCCCAGAACTTTCTCGCGGTCACCCAGCCGCCGCATCTGACTGCCCAGTACATGGTCGACACCGGACTGAGTCTTTTTCAGGAGGGCTACCGCATCGGAGGCGTCACCCGCCCCGCAAGATTTGCCGAGTTTGGGGCAAACTGCCGCAACCCGGCCGACAACGACGCCCTGCTTGCGGAGTGGGATGCGCATCCAAACTACGACAAGTACTGGAGGGACGAGGATTGTTCGCTGCACTTTGCCAAAATGAACGTGCCGTGTTTTACGATCGGCAGTTGGTACGATTTTATGGTGCAGGGGAGCGTGCAGAGCTTCGTGGGCCGCCAGCACAGCGGAGGTCCCAAGTCATTTGGCAGTCAACAATTGCTCCTTGGACCGTGGTTGCACGGCCGTCTCAACAAGGGCAACAAGGTGGGCGATCTTGTGTATCCCGAAAACGCCGCGTGGCCCGAGCTCGACCACATGGTTCGTTGGTTTGACCACTGGCTGAAGGACGCTCCCAATGGCGTGGAGAAGGAGCCCGCCGTCCGCTACTACGTGATGGGTGCGGTGGGGGAACCCGGGGCGCCGGGTAACCAGTGGAGGGAGGCCCGCGACTGGCCGCCCACGGCGAACCCCACGCCGTTTTACCTCGCCGACAAGGGCGTTCTCACACGGGAACGTCCGGAGGCCGACTCGGGTGGAACCTCTTACGTGAGTGACCCGCTCAAACCGATGAGCATTCCGGGGCGCGGCTTCCCGGGGGCGAAGGACGCCCGTCCTCTTGAGGAGCAATCGGAGGTCCGGGTGTGGAACACCGAGCCGCTGGCCGCGCCCATGGAAATCACCGGCGAAATCGAGGCGGAGGTGTGGGTGCGTTCAACCGTTTCCGACGCGGACTTCATCCTCCGGGTGTCCGATGTTTACCCGGACGGCCGCAGCATTCTTCTGATGGACTACCCCCTCCGTGCCAGATACCGCGAAGGCTTTGACCGGCAGGTTTTGCTGACGCCGGGAGAGCCTGCCCGGCTCCGGTGGCACATCGGTTGGACGAGCCTCGTGCTCAACACGGGGCACCGCTTGCGGGTCGTCATCACCAGCACAGGCGCTCCCCTCTACGAACCCAACTCCCAGACCGGCGGCCCCCAGACCCGGGACTGGCTAAAGGAGACCAAAGCGGGCACCCACACAATTTTACACGAGAAGGATCACCCCTCCCGGCTGTTGCTGCCGCTCCGCAAGGGATAGCCGCGGTCCGCGCCTCACGCTGCGTGCAGTTCCCCCTTATGAAGACCACCGCCCTGCTGCTGCTTCTCCTCCTCTCCGGCCGCGGCTACGCCCAGACCAATGTGCGCTCCCTCGGCGCCGCCGGGGATGGACTCCACGACGACACCGCAGTCCTCCAAAAGGCGATCAGCGCCGGCGCGGGAGACCTCTACTTCCCAAAGGGTACCTACCGGCTCACCAAAACCCTCGAATTTGATCTGACAAAGACCGGCGTTTCCAGCGTCAGCGGAGACGGCACCGCCACCCTGCTGATGGAGGGCCCCGGCCCGGCACTCCGGTTCGCCGGCAGCCACGGCGGGACGGCCGCTCCGAGCACGGTAAAGCCCACGGTGTGGGAAAACGAACGCACGCCGATGGTTGCGGGGGTTGAAATCGTGGGGCGTCATCCGGAGGCTGACGGCATCGAGGCCGATGGAACCATGCAGCTCACCGTCAGCAGGGTGGTGGTCCGCGAGGCCCGCCACGCCGTGCACCTGGTCCGGCGCAACCGGAACGTGGTGCTGGCCGACTCCCATTTCTATCACAACACGGGAGTCGGTGTTTTCTACGACGCGGTGAATCTGCACCAGTCTAACATCACCAACTGCCACATCAGCTACAACGGCGGCGGGGGCGTGGTGAGCCGGGGAGGGAACGTGCGGAACCTTCAGATCGGCGCGTGCGACATCGAGGGCAACCACGCAACCGACGGTCCTGCGACGGCGAACGTGTGGCTGGATTCCACAGGCGGCTCCATCGCCGAGGTGGCCATCACCGGGTGCACCATCCAGCACACCAACAAGGCCCCCGGCTCCGCAAACATCCGGATCACGGGCGCCGGTTCGGACGAGGGTCTGGCCCGCCGCACCGGTGAAGGCACAACCAACGAGGGGCATGTAACCATCGGCAACAATGTGTTCAGCGACGTGCAGGTGAATATCGAGATCCAGAACGCACGCGGGGTCACGGTGACCGGAAACACCTTCTGGGAGGGCTTTGAGCACGATCTAAGTGTGGAAAAATCCTCCCGCATTGTGGTTTCAGGAAACAGCTTCGACCGGAATCCACGCTACGCTGTCAACGGTTTCCTCGGTGCCGAGCACAACGGCATCCTGCTCCGCGACTGTTCCGAGGTGAGTCTCACGGGCAACGTGATTTCCGGAGTGCTCCGGGAGGCCGCTGCGGTGCAGATCCTGGACTGCCGGCGGATCCTGTTTAACAGCAACAGCATTTTCGACAGCGACGGCAGCGGGCTGCTGCTCCGGAACGTCACCGACTCGGTGGTCAACGGCAACCTCGTGCGGGACGACCGCCCTCTTGAGGCACGGAGCAAGGCCCCCGGGATTGCCGTGGTTGGCGGCTCGGCAAACCTGGTCGGAGCCAACCTCCTTCAAGAAAAATGAAACAACGTAGCCACCCCAATTCCGCCGGAACTCTCCGGACATTCTTTTTGTGTCTCGGCTTTGCCGCTGCCCTTCCCCGGGCAGGGTGCGCCGCGCCCCAAACGAGTGTTTCCGATCCAGCGCATTTGCTACTGCTGGACCGCAGGGTGGTCGAGCGTGTGGAGAATGCGAAGCTGCACGTGGGTACGCCCTTGAAGCACCCGAACAATCCGCTGCTGGTGCCCGACAAGCCTTGGGAAAACGCCACCAACAATGTGTACCCGAATGTGGTCTGGGATCCGGAGGCGGGTCTTTGGCGGCTCTGGTACAAGGACGTGCTCGCCGACGAGGAAAGCATCTCCAAAATGGAGGAACCTTCCAGAGTGCACGGGGTGGGCTGGTACCTGCTGTATGCGGAGTCGCGGGACGGGCTGGTCTGGAACCGGCCCGCACTCGGGCTCCACAAGTTTGGAGGGGATGCCGCCAACAACATTGTGGCGCGGGACTGTCCGAATGTTGGGGTGACTGTGGATCCGCGCGGTCAGGATCCGGCGCGGCGCTTCCGGATGGTTTATGATGTTGGCTTGGGAAAGCCCCGGGTGCGGTTTAGCGGGGATGGGTTGCACTGGGGTGCCGATGAGGAGACCAAGGGGTTTGGCGCGGCGCAGGGGGACACCCACAACAACGCCTTTTTCGATACGCGCAGCGGCAAGTGGCTGTGGTTTACCAAGACGTACCTGGGTGAGCGGATGGTGAGCCGTCTGGAAAGCGACGACTTCAGCAACTGGCGCAGCAGCGGGGTGGTCCTGCGTAGCGGGATCGACGAGGGACGCGCCACCCAAACCTATGCCCTGACGGTTTTTCCATATGCCAACGGCTATCTGGGCTACCTCATGCTCTACCATGTAGGAGCAGGCAGGCGCGTTGATGTCGAGCTGGCCTGGAGCCCCGACTCCCTCCACTGGGAGCGCATCGCCCCGGGCCAGCCTTTTCTGGCAAACGGACCGGTAGGCTCCTACGACTCGGGTTGTATTTACGCGCAGGCCGGCCCCGCCGTGCTCGAGAACGGCCGCATCCCCGTCTACTACGGCGGCAGCCCGACAGTCCACCTCGGGTGGAAACGCTCCGGCAGTTTGTGCGTGGCCTCGGTTCCCGAGGATGGCTTTGCTTTTTATGCGCCGGCGGAAACCGGCCGCGCCGGGGTCCTGCACACCGCGCCGCTCCGTCCTACGGCCGCACCCGTGGAAGTGCGCTCGGTCGGCGAGGTGAAGGTCGAACGCGAAGAGTTGGCCCAGGGCACCTTCCGCTTAAAGCTCACCCTCGGCGCGGACGCCAAAGTCTATGCGGTCCGAGGCGCGCTTCTCGCCGATGAGACTTGGAAGCCCAAACCTGAGACGCCCTGGGAGGCGACACCGGTGCGGCGCGACCCCCTGAAGGTCGACTTTTCGGCAGGCGATTGTGGCTGGAAGGGGGTCGATGCCCTGGAGCATGTCGCAGCCGAGGGGTGCGTGCGTGTGTTCCGCGGAAAGGGGCTGCGTCCGATTGCCAGCGGGCAGCCATTGGCTGGCAACTGGCCCGCGGAATTCGGTGGGCGCGGTCTTTCCGTGCGCGCGCGGTTGCGTGCACCCGAGGGCGCCGCCGTCGCGAGGTTTGAGGTCTTCGCCAGGGATGTGGCCCAGTGGCACTACGAAACCCGCGAACCGCTCGGGCGCGAGTGGGCGTGGTTTGAGGCGCCGCTGGAATACGGCTGGACCGATGCGGAGGCCGCCGCGGCCGGGTGGGTGCGCGGGCCCCAGTCCTTTGGCTGGCGCGAGACCTTGCAGCATGCGGGCAAGGTGGTCGTGATGCAGGGCACTGCGCAGGGAGGCCCCACTTTCGACATGGCCGCGTTGGACCTTGTGCCGAGGTGATTCCGTAGCTCGGTGCGGCCTCAAGCCTGCGGCTGTGTGCTAAAAATCCCGGTGGTAGCCCGCGGTCCAACCGCCGTCGACCACAAGAATATGCCCTGTCAGATACGTGTTTTCCGGTGCCGCGAGAAACAGAGCCGCATGGGCGATCTCATCGGGCGTGCCCGGCCTGCCAAGCGGAATGTGGTCGATCATCGACTGCACGTTTTTGTGAAACAGGCCGTCGTCGCCGTAGAACAACTTCCGCGTGCCGTCCGTCATGATCGAGCCCGGAGCAATCGCATTCACCAGAATGCCATCCCGCCCCAGTTCGATGGCCATGGCGCGCGTGAAGTTGTTCAGACCCGCCTTTGCGGCGGTGAAAGCGCACTGCAGACGCAGGGGTACAACTCCCGCAACCGAGGAGATGTTCACGATCCGGCCGCGTTTCTGCCGTTTCATGATTTGGGCCGCCGCCTTGCTCATCTCATAGGCCGCCGTGAGGTCCACGGCGATGATGCGGTCCCATTCCTCGCGCGGAAACGTGTCGACACAGACGCGGTGTGCCAGCGTGTTGATCCCAGCGTTGTTGACCAGTATGTCGAGACGCTGGAAGCGTTCCTGCACCTCCGCCATGACCGCCCCGATCCGGTCGCTGTGGGTGACGTCCAGTTCCAGCGCGTGACCGCCACCTTCCTGCGCGGCCCTCTCGACCCGCGTGCGGTCGATGTCAGTGTAAATGACCGTTGCCCCGTTGGCGGAAAGACGGTCGGCGATGGCTTTCCCGATGCCGTTGGCGGCTCCGGTGACGAGGGCAATTTGTTCGGTAAGATTTACTTGCATGGTCCAAAAAAGAGGGGAGTCAAATCAGCCACGCGACAGGCTCCTCAAGCCGCGCGCGGAGGGTTTGTAGAAACCGCGCGGCCGGTGCGCCGTCCACAATCCGGTGGTCAAAGGTGAGACTGAGAGTCATTTGCAGGCGGCTCGTGAAGGTGCCGTCCTCGAGCGCGACCGCTTCCCGGAGGATGGTGCCCACGCCGAGAATCGCCGTTTCAGGGTGGTTGATGATGGGGGTAAACCCCTCGATTCCAAAGTTGCCTAGGTTCGAGATGGTGAAACAGCCGCCCTGCATTTCGGACGATCCAAGATGCCCTGTGCGCGCGGCGTCGAAAAGTTGGCGGGAACGTACGGCGAGCGCCGTGAGCGCGGAAGTGCAGACGTCGCGCAGCACGGGCACGAGCAGCCCGGTGTCGGTTTCGACGGCGATCCCAATGTGGATCTGTTTCGGCAAAAGCAGTCGTCTTTCGTCCCAGCGCGCGGTCAGCATTGGGTGCGCAAGCAGCGCGCCGCCGGTGATCTTTGCGAGGATATCCGTGACGCCGGGCACAACCTCGGCGCCGGCCTTTTTGAGTTGCGCGCGGAACGCTACCAACGCGGTGGCGTCGCAGCGGCAGGTCAGCGTTACGGGTGCGGTGTTGTTTAGGCTGTCGACCATGCGCCGGGCGATGGTGCGGCGCATCGGGGTGATGGGCATCTCTCTCAGCGAGTCGTCCAACTGCCCGGAATCCGCGCTGGCGGCAAGGACGTCACGTTCGCGAATGCGTCCGCCTTTTCCGGTGGGTTGGAGATTTGAGAGGCTGACCCCGAGTTCCCTTGCCGCACGGCGCGCACGCGGGCTTGCGGGAGTCGCCTTGCCAACCGTTGGCGTGGCTGCGGCGAGGGATTCAGGGGAGCCCGGCGCGCCCCCATGCGTCGCGGGAGATGTTATTGCGGCAGGGACAGGCGTATGGACTGTCGGGTCACCTTGTTTGGGGTCTTCAAGAGCGGGCTGGGCCTCGGTGCCGGACGGGGCGGGTTCGCCCTCTGCCAGAAGGTAGCCGAGGAGTTGACCAACCTTGACGGTTTCACCGGGCTGGGGGCCGGTGGGAGGAATGGAGAGGATGCCGCCGTCCGTGGACTCAACCTCTTGCGCGGCTTTGTCACTTTCAAGCGTGAAGAGCGGTTCCCCTTCCTTGACGGTTTCCCCGTCCTGCTTCAGCCAGGACAGAAACTTCCCTTCCTCCATGGACCAGCCAAGGCGCGGCAGTTGGATTTTGATGGCCATGATGCGGGTCTATTCTGCGTGCAGTGCGCGGATGGCGTCGGCAATCGCCGCGGCGTCGGGGACCACCGCGTTTTCAAGTGTCGGGCTGTACGGGGTGGGGGACGGCTTACCGTTGAGGCGGCGGATGGGCGCGTCCAAATCGTCGAAGCCTCGGTCGGCGAGCTGCGCGGCGATTTCGGCGCTCACGCCGCAGTGTGCAAAATCCTCGTCCACAATGAGAAGCCGGCCTGTTTTGGAGACCGAACAGAGGATCGTTTCGGTGTCTAGGGGGGAGACTGTGCGGGGGTCGATCAGCTCGACGGAGATGCCTTCCTTTGCAAGCGCCTCGCAGGCTTCGAGGGTTTTGTGGACCATCAGCGCGAGGGCGACCACCGTCAGGTCACTGCCCTCGCGGACAATGGCTGCGCGGCCAAACTCGATGAAGTATTCCCCCTCCGGTACGGGGCCCTTGACGGCCATCAGTTCGCGGTGTTCCAGAAAGAGCACGGGGTCGTCGCAGGTCAGCGCGGTCTTGAGCAGTCCTTTCGCGTCGCGTGGAGAAGAAGGCACCACCACGCGCAGGCCGGGATAGTGCGCGTACATGGCATAGTAGCTGCCGCTGTGATGCGTTGCCGCCGAATGGCCAATCCCGATGCACCCCCGCAGTAACACCGGCATCTTGAGCCGGCCGCTGCTCATGTACTGCATTTTCGCAATTTGGTTGATGATCTCGCCCGCCGCATCGAGGACGAAGTCGGCGAACATAAAGTCCACCACGGGTCGTGTGCCGGTCATGGCCGCGCCCGCAGCGAGGCCGACGAACCCGCGCTCGCAGATCGGTGTGTCACGCAGACGCTCCGGACCGTGCTGCGCAAACAGTCCAGCGGTGGTGGCAAAGTTGCCGCCGCGCTGGCCGATGCCCTCACCAAGGACGAAGATGCCTGGGTTGCGCGCCATCTCCTCCGTAAGCGCCTCAAGAGTGGCCTTCATAAAGCTCAGTTCACGGCAACCAGCCTGCACTGGTGGAGCTTCGCGGCGTGTGGTGCCGGTGCCCTCCGCGTAGACGTGCGTGGTGGCACTCTCCGCGGTCGGGTACGGGCTGTTCTCGGCGAACCCGTGGGCGGACTCCGTGAGTTCGGCAATTTCCTGTTCGATCGCGTTCAGGGCAGCCTCGTCCGTGAGCCGTTTTTCAAGCAGGTGTTTTTTGAGTCGGGCGATGGGGCAGCGCGTCTTCCACTCCTCCACATCTTTGCGTGTGCGGTAGGTGAAGTCGCCCATGCCTTCCGCATGCGCGCGGGTGCGGTACGTCTTGCATTCAAGCAGCGTGGGGCCGCCGCCACTGCGGGCGCGCTCGAGGGCCTCGCGCGCCGCTGCCTCGACGGCAAGCACATCGTTGCCGTCGAGCTCGACGGAGGGCATCCCGTATGCTGCGCCGCGGGCTGCCACGCTGGGGTTTCCGGCAACGGTGTCGAAGGGAACCTCCGTGGCGAACTGGTTGTTTTCGCAGACAAACAGGACCGGCAGCCTCCAGATCGCCGCCATGTTCAAGCCTTCGTGAAACGCGCCGTTGTTGACCGCACCGTCGCCGAAGAACGCCACCCCGACCCGCTGGCTTTTCATCACCAACGAGCTGTAACCAGCCCCCGCGGCCTGCAGTATGCACGGGCCCACGATGCCACTGGTGCCCATCATCCCGATTTCCGGGGCGAACAGGTGCATGGAACCTCCTCTCCCTCGGGAGCAGCCAGATTCCCGGCCGTAAAGTTCGGCCATCAACTCCCGTGGTTCCATGCCCTTGGCAAGCGCGTGCCCGTGGCCTCGGTGCGTACTGAACACGGCGTCCTCGTTTTTGAGGTGCGCGCAGACGCCGGTTGCCACCGCTTCCTGGCCCACGTAGGTGTGGCAGGCGCCGTGGATCAGACCGCGTTGGTGTGATTTTGCGAGCCGCTCCTCAACCAGACGGATGACGAGCATGGTACGGTAAAGCGCGAGTGGATCCGCGCCGGAATGGGATGCCTTCATTTGAAAGTGGGTTTGAGCCGAAGCAGGCTGATGATGCTGCCGCCGAGGATGAAACAGGCTGAGAGAAACAGGAGACATTTGGTTTCACCGTAGCCGCCCGCACGCAGCCAGCCGGTAACGTGATTGCCCAGATAGCCCGCTAGGTTTGCTCCCATGTTGATGAGACCGGTGGCCACCGCCGCCGCCGATGCGGTGAGGGTCAGCGAGGGTAGTGTCCAGAAAGGGGCGATCCAGAAAAACGCGCTAAAGCCCGTCAGGCAGAGCCATGCCATCTGGACGGCGAAGCTTTGCCCCGGAATCACGCTGCAGGCGAGAAACACGCCGGTGGCGGTCATCCCGCCCGCCGCGTGCCATTTGCGGTCGCCGGTGCGGTCGGCGCTCTGACCCGAGATCAGCACGCTGACAATGCCGCATGAGTAGAAAAGGCCGCTGTAGAAAAGGGTCATCTGGTCCGAGCCGCCCGAGAGGTTTTTGACCGTGGTTGGCAGCCAGAAGCTGAGAGCGTAGCCGCCGCTGTTGCCGACAAGCACCCCGAGGACAAGCAGCCAGACAGCAGGCAGGCGCAGTGCCTGCCACACGGAGATTCGACCCGTGGCCTCCTTCGCCCGGGCCTCTGCGGCAAGCGCCTCCTCGAGGTGCTCTCGTTCCGCCTGTGTGAGCCAAGCGGCATCGCGTGGCCTGTCCGTGAGACAGCCGAGGGTGACAAAACCCAGCAGCACGGCCGGCAGTCCTTCCACGATGAAAAGCCACTGCCACCCGGCCATCCCCAGCCAATGGACATCCAGGAGGAGTGAGGAAATTGGCGCGCCGAGCGCAAGACTGAGCGGCACGGCTAAAAGTAAACCGGAGAGCGCGCGTGAACGGTCCGACTGCACAAACCAGTGGGTGAAATAGACGATGATTCCAGGAAAGAAACCCGCCTCCGCGACGCCCAGAAGGAAGCGCGCCCAGTAAAACTGGGAGGGCGTCTTCACAAACGCCATGGCAGACGAAATCAGCCCCCACGTCACGAGGATCCGCGCAAACCATTTGCGCGCACTCCAGCGTTCCACCAACAGGGCGCCGGGGATTTCCAAAAACAGGTAGCCGATAAAGAAAACACCGATCCCAAAGCCAAAGACGCCGTCTGAGAAACCGAGCGCCTCTCCCATCCGCAGCTTTGCAAACGCGACGTTCGCCCGATCGAGGTAGGACACGATGTAGAGAACGACAACGAGCGGCAGAATGCGCCACGCCACCTTGCGACGAAGGGCGGGTACATCCACCGTTGCGGACTGGAGAGGGGCGCTCATGAGTGTGGGGCGGAGACGCCTAGGCTTCCGCCACAACCGGGTTGGTGAGGGCGCCGATCTTTTCAATCTCGATGGTTACCGTGTCACCAGGTTGGAGGAACACGGGCGGTTTTCTTGCTGCGCCCACACCCTGCGGGGTTCCGGTGAGAATGACCGTGCCCGGAAGCAGCGTGGTGCTGCCGCTCAGAAACTCGATGAGCGTGGGAACGTCGAAAATCATGTCGCTCGTGGTGGAATCCTGCATGGTCCGGCCGTTGAGGACGGTCTGAATACGGAGTGCGTTCGGGTCGGGAATCTCGTCCTTGAGCACCAGACAGGGACCCAGTGGCGCAAAGGTGTCGAAGGTCTTGCCGCGGCACCACTGGCTGCCCCCGCGCTTGACCTGCCAGTCGCGGGCGCTGACATCGTTGGCGCAGGTGTAGCCGAGAACGTAGTCGAGGGCGTTGGCCTTTGAGACGTTTTTGCACGCCGTTCCAATAACGACGGCGAGTTCGCACTCGTAGTCGACCTCATCGCTCTGAAGGTGGCGCGGCAGCACGATCGAGTCACCCGGGTTCTGCACCGCTCCCGGAGATTTCATGAAAAGCACGGGGTACTGTGGAATGGGCGCGTTGCTTTCCTCGGCATGCTGCCTGTAGTTGAGACCGATGCAAAAGATGGCCGTCGGCTGAAGCGGGGCAAGGATCTTGCCGGGGCTGACGATTTCATCGGTTACGCGGTGTGTTCCAAAGAGGTCGCCCTCGAGGCGGCAGGCGGTGCCGTCTGGTTGAAGGGCTGCATACTGGATGGAGCCGTCGTTCGCCTGGTGTCGGATGAGTTTCATTAACAGGTGGGTTCGTTTAGCGTTTGGTTTGGATGGTGTAGCCTAGGTTTCGCAGCAGTTCCGCGAGAGTCGTGTGGAACTCTTCGGGCAGCGGAAGCACCGGAGGAGCCGGGTCGCCAACTTCGGGGCCAATCATGTTGAGTCCCGCCTTCATGACGCTGAACCAGTGGGCCCCGTCGCCCCCGTTGTGATAGGCGTTGAACTGCATGCGCATCAGTGGTGAGAGGTCGGTCCAGATCTGGCGCGCAGCAGCCAGATCGCCGTCGACTGAAATGGCCTTGTAAAGCCGCACTGCAGCCCCCGGTACCATGCTTGGAATGCCGGAGATCCAGCCGTGAGCTCCGTGGCAGAGCCCTTCAAAAGCGACGGAGTCAATGCCCGCGTAGACGGAGAGTTCTCCCGCAGTTTCCTGCAGCAACGAGCAGATGCGGTCGGGCTCGGCGTTTGACATTTTCACACCTCCGATTGCGCCCTCACGGAAAAGCTGGGCAAGGTGGGAGGTGCGGAGGTTGATGTTTGTGAGCGGGATGTTGTGGTAGAGCACCACCGGGATCGACACAGAGTCGGCAATGCGCCGGAAATGATCCATGGTCTGGGCTGGGGTGGGAGCCATGTAATAGGGGGGCACGATAAGCAGGGCATCCGCGCCCGCTTTCTCCGCGTGCTTGGAAAGCTCTATGGTAAGTCGGGTTGAAACGTGGTGGGTGCCTGCCACGATGGGCACCCTGCCGGCGCAGGCCTCAATGGAGGCTTCCAGCACGCGTTTGCGGTCTTCGCTCTCCATGCCGGCAAACTCCCCGGAACTGCCAAGCGGTGAAATTGCGTTGACGCCTTCTGCTATCAACCAGTCAATGTGAGGCTTGAGTTGCCCAAGGGCGAGTGTGCCATCTGCATGAAACGGTGTAACGGACGAGGCGCAGACACCGCGGAAGAGCGGCTTGTGTTTGCAAGGGGAGGAGGGTTCAGGTTGGCTCATGGTAACGTGCGTTTGGGGATGAGTGGTTTGTGGAAAGGGTTGGACAGTCGGTTACGAGTCGCCCCGCGGAGTCAGATGCAGCCGTTCCCCGGCTTCCCTGCTGGTTTTCTCAAACAGCGCCGCGTTGCCGTGTTCTTTGAGCTCAGTGTCAAACGTGGGGAGCATCTGTTCCATGCGCTTCCGGCCGTCGCTACTTGCCAGCAGTTGCGGCAGACAGGTTTTTACGACATTGAGCGCTATGTTTACCGAGACCGAGGCGCCGGGCGAAGCGCCCAACAGCGCCGCAAGCGAGCGGTCAGCCGACGCAAAAACCTCGGTGCCAAAATAGATCTTGCCGCGGTCTGCGCGCTTGATGGTCTGCACCCGGATTCCCGCTTCCACAAGGCGCCAGTGCTCCGGGCGGGCGTTGGGGTAGAATTGGCAGACGGCCTGCAAACGGTCTTCCATGGTTTGCAGGCCTTGTTCGACAAGATAGCGCACGAGGGAACGGTTCCGCACACCGGTCCGAAGCAAAGCGACGAGATTGTCTGCGCGGATGGAGAGGGGCAGATCGGTCCAGCGCCCGGTGTGTTTGAGAAAGCGTGTCGTCCACGAGGCGAAAGGCCCGAAGAGCAACTGGCGGCGGCCGTTGAGGCGTCGCAGGTCAAGGTGCCCCGCACCAAGGCTGGGCGAGGAGGGGGGCGTGCTTCCGTAGACCTTGGCTTCATGCCTCGCACACACCGAGGGTTCATCGCATACCAGCCATTCCCCGCCGATGGGGAAGCCCGCCAAACCCGATGTCTCGCGCAGTCCAGTCGATTGTAGCAGGGAGAGGGTCCCGCCGCCCGCTCCGGCGAACACAAATGTTGCGGCCGTCTCGCGCACGACGCCCGAGGCAACACAGCGCGCTGCGATCCTCCACTTGCCGGTGTCCCTCTGGAGTCGGGTCACCTGCCAGCCAGTCGCGATCCCGCAGCCCTCCTGCTGCCCCAGCCAAGCGCACATCCTCCTTGCAAGCAGTCCGTAATCGACCTCCGTGCCAGCTCCTTCCGTGGCCGCCACCGCACCGGGAGGTCTCCCCTCCATCACGAGTGGCGCCCATTGTTGAATGACGGCAGGATCCGTGGTGAGCGTCATCTTTCTGAAAAAGTGATGCTCCTGCATCGCCGCGTGGCGGGTCCGAAGAAAGTCCACGTCCTCGGCGCCCTTCACAAAGCAGAGGTGCGGCACCGCGTGGATGAAATCCTCCGGTGCGCCCACCATTCCCGCGGCGGCCAGTGCGCCCCAGAACTGCTTGGAGTGCTCGAACTGCTCGAAGATATGGAGCGCCCGGCCGATCGGCACCCTGCCTGCGCCGTCCCTTTCCGGAGTGTAGCTGATCTCGCAAATCCCTGCGTGTCCGGTGCCGGCGTTGTTCCAGCCGTCCGAGGCTTCCCTTGCCAGCTCTGGTGTGACCTCGAAGATCTGGATTCGCAGTCGCGGCTCCAGCCTTTTAAGCATGACTGCCAGCGACGCCGACATGATCCCACTGCCGATGAGGACCACATCGGGCGCCTCGATGACGTTGGCGACCGCGGCTGTTTCAGGGTGGTTTTCCACAGACTAATGCGTCGCGTGCAACCTAGCACCAGTGGGCGCCCTGCGCTTCCACGTACACTGCGTAGAGGCTGCGACTCGCCGTCATGAAGAGGCGGTTTCTGCGAGGGCCGCCAAAGCACACGTTGCTGCAGACCTCGGGCAACACGATCTGGCCGATTCTCTTACCTTCGGGCGAAAAGATGTGCACGCCGTCGTAGCCCTCGCCGACCCAACCGGCGCTTGCCCAGATGTTACCGTCCCTGTCGCAGCGGATGCCGTCGGCTAGCCCGGCGACTTCCTGACCCTTTAGGTTCATTTTCATCGAGGCAAACTCACGGCCGTTCTTGAGCTTTGCTCCCTCGATATCCCACACCTTGATGTTTTTTGGGGCTTTTGGGTAGTGAGTGACGCCGGTGTCGGCCACATAGACCTTTTTGTAGTCGGCTGAAAAACAGAGGCCGTTGGGCTTGAAAATCTCGTCGGTCATTTTCTCAACCTTCCCGCTTGGGTCGATGCGGTAGATGGCTTCCTTGAGAAGCAGGTCACCCTTGTTGCCTTCGTAGTTGCCGAGACTGCCGTAGCCGGGATCGGTGAACCAGATGCTGCCGTCGGGATGCACGGCACCGTCGTTGGGGGCGTTGAAGGGTTTGCCGTCAAACTTGTCTGCGAGCACGGTAAGACCGCCATCCGCCTCATAGCGCACGACGCGGCGGTTGCCGTGTTCGAAAGAAATCTGCCGGCCCTGGTTGTCAAAGGTGTTGCCGTTGCTGTGGCCGGCGGGCTTGTGGATGGTTGTGACTTCTCCGTCATCCTGGAGCCAACGGTGCTGGACGTTGTTGGGGATGTCGCTCCAAACGAGGTACTGGCCCCAACCGCTCCACGCGGGACCTTCGGCCCAGTACATCCCGGTGTGAAGGCGTTCGATCGGGGCGGAGCCTACCTTGTATTTTTCGAACGCCTTGTCCAAGGCGATGACATCCGGCTCGGGGTAGCGGACCGGTGCGGCGCCCGGGCCAAAGTCACGCGCCAAAAGGGGCGTGGCAGCAAGCGTGGACAATGAAGCGAGGAAGGAACGACGGGAGTGCATGGTTCTGATGGGTGGTTGGTTGTACGGACGGAGGGAAGATAAAGCGGATTTAGCCGCGGGCGTCCACGCCGTTGACGACATTTGGGAGCGGTTCGCCACGGACGGCCGCGAGAGCGATGCGGGCCGCCGTTTCCCGGAGGGTACGCACCGCCGGCGTGCTGACGGAGGCGATGTGCGAAGCGAGGATCACATTGGGCATCTCACGGATGGGATGGTCCGCCGGAATAGGTTCGGGATCGAAGACGTCCAGCGCCGCACCCGCGAGATGTCCCGACTGCAGCGCGGCAGTCACGGCGTCGCTGTCGGCAAGGTCACCCCGGCCGACGTTCACGAAAAAGGCCCCCTTTTTCATCTTTGCGAAGGCGGCGGCGTTGAAGAGGTGCTTGGTTGCCGGGATTGAGGGGCAGTGGGGGGACACGAAGTCGCTTACCGCAAGCAGGGCGTCGAAGGATGCCGCGGCGACCGCACCCGTTTTCTCAATCTCGGCCGGAGCGACGACGGGGTCGTAGACGACCACGCGGGTCTTGAATGGGAGCAGGCGTTTGACGACTTCGCGGCCGATTCGCCCAAACCCGACAACGCCGACGGTAAGTTGCTTGAGTGCCGACATTCCGCCCACCGGTGTTGCAAGTCCCCAATTGCCCCCGCGAACGAGCAGCGCGTTGGGCACCACCTGCCGCGTCATGGCTAGAATGAAGGCGAGGGTGTGGTCCGCCACTTCATCGACGCAGTAGTCGGGTACGTTGCAGAGCGGGATGCCGCGTGCGCGTGCCGCGGCACCGTCCACATTGTCGTAGCCTATCCCGTAGCGGACGATTCCCTTGGCTTTTGCCATCGACTGGATGACCTCCCCAGTGACTGCGGCGAACTGTACGATCACCGCATCGGCGTCCCGTACAAGAGCGCAGAGTTCTTCAGCCGGCCGCTTTTCCTTGAACGAAATAATCTCCACGCCTGCGGGACGGAGGACTGCCTCTTCAAGGGAGAGATCGGGAAATGTGTAGTCGGTGATGGCAACGGTTGGCATGGAAAGGGGGTTTGATGGAAGGTCGTGGGGTCAGACTGGGCCCTACTCTCCGAGGGCGCGGACGGTGGTGAGGGACTTGATGAAGGAGTGGTCATCCCACTTCCATACGACCTTCTTGTCGCGGGTCACCTCAAAGGCG
>JBIKSY010000194.1:0-7476 GCA_044348365.1 Chthoniobacteraceae bacterium
TCACGCCCGAGAGCCAAACGATGGGGGCTTTCGCCCAGTGCGCGTGGATGCGCGAAAGCCAGAGTTCCCTGCGAATCATGAAATCACACTTTACATTTAGTCATACCAAACGCAACAAAAGACTGCTTAGAGTCACAACGGCTGCGCTCCCTGGGTGCGCCGTGATCGAAGGCACCCTCTGCTCTGGTTCCGGAGCAAGCCCGCCCCCTGGGTTTGCAAGCTTCCCCCTCAATCCCGCTCGCCATCCGGCTCACACCCGCGCTTTCCGCAAATCCGCCAGTGCCAGCACCCGCGGGTCCGGCGACCGCCGGTATAGCCCCTGCCACAAATGCCCGCGCCGGCGTTCCAGAGCGAGCAGCAGCTCGTTCACCGCGGCCCCGTCCCAGCACCAGTCCTCGTACGCGGCGTCAAACTCGACCTCAAACACCGCATAGATTTCGCCCCCCCTCCATCCCCGGACGCCCAAGGTCCGCCAACCTCGCCCAAGGCTCGCACCGGGCGTGAGGTTACCGCGGTCCCCCCTCAGACCACTCCGCCCCAGAGTTCTGGGAGGATGCGCCCCCTTTGTCCCGCTCTGCCCGAAGCTCCTCGGCGGTGATCTTCACCACTTTCCCGTCAACCATCACCAAAATCCCCGTGTTGGTCTGAATGGCGGCATCCCTCGCCCAAAGGGCAGCGCGCTTGAGTGCCTCGTCTGCCCGCGCGATCCAATCCGGTCTTGTTAGGCGCCCGCCCCGCTCAACAGCCTGTTCCAGTCCGGATTCCGCGGCATCAAATTCGGCGATTCGCTCCTGAGTGTAGATTTCCACGAAGGGCGTTTCGGCGGGCCTCAGCAGGATACCCTCTGCGGTGGTCTCGGCGATGATGCCGCCTCGGGTGCGGATCCCGGCGGCTTTGAGCATGGCTGCGGGGAGCGCTACCACCCCCCGGCTTGAAACCGAGACCTTCGCTTGCATGTCTGAAAGGTACAAAGAAGCAGGAGTCCTGCAACGGGGGCATTCATGAGATGCTCCAAGACAGAGCCATCTTTGAGCCCCTCTCGTGCTGCGGTAAGATAGCACAATGAAGACGGCCACCGTTCGAGATCTCCGCAACCATTTCTCGCGCCTCCTCGCGTGGATCGCCGCCGGTGAAGAGACCACCCTCACCCAGCGGGGCAAACCGGTCGCCCGGTTGAGTCCTGCGCCAGCCTCGGCCGGTTTGGAAAAAGTCGACTGGAATCAGAGCGCTGCGGTGGCACGGGACCGGTCCCGGGAGATCCGTCTGAGCGCCTGTAAATCGTCTGAGCTCCTCATGGAAGCAGGCGGCAAATGGTAGCATTTGCGGACACGAGTTTTCTTTTCGCAGTGTACGGAAACGATGCACTGCACGCCCGTGCCTTGAGTTGGCTCCGGGAAACAGGGCACGAGGTGTGCCTCTCCGAACTGGCTGACTTCGAGCTTTGCAGGTAAAATTAGGCGGCCGGTTGCTGTGGCGCTTCCAGCAAGACCACATACTCCTTTCGGATGATTTCGTGAAACCTCTCGGGCACCTCGTCCCAGACATGCAGGTCTACCACGAAAGGCAGGTCACCCTCGGAAAGCGCTTCCTTGAGTTCAACCACCGACCGACGCTGGGCGGATGAAGTAAAGACCACCAGATCCAAGTCCGAATGAGGACGGGCCGTATGCCGCACACGGGAACCGTAGGCCCAAACGGCCGCCCCTGGAATGAAGCGGCGCAGAAACCCAAGAAGCATCTCCCGTTGGCGATCGGTCATTTGAATGGCTGCGGTCATCTCCAAGTGTTTCCACTCATGGTTTGGTAGAGGTTCACCGCGTCCTTGAGGAAGTCCTCGACCAATGCGAGGGTGGCGGCGGCTTTCTCGCCGCTGTAATCATGGGCGGTATCCGTCCGTGCGTTTGCGTAATCCAACCACCTTTCGACTGAAGAGGCCAAAAGGCCGTTCTGGCCTGCCAACTTGAGAATGGGCTTCGGACTACTCGGCACGTCGGTCAATCCCAGCTCTTCGATCAAGTAGCGCTTCACATCCTTCCAGAGCGTGTCGTAGCAGGTCTCAAAACGTTGAATCACAGATTCAGAGATGCCTTCGCGGTCCAGCACAGTGAGCTCGGGTCGGTCTTTTGCAGACCGGTAGTTTTGAAACTGGAGCTCAAGATGCTTCAGGGCCTTTTGCAATTTGTCGTAGTCGATCATGCCTGTTGGTTCTTAACAGTCCGACACTGGGAGCTTTTCCGGAAAAAGAGGGGGTAGGTTGCCGATCAAACGGAGACGAACTTCCGCGTCCAACATAGGCGCGGAGATTGTAGTTCCAAACGCTAAAACAACGCCGGTGGAACTGGATTCTGTTGATTGAAACAAGGTCTCGATCCCAGAGGACCGCGCCCCACCCACCAGCGCACTCCACCAGCGTGCCCAACCCGCGCGCCTTCCGCCTCACAGCCGCGCTCTCCGCAAATCCGCCAACCCCAACACCCGCGGATCCGGCGACCGCCGGTACAGCCCCTGCCACAAATGCCCGCGCCGGCGTTCCAGAGCGAGCAGCAGCTCGTTCACCACCGCCCCGTCCCAGCACCAGTCCGAGTACTCCCCGTCAAACTCGACGTCGAACACAGCATAAATCTCCCCGGCCTCGACCCCGGGGTAGCCAATCCCAGCTAAATCGACTCCCGTGAAAACGCGGTATCCGGCCCGCCTCAAACGCCACAGTCCGGGCGCCGCAGCACCTCCGTGGGTTCGAAACAAGACGTGACTGGCGGATGCAAACTCCGGCGGCACATGCCACGTGCCCGGCCTTCTCCCCAGCCTCACACAAGCCATCCCTTCGCCCCGCCGGCTCCGGGTCCGGATCCACTCCAGTTCGTGGTCCGAGTTACACCAGGCCACCACCACGTGCTGACCTCGCGTGGGCACCGCGGCCGCCCCAATGCCGGCGGAATACTCTTCCGCTTCCTCGCGTACCAGGTGGCTCTCGTCGACCCAACCACGTTCCCGGTCACGCGCGGACACCAGTTTCACCACGTCCTCGAGAAACAACCTCAGCTCCCCAAGTCCTTCCGCCGTTCCATCCGTCCGCGGCCGCACGGCAAACGCCCCAAGTCCCGGCAGCACCTCGTGAAACCCTTGCAGCTCGTATTCCTGATACCGACGCCCGTCTCCCGAATTCCCGGGATAAAGCACATACGCTCCAGCCGTCCTGCGGATCGCATCCCTGTAGGCATGCATCTTCAGAAGGTCGGCGTACTTTGCCTCGGTGAGACGTTCCCCCTCTGAAAGTCCATTCTCGGAACTTGTCTCCTCCCCGGCTTCGCCAAAAACGGCTCTCACGTTTTCGATCCTGTACTTGGCGTCGAAATGCACGTGTACGATCACCTCCGCCTCCTCCGCTTCGGCCGCCGTTGTAAATTCTGCCGGCCATATGCTGATCGTGTAGTCGGGCTGCACTGCCCGCGTCCAACTGCCCGGCTTTTGATGGTCCCGCACCCGTGCAAACTTGCGGTTGAAATGAAATTCCGCGTGCAGTGCCCGGCCCGCCGCCTCGTTCCACACGCCTCCCACAGGTGTCTGGAGTCCCACTCCGCGCTTCAGTTTGAGGCTCGGTACGCCGCCACTGCGGTCCACTAAAATCCTGTGCAGTGGCTCGGCGCAAGCGAAGATGGACCGGAAAAGGGCCTCCACCTGAAAAAACAACCAGTACTCGTAAAGCGTTGCCACATTCCGCGCACCCGCGCGCCAGACCTCCTCTCCGCCGTCCCACACAAGCTGTGCACCCGCGTGAAACATCAGCCACACCCGCAGGATCTCGCGGTAGCCCTCCCTGCGTTGCAGCACGGGGCTTCCCAAGGGCACCGACCTGGGCGGGCCAACCTCGGCAAAAAACCCCCTTCCAAGAAGTGTGCCGAGTCCGGCGCGCAGACGCTCCACCTCCATTAAAAGCCGCGCATTCTCCGGTGTCTGGTTCCCGCCCGCATTCCGCCCCAGCCACGACGCCACGTCGCACAAAAAATCCCGGAACTCCACCAGCACCATTTTCACAAACCGGTTCTCGCCGGTATCCAGCAAATCCTTCCGCGCAAACACCGTTATTGTCTCGGGAAGCGAGCCAAGGGCCGGAATGCTGCTGCGCAACGGATGTTCAACGGGCAGCGCGACCCGCGCCCCCGCGGCGCACAACTGCTTTCCCAGCTCCTTTCCCGCCTTGAACGGGCGGGAGACAGGCTGTTGGCGCCGAACGTTGTCCAGAAGTCGATGGGGGTGCCTTAGGATTTCATCCACCGCCCCTTTGAACGCGCGGGATTCAAGCGTTTGCCGGAGGAACTCAAGCTGCTGTTCCAGCGCCGCCCGGTTCCTCCGCCATTCCGGAGACAGCCTCAGGCGCGTGGCCGACCGGCTTTCCAAGAGCAGGCCGGCGCAACGCTCTGAAATGAAGTTCAACATCCCCCGGTAATGATCCCGGTAGTTGAGTTTCACCGAACGCACTTCGACCGCGCCCATCGCAACCGCTGCACCGTCTGATCGCCGAACCACCGCCAGCTGCAGCACCCCACAATAGTCTCCCGTTTCAATCTCGCCCGTGCCGGGCGCATCCGGGTCCAGAGCCGCCACAATTCCGCGGTCCTCCCTTAATTCCCAGTCTTCCGCTCCTGCTTCGGAAAGAACCCGGTACGCATAGCGCGCACGTTCCCGCAACTGGACCGGCTCCTCCCCGCGCGCACGCGCCTCAGACGCAGGCAACCGCACCAAGTCGGCCAGTTCAGGATGCTCATGGGCGCCCCCGACGGACCTCCTGCGCCGGCTCCAAATCCGCACTGTGGCGACGATCCGGCCGCGCGCATCGTGGCACGGCACATCCTCCCCGTTAGACGCTTCGGCAGGCATCACCTACGCCTCGGCAAAGCTCGCAAATTGATCCCGCTCCAACTTCTTCTGCATCCGCAGGATTTTGTCGAAGCTGGCCTTGTACCGCACGGGCCTCCCGGCCTCGATCGTTTGCTTCTGAATTGATTGCGGCGAATATTTTGATTCGTCCTCAGCGAGCCCGGCCAACTTGCAGACAGCGAGCAAACCCGCGGCCTGATCCGATGCCGGCAGGGCCCCACGGTCCCAGGCGCAAACAACACCAAGCGCCCAGAGCAATCCTTCCAGCTTGCCACGGGACCCGTGGAGCTTTGGCAGAAGCTTCTGCACGATCACCGCATCCATGGCGTCGTCGAACCATTCCCCGAGCCTTTCAAGTGCACGCGCCTCGTCCGCCTCCGCAAACCCGCCCAGCTCGCGGTAGAAATGCAGGAACCGGGCGGACTCGTGCGCCACCCGGTATCCGAACTCTGCTCCGTGTTCCTGAAGCACCTGGAACAGCAGGAGCATCTCGGACTCAAACCCTGCTTTGGCTTCTGCAGGCACATCCACCTTTGATCTGGCTGCTTGGACAAACGCCGGACCGTATTCCGCGCCCTGTCCATCGAGATCCTTGATGTCCGGCTTTTTGGGGTTCTTGAGAAACCCGCCCAACTCGGCTGAGTCCATGCGGAACTCTATGACATTCGCGCGGTCGAGCACCTTGGGGGAAAACATGTAGGTAGTCTCGTCGACGTTCACGGTGCCGATGATAAACAGGTTGTCCGGCAGCGTGAGCTTTCCGGGCACCGGCTGTTTTTGATCCTTGTCAAGGAAGCGCTCGGGACCCTCGTAAAGCGGAATGGGCTCGCCGGATTCGATGGCCGAAAGGATGTCGGCGAAGTAACGCTCCACATGGGAGAGGTTCATTTCGTCGAGGATGAGGAAATGCGGCAGATCCGGCTGTGCGACGGCGTTCAGCATGAGCTGCAGGGCCGGTTTGCCGACGTAACGGGAGGCGTCGAGTCCGTCGGCGTAGCCGAGGATGTTTTCGTTGCCCGTCCAGTCGGCCCCGACGGGGATCAAGGCGTATTGTAAAGCTGAACACGGGATCCGCTGAGCATCGATCAGGGCAAAGGCAGCTGCCTTGAGATGCGTCTCAAAGCTATGCAACTGGTCGCTAAAAGCTGAACTGGACTTAACTCCTTCTCGAATCTGCCGAGGTGACAGACCGTCACGCGTCCCCCCATTCTTTAGAATCCAATCTGCCCACTCGCGAATCATTACCCGAGGCAAAGTCACCCTTGTAGCGCCAAGCTCATCTAGCGAGTTCCAAAATTCTACAGCAATGCGGTCGGAGTCATTCACATGATATGAGATCCTCCCCGAGGGAACTATGGCACCCAAATAAAACGGATCCTTACGTACATTGGTGAAAGATATCCACCTCGCGAAAAGCTGCGAAACTCTTGTTTTTCCAGACCCTGAAAGCCCGGATATCAGCAAAAATCTTTTGGCGCTTAGTGCCGAAATAATACGCAAAAGCTCAGGCAACGGAAACCGGGCGATTTCAGCAAAATCACAAACCTGTATTTGGCCAAAATGCATAGTTTTAAATAAAAATCGTAAGGCGATCGGCGGAGGACTCTAAAATAATTCTTCCCGCAAGTATATTAGTGCAGAACTTTATTTAGAGTCTGTGCCAACTCTCGAGCTAGACTTACAAAACGGAGAAAGCCACGCCTATCTATTGTGCTGCTACTAGATCGGGTTTACCTAGGAGCGCTACAAAGTGACGCCCCGCCACCTCACTCAACCTCACAGGAACAGCATTCCCGACCATGCGTGCGTTCAATTCCAAGCTATTTCCATAGAATACAAAATCGTCAGGAAATGACTGAAGTCGCGCAGCCTCTCTCAATGAGATTCCTCGATCCTGCGTCGGATGGCCATAGCGTCCATTCGTAATCGAGATGCACCGCGTGGTGATCGTAGGAGAAGGCTCACTCAGGCGCATTCTGCCGTAGACATCCATGTGACCTTGAAACTCTTTGTGGCAATCGAGGACAAGATCATCCGGAAAGTCTGTCCTGCTACCGCCATCGTGCCGCACCGACCTGATCCTCCTAAGGTTAACTGCATCAAGACGTCGTGCTTGATGGTTAGCAATTCTAGTGTGGGTCTCACCATGACAAATTGGAGGCAGGTCCGAAATGCAATCAGAAACAGTAACGTAGGGTAACAAACCAGGACCATGCGTCCTTTTCGGAAAACTCAAATGGCCGTAATAGAACTCTTCATGGACTCCAACCGCTACGAAACGCCTCCTAAACTGAGGTACTCCATAATCTGCACAATTGACAATTACGCGATCTGGAAGCGCAATGTTAAACCCAAGATCCCTAAGCTCGCGGCTGACATTCTTCCAAACATCGGATTTCGAAAACTCAGGAACATTTTCAAAAAACAAACCAGCAACTTTAACGCCTATCGATTTTAACTCGGCAATCAGCCGAAGGGTCTCAAAAGAGAGATCAGCCCTTTTGTCCTCATGCTTCAGCCTTGAACCGTTCTTTAGGCTGAAGGGCTGGCACGGTGCACATGATGCCAAAATCAAGCAATCGCCAGGCTGGAGCGATA
>JBIKSY010000038.1:0-23751 GCA_044348365.1 Chthoniobacteraceae bacterium
AGGAATACCGCAGGCAAACCGGCCTTGTGCGGCTTGGTCATTCTTTCGATGAAGGCCTCGTCCTTGATCGCCCCAAAGCACTCGTTGTGCAGCACCACGTCGTAACCCTCCGCCCAGTTCTCCTTCGCATAAGCCGAGGTCACGTGCTCCCGCGTCGCCGCGGTGTCCTTGCCGTCCACCAACACCACATCGTGGACCACGGTCCACTGGACCGGCAGGCGGGCGGAAAGGCCCTCGGCCAGAATCCTTTTTTGATTCGTGTAATCATGGCAGCAGCCCCCCGTCACCAACAACCCGCGCAGGGGCTTTACGGGTTCTGCGAAGGCAGCCGATACGGATGCCAGGACAAGGGTGAGGAGAAGGAGGGTGGAACGCATGGCTTCTTATAGACAACGGGGTTGTCCATAGTAAACCCTTCCGCGCGCATCCCCACAGGGGCCGGCTCCGGCGTTCAAGGCTCCAGCACCGCCCCGACAGTCCGCACCGCCGCCACGGCCGCCCGCACGTTGTGGACGCGAAACACCTGCGCTCCCCGCAGCATCCCCTGTACGATGCAGGCCACCGTCCCCGCGTCCCGTTCCGCCGCGTTCGCCAGGCCGAGCACCTCCCCGATGACGGTCTTGCGCGACACAGGCAGGAGCAGGGGACGGCCGAACCGGTGCAACCGCCCCAGCTCCGCGTAGATGCGCAGGTTGTCGTCCCGCTGTTTGGCAAAATCAATGCCCGGATCCAGCAGGATGCGTTCGCGCTCCAGCCCCGCCGCGTCGCAGAGCAAAAGCTTCTCCTCAAAAAACGCCTCTAGCGCCCCCAACACATCCCCGTAACCCACATGCGTGTGGGGAACCTTAGGCACCCCGACGCTGTGCATCACCAACAGTGCCGCCCCGTGCCGCGCGCAAGCCACGGCGTTCCGGCCGTCAGGCAGGCCGCCGATGTCGTTGAGCAGATCGCCACCCTCCGCCAGCGCCCGCTCCGCCACCTCCGGCCGCCAGGTGTTGAGCGACAGAAGCGCGTGGTGTCCCGCCGCCTTCCAGCGTCCGATAAACTCGCACAACCGATCCGCCTCCTCGCCGGCCGAGATCGGGCCACGGTTGGTGCGGGCGCTTTCCGCGCCCACGTCTATGATGTCCGCGCCCTCGGCAAGCAGCCGCTCCGCATGGGCCAGCGCGGCGCCGCAATCCGAAAGGCCGTCGCCGGAAAAGGAGTCGGCCGACAGGTTCACAATCCCCATCACCAGGGGCGGTCTGGGAAAAGAAAGCTGGTGGGAGCGGGCGCGTAAAATCACCGTGCGCCCCCCGCAAAAGCCGTGACGGGCAGGGGGACCGAAACCCGCCTGCGTCCCTCGTACCGCACCACCTCCGTGTAGCCGACCTCGCGCAACAACGCGACCGCCTCGGCGTAGCCCGCCCCCAGCTCGCCCACGGAGTGCGCGTCGGAATTGATGAGCACCGGCACGCCCGCCTCGCGGGCAAGCGCCGCAAACTGGCGCGCCGGATACAGCTCGCGGCAGTCCTTCCGCAGGCCCGCCGTGTTGATTTCATAGGCCAACCCCGTATCCACAAGCGCCTGAATGCTAGGCTCATAAAATCGCCTCAGGTCTCCCTCCGGCAGGAAACCGAACTTTTTGGGAAGGTCCGGGTGGGCCACAAAATCAAACCAGCCCGAGCGGATGCACTCCTCGTAGCGCTCCCAGTACGCCGCCCACATGTCGCCCGGGTCTGCCGCCCGATAGCGACTCAAATACTTCGGATTGTCCACCTCCATCCCGTCCGCAAGGTAGTGCACGCTGCCGATCCAAAAGTCCCACGGCGCCGCCCCCCGCAGCTCCTCCCACCAGGCTTCGCATCCTTCCAAAAAATCCATCTCCAGCCCGAGCCTGATGGGCAGCTTCGGAAACTGCCGCCGGGCCCACCCGACCTGCTCGAGGTACTGCGGTAGCTCCTCCCGGAGCATCCGCCAGTCGTCGAAGGGAGCCGGCATCGGGTTGTGGTCCGCAAAACCAAGCTCCGCCAAACCAAGCTCCACCGCGCGCGCCGCCATCTCCAGGGGCCAGCCCTCGGCGTGCCGGCAAAGCGGGGTGTGCACGTGATAGTCGGTAAGTCCGGAGCAGGGCATCCTTGTAACCTCACACGAACCTCCAAAACTCACGAAGACAATTCTCCCCTCCCGCGGCCCCGCGTCAAGCGGAGGCGGCCGAATTCCTTGTGCACCACCCCCGTTTGCGGGGATGATCCGCCCCCTATGGCAGCGCCCCGCATCCTCTCAGGCATCAAGCCCACCGGCCGTCCGCACCTCGGCAACTACTTTGGCATGATGCAGCCCGGCATCGAATGGCAGGAAAAGGGCGAGGCCTTCTACTTCATCGCGGACTACCACGCCTTCACCACGGTCCACAACCCGGCCGACCTGCGAGAGCATTCGCGCTCGGTGGCCCTCGACTTTCTGGCCTGCGGCCTCGACCCGCAGAAGGCTGTGCTCTTCCGCCAGAGCGACGTGCCCGAGGTCACCGAACTGGCCTGGCTGCTGACCTGCCTCACCCCCATGCCGATGCTCGAAAACTGCCACGCCTACAAGGATCAGGTAGCCAAGGGCCTGGTCCCCTCGCACGGCCTCTTTGCGTACCCGGTGCTCATGGCTGCGGACATCCTCCTCTACAACAGCAACATCGTGCCGGTGGGCAAGGACCAGAAGCAGCACGTCGAGGTCACCCGCGACTTGGCCGAAAAGGCCAACCGCCTCTTCGGACCGGTCTTCACCGTACCGCAGCCCAGCATCGTCGCGGAGATGGCCACCGTCGTCGGCCTCGACGGTCAGAAGATGAGCAAGAGTTACAACAACACCATCGGGCTTTTTGAGGAGGAAAAGGCGCTGCGCAAAAAGGTCATGAGCATCGTCACCGACTCCCAGCCGGTGGAGGCCCCCAAAGACCCCGCCGGCTCGGCCATCGTGGCCCTCTACAAACTGGTCGCCTCCCCGGAACAGGTGGCCCGGATGGAAGCCGATTTCCGCGCAGGCGGCACCGGCTACGGGGACTTTAAGAAGCGGCTGTTTGAGGGCATCTGGGAACACTTCGCGCCGTTCCGCGCCCGCCGCGCGGAACTGGCCGCCGACCCCGCCACCCTGGACGCCATTCTGGCGGACGGCGCCTTGCGCGCCCGCGCCGTCGCCCTGCCCACGATGGAACGCGTCCGCAAGGCCATGGGTTTCGGCAGATAACACGGCGTTTATCGTCCTGAAGAAGGCGCTGCGATCCCGCCAGACCTCCAGTCCAAAAGCCGCAAACCGCCCTCTCAGAAATGTTGCCCCCGACAGGCCCGCTCTGTCAGTGGGTCCGAGCTCCAAACCGCTCGGCTCACCAAACTACTCCGAGGCCCCTTCCTTCTCGAGCATCCGGTCGATGGTCGCGTCCAAGAGCGCCCGGTAGCTTTCAACGTCGCCACAGCGCGGATCCGGCTCGCCCTGTGCCCGAAACAGCCAGCCCTCACCGTACGGGTCGCGGCCGATGATTTCCGGGTCCTGGGAGAGGCCCGGATTCCCTCCCAAAAAGGTTCCCTGCAACGGGCTGTAGAGATCCGAGATGGCCTTGAAGCCCTCCACGGATCCGACGATCTCCCCGCTCTGCAACGCCTCACCCGGCTGCTTCTCGAACTGATGGTCCACCAGTTCCCCAAGCATCCGCGTCGCGAACTTCGTGAAGCCCACCCGCCAGACTCCTTCACCCTCGCTCAACAACCAATAGTGGCTGGGACTGTAGAGCGCGCCCTGGGGCAGGTGGGTGACAAAGGTGGAGCGTTTGTAGAAAACGGTGGGGGCGGCCATGTCTGGAAACTGAGGAAAACCCTCGCAAAAGAACAGGCCGGATCACGCCTCCACTTCGACCTCCAAAACACCCACCTCCGCCGCGAGTGCATCCCACGTTGCGGTAGCCACCGCCAGGGCCTGTTGCACGCTCATCAGGTCGCGGTTGAGCTGCAGCGCGAGCGACGGATTCTGATAGGGCTCGGGCCCCTCCAGCGCGGCCGTCAACTCCACCTGCCGGCCTTCCATCGCGACCACCTCAGCCTCCGCAGCGGCAAGTGCCTTCTGCTTGTCGCGCAACAGCTTAGCTTTCGCAGCGCGCTCCGCGGAATCCCGCTTGCGCGCCTCGCGGACCTCCTTCATGCCAGGACCCGCAGCGGCCTCCGGAGCCACCACCGTCGCGGCCTTGGCCGCCTTGACCACAGGCGCCACGACCCCCGCGCGCTTGTCGGAAAGGCCCTCGCCCGCGACAAGGGCCGCACGCGCGTTCGTCGCCTTGGTCTTGTCCAGATAGTAGTCGTAGTTCCCCGCGTAGGGCACGAGCTTGCCCGCTGAAATGTGCAGCACCGTGCTCGCAATCGAGCGGATGAAATGAACGTCATGCGAGATGAACAGCAGCGTCCCCTCGTACTGGCTGAGTGCCCCGATGAGCGCGTCAATGGAGGCCATGTCCAGGTGGGTCGTCGGCTCGTCCATCAGCAAAAGATTGGGCGGATCCAGCAACATCTTCACCAGTCCGAGCCGCGTCTTCTCACCGCCGCTGAGCACCGCCACCGGTTTGAAAACATCGTCCCCCCGGAACAAAAACGCCCCGCACAACGAACGTGCCGTCTGCTCCGAAACCCCGTGCGGCGCTCCGTCCATCGCCGCCTCCAGAACCGTGGCGTCCGCGCGCAGCATTTCGTGGCGGTGTTGCGCAAAGTAACCGGCCCGCACCTGGTAGCCGAGCTCACGCTCGCCCGCCGCCGGCTGGAGCACCCCGGCGAGTAGCTTCAACAAAGTCGACTTACCGGCCCCGTTGGGCCCGACCAGCACCGTCTTCTGTCCGCGCTCCGCCTGGAACTGCAAACCCCTGTACACCACCAGCTCGCCGTAGGCATGGTCGACGTCCTTGAGCACCACCACCCGCTGGCCGGAACGCTGGGGCTGCGGAAACCGGAACTGGCCCACCGTCCTTTCGGCCGCCTCCGGGGCTTCCAACTTGTCCATCCGGTCTATCTGCTTGAGCTTGCTCTGCGCCTGCGAAGCCTTGCTGGCTTTCGCGCGAAACCGGTCTGCAAACGCCTGCAGCGATTGGATTTCCTTCTGCTGGTTTTTGTAGGCGGCCAGCTGCTGCTCGGCCCGTGCGTCCTTCTGTCCGAGGTAGTCCTCGTAGTTGCCGCGGTAGCGGTAGAGCCGGCCGCGGCTGATCTCCACCACGGAACTCACCAGCCGGTTCAAGAATTCGCGGTCATGCGAGATCACGAGGATCGCCCCGCGGTAAGTGCGCAGATGTTCCTGAAACCAGCCCAGCGACTCCAGGTCGAGATGGTTGGTCGGCTCGTCCAACAGCAACAGGTCCGGCTGCTGCACCAGCAGCCTGGCCAGATGCGCCCGCATGACCCAGCCCCCGCTCAGCGTGCGCGCCGGCCGGTCAAAGTCGCCCTCCCGGAAAGCCAGCCCCTTGAGAATCTGCTTGGCCCGCGCCTCGAGCTGCCAGCCGTCGTTGTCCGCAAAAACCTCCAGCGCGGTGTGGTGCTCCTCCGTGTCGTCGGACGTTTCCGCCAGCACCTTGAGAGCCGCCGCCATCTCTTCGGAAACCGCGCACGCGAGCTGCAGCACCGTCTCGTTTCCCACCGCTGCGCTTTCCTGCGGCAGGTACCCGTAGTTGGCACCGCGCTCCCAGACCACGCTCCCACCGTCCGGTTGCTCCCGCCCGAGGATCACCGCCAACAGCGTGGACTTGCCCGCTCCATTGGGCCCCACGAGCCCGATCCGGTCTCCCCGGTTTAATTGCAGCGAGGCTTCCTCAAAGAGGGTGCGGCCGTTGAAAGACTTGGTGACTTGAGAAAGCGTGAGCATGAAAGGGTCAATATGTGCCCCCATCCGGGCCAATGCGCAACCCCACACGCCGCGCGGCCTCCGCGGTCAGCCCCGCCAGCTCCTGCATTCCGTCCAAACGCGCCCACACCGCCAGCAACCGGGGCAGCGCCACGGGGATGTGCGCCAAGAAGTCCGCACGGCTCCGCTCGTAGCCCAGAAAACCGTAGGCCCCGAGTGCCTGCATCAGCCGCTGCGCCGCACACAACCAGTAGATCCGCTCGAAGGACGCCTCGTCCACGGCCTCCCCGCCCGCCCTCACCAGCCCGATGTAAAACGCCAACAACTCCGCCCGCTCCCCCTCCGACAAATCCACGTAGGGATCCAGCAAGAGGGAAGCCAGGTCGTACTGCGGCAGGCCGAAACGCATCCCCTGGAAGTCTATCAAACACGGCGCCCCAGCCTTCAACACAATGTTCTGACTCTGAAAATCCCGGTGCACCAGCAGGCGCGGCTGCGCACCCAGTTCCGCAGCAACTTGTACAAGCACCCCCGTGCCGGGCACCTCCTTCATCCCAAGGTGCCGCCCCAGGCAGTGCGTGAAAAAGTACTGCTGCTCCCACTCGTACAGCCGCTCGTCAAAGGGCGGCTGCAGCTCCAACGCGGCCACCGCCTCCGGCAGTCGCTCCCCGGCGGTGTGCAACCGGCGCACCTCGCGCAGCGTCGCCTCGTACAGCCCCCGCCGCTCCGGCCACGGCCTCTGCCGGCACGCCCAAAGATCCGTGTCGCCCAAATCCTCCATCCAGATCCGGCCCTCCGCTTCCTCGTGCAGATGCATGGCCGGCACGCGCACGCCGGCCGCCGCCAAAAAGGCCCCGATCTCGACGTAATGCCTGTTCTCCTCCCGCAACTGTCCGTACTGGACGAAGATGAGCGGCTCGACCCCGGGCGCACTGAGCCGGTAAAACTTCCGGTCCGAGCCGCCCTTTTCAAGGGGCTCCAACGCAAGCGTTTCGGCGGGATATTGTGGAAACCGCTCCGCGGTGAGGAGCGCTATATGCTGCAGGGTGGGGTGGGTCACAGGTCGGCGTCGGTGTGGGTTCCGGAAACAACGGCCCCCGCCGTCACAATGCAACGCCGCAATTCGGAGCCCGGAAGAATCCGGGCGCCCGCCCAGACAACGGTGTCCTCAAGAACGGCTCCCGCGCCCACGACGGCGCCCGCACCCACGGCGGTGGCGCCGAGGAGGCTCGCAGCAGGGTCCACCACAGCGCCGGGCGCCACCCAAGGCGCGCCACCCTCCGCGAAGGCGGCGTGCACCGCCAACACTTGTTCGCGTGTCCCCAGATCCCACCATTCCCCGCCGTCGACCACCACGCCCCCCAGCCGCGCCCCCTGGCGGATCATTTCGAGAAACACGGGTACCACCGAAAGTTTTTCGCCCGCCGGAATCCGTTCCAAAAAGGCGGGCTCCACCAGGTAGATGCCCGTGAAAAGAAACTCCGCAGGCCGCCCCGGTTGGAGCCTGCAACCCAGGTCGAGAATGCGCCCGCTCTCCCGCTCCAGACTCACCTGCAAAGGCCCGTCCTTGGAACGCAGCACGAGGGTGACCTCGTTACCCGCGCGCCGGTGGGCCTCCCACGCTTCCTCCAGGGGGAGCGTCGAGAGGATGTCCCCGTTGTACACCCAGAACGGTTCTCCGGCCGGCAGCAGCCCTTGCGCGTTTCTGAGGCCGCCCGCCGTCTCCAACACCTCGGGGGACTCGTGGCTGAACGCCACCGGATGGCCCTCCCACTGGCCCCCGGGAAACGCTTCCCCGTAGGCCTGCGCCTGCCAGTGCGTGTTCACCACAAACCGCGAAACCCCCGCAGCCCGCAGGTGTGCAAACGCGCGGGTGATGAGCGGCTGGTTGCATACCGGCAACAGCGGCTTGGGCAACCGCGCCGTCAGCGCCCTGAGCCGGGTCCCAAGACCCGCCCCCAAAACAAATGCCACGCCTGGACGGTTCATGGCGTCACAAGAGCGCTAAAGTCGCCGACAACAGCAACCGGAAACAATACGGCGACAGCTATTTCCGACTGAGAAAAGCCTGCGGACAGGCAAGGGGTGGGGGGCTTCAGCAAAGGCAGGTTCACTTGGCAGGTGGGTTGGGCGGCATCTTTCAAAAGGGCTACGCCTTTGAGAAGCATTCTCCAAGCCTGAGTTCCTCCGGCCCAAACCCAAAACCGCCCTGCCGGTCACCCGCAGGCATCCCGCGCCGCAAACGAGCCTCACACCACCTCCACGGGACAACGGGGCAGCGCGTTGAGAAACGCCTTCCCGTAACCCTTGTTCAACACCCGCGGATCCAGAATCACCACGATGCCCTTGTCGGACCGGGTGCGGATGAGCCGCCCCACGCCCTGGCGCAGTTTGAGGATCGCCTCGGGCAGGGAATAGCTTGAAAAGGGATCCCCGCCGCGCGCCTCGATCCGCTGCAAGCGGGCCTCCACGAGCGGATGGTCCGGCACTGCAAAGGGCAGCCGGGTGATGATCACGTTGCTGAGAGCCTCGCCGGGCACGTCCACGCCGCTCCAAAAACTCTCGGTGCCAAAAAGCACGTGGCGCTTGTTCTTCTTGAACTCCGACACCAGCTGGTGCCGGGACATGCTCTCGCCCTGCACCAAAAGCTTGTAGTCGAGGTCATCCAGACGCTCCCGCATTTCCCCGGCCACCGCCTGCATGGTCTTGTAGCTGGTGAACAACACAAAAGCCCGGCCCTGACTCATTTCCAAAAAGTGTTCCACCCAGCGGGCAAGCGCCTTTTCATACGCCGCAGACTCGCGCGGATCCGGCACCTTGGCCACCACGTAGAGCTTCATCTGGCGCTCGTAATCAAACGGACTGCCGATCTGCAAACCGGGCACGGCCTCCGCGCCGATCCGGTTGCGAAAGTATTCCAGCGCCTCGCCGCCGACCGAAAGCGTGGCGCTCGTCATGATGCAGGTGCGCCCGCTGCGGAACAAAAGCGAACGCAGGTAGGGCGCGACATCCACCGGCGCGGCGTTGAGCGTGTGGGTGCGTTGCGTGCGCCCGTTCTGCTCGACCCAGTAGACGAAATCGTCCGAATCCAGCTTCAGGAAAGAGGAAAGCGCCGCCCGTGCGTCCCGCACCCGCCGTCCCAGATCCTGCAGCTCGCCCTTGAGCACCTCGTCGTCCTGGTCCCGCACCAGCTGCACCACGCGCGCCTGCAACGCCATGAGCGGTTCGGTCAGCGTGTCCTCCACGTAGTCGGGCTCCCGCACCCGGATCTCCCGCTTTTTCTCGGAAAACTCGGAGCGCTCGCCCACCCGGTCGAAGAACTCCTCCACCCGCTCGAGCGTCTCGGCCGTGGCCCGCACCGCGTCGGCCTGGCGCAGCACCTGAAAAAGGCCCTTCTTGGTCTTGGGATTATAAAGCCGCTGCAATGCCTGCCGGAGCCCGTACTGTGAGACGGCCAGCCCCAGCTGCCGGGCGGCGATGGCCTCCACCGTGTGCGCCTCGTCAAAGATGACAAAATCGTTCCCAAACAGGTAGCCGCCGGCGTCGTTGTCATCGGGATCCGCGGACCCGTCGAGGTTGAGAAAAAAGAGCGTGTGGTTGGTGACGACCACGTCGGCGGCGATGAGCCGCTTGCGGGCCTGCTGGTAAAAGCAGCGGGGGTTGGTACCGCAGCTTTTGGTGGTGCAGATGTGGGCCTCAGAACAGACCTCGGCCCACACGCGGCTGTCGGGCTCCACCGAAAGGTCCGACAGGGTGCCGTCGGGGGTGGTCTCGGACCAGACGCGCAGCCGCTCAAGCTCGGCGCGCTCCGGCGAGGTAAAGAGGCCGTCAGACTGCGCAATAGCACGCTGCAAACGCATGGGGCAAAGGTAATTGCCACGCCCCTTCCAAAGCACCACCTCAAACTCCCTGTCGAGCACCTTGCGCAAGAGGGGCAGGTCCTTGTTCACCAACTGCTCCTGCAGGTTGATGGTGCAGGTGGAGACGACCGCCTTGCGCCTGTGTTCCAGGGCCCAGAGCACCGCCGGGACAAGATACGCCAGCGACTTGCCCACCCCGGTGCCGGCCTCCACCACCAGGTGCCGCTCGTTCTCGAGCGCCTCCGCCACCGCGGTGGCCATCGTCTGCTGCTCCTCGCGGAACTCGAAATTGTGCACCGCCCCCAACTCGCCTTCCGCGCTGAAAAAAGTGTGCACCCGCCCGGCGAAACCGGTGCCGGAGTTTTCAGAGAGCGAAATCATGTGGGGTGGGGACCGGATCGGAAAGGGAATTGGAAATGAACCGGCCAATAGGTTAAGCCATCCAGCGCGGCGCGTCCATTCGCCCGCGCAACTGTCTTCCCACCTCCCGCCACCCCGCCCTTGCGCCCGCCCGCCGATGACCCTGCTCGACCGCTACTTACTGCGCAGTTTCTTCGAGCCCTTTCTTCTGGCGCTGGGCTCCTTCCTCAGTCTGTGGCTGGTGTTCGACCTGAGTGACCACGGGGCCGACTTTCTCAGGACCGGCGCCACGCTGGTTCAGGTCGGTGAGTTCTACCTGTTCCAGCTGCCCCAAATCCTGCTGCTGGCCATCCCCGTGGCCATCCTGCTCGCGCTGCTGTTCAGCTGCAGCCGCATGTCCCGCACCAACGAGATTATTTCGATGCTCGCCTCCGGGCGCAGCCTGGGACGCGTGCTGCTGCCCCTCTTTGGCGTCGGCGCCCTGCTCTCCCTGTGCTGCCTTGCCCTGAATTACAACCTCGCCCCGCGGGCCGAGGCAGCCAAACGAGAGGCCCTCTCCAACCTCCGTGGCAGCAACGGAAAGCAAAACCCCCGCGACCTCGTCGAGGGCCACCTGTTCCGCGACCGGCTCAGCAACCGCACCTGGTTTGTCCGCCGCCTCCGTCCCAACGGTTCCATGCTCGAGGGCGTCCAAGTCCTGCAGCAGGACGCGCAGGGCAACATCCGCCGCAAATGGTACGCCGCCCGCGCAGTGCACGATCCTGCCACCAAACGTTGGACGCTCCAGCGCGGCATGATCGTCGATGTAAACACCGAGGGCGAGGTGCTCAAAATCGACAACTTTCAGGAGCAGGGCCAACGCCAGATCGACGACTGGGCCGAGACCCCCTGGCGCATCGCCTCCTCCCGGCTTGACCCCCTTCAGCTCACCACCCCCGAGCTCGAGGAATACCTCAGGCACAACGCCGACTTCACCACGCTGCAACTCGCGCCCTTCCGCACCACCCTGGAAGACCGTTGGGCGCTGCCTTGGAGCTGCCTGGTCGTCGTCTTCCTCGCGGCACCCCTGAGCGTCATCTATTCCCGCCGCGGCATTCTTCAGAGCGTTGGTGCCGCGATCCTGCTTTTCTTCCTTCTCCTCATGGGCCGAAGCCTCTTTCTGGCCCTCGGCCGCGCCAACCGCCTCACCCCGGAAACGGCTGCCTGGGCCCCCCTGGCCGCGCTCTTCCTCACCGGCCTCTTCCTCCTGTGGCTCCGTTCCGCCAACCGGGATTTTGCCAGCCTGTTTCTGCGCCGTAACGGCTGAGCCACACACACACAACCCTCCGCCGTTCCCACGCTTTTTCAAACCGCGCCATGCCAACCAGCAAACGGCCTCTCCTCACGTCCGTACTTCTTTGCCCGACTCTCCTCCTGTCCCACCCCGCCCCCGCCAACGACGCCTGCTGCGCCGACAAACCCGACCCCGCCTTCGCCGCACTCACCGGCGACTGGGGAGGCGTCCGCTCCAGACTCAAACAAAACGGAGTCGAGGTGTTTGCCGATTATGCCGCGGAAGTCTTCGGCAATCCCGCGGGCGGCAGAAAACGAGGCCTCGTATTCAACGCGCTCTTCCGACTCGCGCTGGACGTAAATCTGGAGAAAACGGCCGGCTGGACTGACGCCTCCTTCCGGCTTTCGGGCCTTTACCCGCACGGCACCAGCGGCACCCTCCGCGACGTCGGCGACGCCTCCGTCTACTCCAGCCTGGACGCCTACGACAGCCTGCGCCTCATAGACTTCTGGGTTGAACAGCGCCTCTTTGAAGGCAAAGCCGCCCTCAAGGTCGGCCAGATGCTTGTCGACGCCGAATTCGGGCTCACGGACGCCGGCGCCCTCTTTATCAACTCCAGCTACGGCGTGCCTTCGCCGCCGATCACGCCAATGCCCTTCGCCGCCTATCCGGTAGCCGCCCTGGGCATCCGCCTCAAGGTAGAGCCCGTCAAGGGCCTCTACGGGATGGCGGGCGTCTACGACGGCAACCCTTCATCGGGAGATTTCGCCGACCCCACGGATGGTGCCACCGCCACCACAAAACGCCACGGCACAGACTGGGCGCTCCGCGCCAGCGAAGGCACCTTTTACGCTGGGGAAATCGGTTTTCAACACTCCGAAAGCGCCCTTCCCGGCGCCCTCCGGTTGGGTCTGCTGCACCATTCGGACGGCTTCGCCGACGTACGCAAAGACGCGGCCACCACCCACAGCGGCTCCACCTCAGGATACTATGTTCTCGACCAGACCCTCTGGCAAAAGACCAAAGGCTCCAAGGAGGGCGTCTCCGCCTTTGTGCGCGGCACCCTGGCAGAAGAGAAAACCAGCTTCATGTCAGACTCCCTCCAGATGGGGGCGGTGTACACGGGCCTCTTTTCCGACGAGGACAAACTTGGCGTAGCTTTTGCCCGCAACAAGTTCAGCCCCGGCCAGACCACGGTCATCGAAGGCAGGGAGTACGAGCCCAGTTGCGAAACCGTCGCGGAACTGACCTACCAAATCCCGCTCAAGCCCTATCTCCGGGTACAGCCAGACCTCCAGTACATCCACCGCCCCGGGGGCACCTCGGCGTTGCCTCACGCCTGGGTGCTCGGGGTGCGGGCAACCGTCGAGTTTTAACCCCGCCCAATCAAAGCCCCCTTAATTTCACTTTGCACACCCCAACTCGGGTGTAGCTTTTTCGAACCCTTTCTATGGCTAAAACTCCCGAAACCTCGCAGGACGACAAGGCGCTCGCCGCCCGCAACAAGAACCTGGATCTCGCCCTCCAACAGATCCACAAGGATTTCGGCGACGGCGCCATCATGCGTCTGGGTTCGGCGCAGCAGATGGACATCGAGGTGATTCCCACAGGCAACATCCTCATCGACAAGGCCCTTGGCGTCGGAGGTTTCCCCCGCGGCCGGATCGTGGAAGTATTCGGGCCGGAATCCTCCGGCAAAACCACCCTCACGCTGACAGTCATCGCACAGGCCCAGAAACGGGGCGGTCTGGCCGGGTTCATCGACGTGGAACACGCCCTCGACCCGGCCTACGCCAAGAAGCTGGGCGTCAAAGTCGAGGAACTGCTCGTCTCCCAGCCCTCCTCCGGGGAGGAAGCCCTCCGCATCTGCGAAACGCTCGTCCGCTCCAATGCGCTGGACGTGATCGTGGTCGACTCCGTCGCCGCCCTGGTGACCAAGGCCGAGTTGGAAGGGGAAATCGGCGACACCACCGTGGGAGCGCAGGCCCGGCTCATGAGCGCAGCCCTCCGCAAACTTACGGCCCTCATTTCCAAGGCCAGTACCGTGGTGATTTTTACCAACCAGATCCGCGAAAAAATCGGCGTCATGTTCGGCAACCCGGAAACCACCCCGGGCGGCAAGGCGCTCAAGTTTTACGCGAGCGTACGCTGCGACATCCGGCGCATCGGCGCCATCAAGCAGGCCGACGGCACGGTCACGGGCAACCGCACCAAGATCAAGCTCGTCAAAAACAAGGTGGCGCCGCCCTTCACGGAGGCGGAGTTCGACATCATGTACAACGAGGGCATCTCCTCGGTGGGCGCGCTGCTCGATCTGGCTCTGGAACAGGGCATTGTGGAAAAACGCGGTTCCTGGCTTTCCTACAAGGGCTCACAGTTGGCGCAGGGGCGCGACGCGGCCAAGGACGTCCTCAAGGGCAACGCCGAACTTTACGAGGAGCTCGAGACCGCGGTGAAAGCCAAACTCAACGAGCCCCCCGCCAAGTAGGCCCAAGCCCTGCTCATGCGCTGGGACGCGCCACTCAAAGACCTGCCCTGGATCGGCGCCCAGCGCGTGCGCCAGCTTTCCAGGGCCGGTCTCGAGACCGCGGGTGACCTCGTCTCCCACTTCCCAAAACGCTGGGAAGACCGCACCCGCTTCGACCGCTTTCCCCAACAGGAGTCGGACACCGCCGTCTGTGTTTGCGGAATCGTCCAAAGCGCTGGTGGCCAGCGTTTTCGCGGCCGTGCCCGGAGCTTTGAGGTCACGCTGGCGGAGGAAAGCGACCACGCCCTCACCGGCCAGCTCGTTCTGCGCTGGTTCAACCTCTTCTGGGTGGAGAAGGTGGTCGCCACCGGCATGCGCCTGGTCGTTTACGGCAAACCCAAGCGCCGCGGCCGCCAGATCGTCCTCGACCAGCCCGAGTTCGAGGTGCTCGAGGACGAGACCGACGTCTCCCTCCACCTGCAGCGCATCGTGCCCATCCACCGCGCCACCGAGGGCCTCTCCACCCGCGTTCTCCGCTCCCTCATCTGGGAGACGCTCGAAAAGCTCCCCGAGGCCGCCGTCCCCAACCTCCTCCCGCCGAGCCTCGACACATTCCCCAGACTCCACGCCCTGCGCCAGATCCACTTTCCGGACTCTTTCCAGACCCTCTCACTCGCTCGCAAAAACCTCGTTCTCACCGAGTTTTTCGCCATGCAGCTGTGCATCGCCCAGCGCCGCGCCGAACAACGCGCCGAACCCGGCCTTTGCCACGCCGGCCCGGACACCCTCCTCACCCGCCTTCACGACAGCCTTCCTTTTCCTCTGACCGGCGCACAGCTAAGGGCCATCGCCGAAATCCGCGCCGACATGGCCTCCGACCGGCCTATGAACCGGTTGCTCCACGGGGACGTGGGTGCCGGCAAAACCCTCGTGGCACTTTCCGCCATGCTCCTCGCCGTCGAGGCCGGCTTCCAGACCGCCCTCATGGCTCCCACCCAGATTCTGGCTGAACAGCATTACCTCCAGTTTCAGCGGCTGTGCACCCCGCTCGGGCTCCGCGTCGCCCTCCGCACCGGAAACCGCAAGGAGGAGTCGGGCCCGCTGCCCCTCTTCGACCACGACCGTTGGCTGCAGGCGGTCGCCTCCGGCAACGACGGGGACCGGCCGGCCCCGCCCCCGGCCTCTTCGGACGAACCCGACATTCTCGTCGGCACCCACGCCCTCCTCCACGGCAACAGCTTGTTCTCTCGTCTCGGCCTGGCCGTCATCGACGAACAACACAAGTTCGGTGTCCTCCAGCGTGCCACCCTCCGCGCCCAGGGCCGCTGCCCAGACATGCTCGTCATGACGGCCACGCCCATCCCGCGCACACTCACCATGAGCCTCTACGGGGACCTGGACGTCTCCACCCTCGACGAACTCCCCAAGGGCCGAGGCAAAATCGTCACCGGCGTCCGTCCCGCCGCCAAGCTCCCGGACGCCGCGCGTTTCATCAGGGAACACCTCGAGGCGGGCCGGCAGGCCTACATCGTCTACCCCCTCATCGACGCCTCTGAAAAACTTGAAGCCAAGGCGGCGGCGGCGGAGTTTGAAAAGTGGCAGGCACTCCTTGCCCCTTTTAAGTGCGCGCTGTTGCACGGCCGGATTGCGACCGAGGAGAAGGAGTCGATCATGGAAGCCTTCCGCAAGTGCGAGACGCAGGCGCTCGTGGCGACCACCGTCATCGAGGTGGGCATCGACGTGCCCAACGCCACCCTCATGCTCATTGAAAACGCCGAGCGCTTCGGCCTCGCGCAGCTCCACCAGCTCCGCGGCCGGGTGGGCCGGGGCAGGCACAAAAGCTTCTGCGTCCTGCTGACTGGTTCCTCCGAGCCCGAGGCTCTTTCCAAGCTGCAGGTTCTCGAACAAACCTCCAACGGCTTCGACATCGCCGAGGCGGACTGGCAGCTCCGCGGCCCCGGCGACCTCTTAGGCACCGCCCAAAGCGGACTCCCTCCGCTCCGCATAGGCAGCCTGCTGCGCGATGCCGACCTCATGCTCCAGGCCCGGGAGGCCGCCTTTGTAGTCATTGAAGGGGACCCAAAACTCGAGCGGCCCGCCCACCGCATCTTCCGCTCCCTGCTGGGCAGCCCACTCAAGGCGGATCTTTCCCAGGTCAGCTGACCCAGAGCCGCCAGCCGCGGCGCTCCAGCCTCGTCATGCCCGGGCGCTTTGTGTCTGGAAAGTTTTTGAACGGCCCGCTAAGTTTCTTGCGTCCGCCCCATGTTCTGCCGCCCCTTTTTTGTCTTTCTGGCCCTGGCCGCCGCTTTCACCGCTCCGCTTTGCGCGCGGAGCGGGGAGCGTGTCCGGGCGCCGGTTCAGATCGAGGCCCTCTCGACCAGAAGCGAAGGCAATCTGGCCATCGCTGAGGGCAACGTGGTCATCAGCGTCGGCGACACGGTGCTCTACTGCAACTTTGCCCAATACGACGTCACGACCCGGGATGTTCTGGTTTCGGGAGATGTCCGCGTCTACCGGGGGGACAAGATCTTTTCCGGCGACCGAGCCATCTACAACCTGGAAACCAAGCACATTTCCGGCGCGGAGTTCCGCACCGCCGCCGGTCCCTTCCTGGCACAGGCGCACGCCATCACTTCCACAGGCTCGGAGTCCTTGGAGGTTTCACGCGGCCTCTTCACCACCGACAACACCTCGGACCCCGGCTTTCACCTGCGCGCCCGGAAGGTGCGCATTTTCCACAACGACCACACCGAGTACGAAAACGTCACCGTGTATGTGGGGCGCACCCCGGTGCTGTGGCTGCCTTACTTGTACCAACCCGCCCAAAGCGACCAGAGTTTTTCAATTGTCCCGGGCTCCCGCTCGATATGGGGGGCGTTCCTGTTTACCCGCCTCACCTTTCCGGTCGGCAAGGAGGTCCTCGGCGGGGCCCGGCTCGACTACCTGTCCAAGCGCGGCGTCGGCGTCGGTCTCGACCTTTCGCAGGAGAGCAAGTCCCGCGGCTCCTGGACGCGGTTTCGTTCCTACTACCTCAACGACAAAAACCCCGGCACCAAAGACTTGGGGACGCCCAACGAGGCCGTCAATCCGAACCGGTACCGAGTCTCGCTTCAGGACCGCTCCTTCCTTTCAGAGACGATCTACACCTCGATCAACTTCAACAAAGTCAGCGATATCAATTTTTACCGGGACTTCTCGCCCGCAGAGCTGCAGCGCGATCCAAACCCGGACAGTGTCCTGGCGTTGACCAAGCTCGGCGAAAGCCACGCCCTCACCCTAGAGGTCCGCAAACAGCTGAACCGTGATTACGAAGGTTCAAACGCGGTACCCGCCCTGTCCCTTGATTTGAAGCGCCAGCCCGTGGCGGGCACGGGCCTTTTTTACGAGGGAGAGACCAGTGCGGGCAGGTACCAACGCAACTTCATGCGCTCCGGCTCGGCCCTCGAGTACGCCTATCTCGACACCGTCCGACTGGACACCTTCCACCAGCTGAGTTTCCCCAAGCTGCTGGGCGGCTGGCTGGCGGTGGTCCCCAAGGTCGGCATTCGCGCCACCCACTACGGTACCAGCAATGCCTCTCCGGACCGCCCGCCCGCCGACCCCCTCTTTGCCGAGGGCGGCTCCCTCAACCGATACGCGGTCAACGCCGGACTCGAAACCTCCTTCAAACTGTCCCGTTCTTTCGAAACGGTCCAAACCCGCTCCTGGGGGCTGGACGGTTTACGCCACATCCTGCAGCCCTTTGCCAACTGGTCCTGGGTGAATGCCTCCAAAGACCCCTCCGCCCTCCTGCCCCTCGACGTGCTGAGCGGCTCCTCCAAGCTGCCAGCCATCGATTTCCCCCAGTTCAACACCCTCGATTCCATCTCCAGCTGGGACATCGTACGGCTCGGAGTCCGCAACCGCCTCCAAACCAGACGCGACGAGGAGACCCTCAACTGGCTTGAACTCGAGTCCTTCGTGGACACCCGTATCCAGCGCCCGGAATATTCCAACCCCCTGCTTCAAGCCACCACCAACACCACCAGACCCTCCCGATCCCCCGACCCCGGGCAATATTCCAACGTGTTCAACCGGCTCCACTGGAACCCACTGCCCTGGCTGGACATGCAGCTCGACAGCCAACTGCCCCTTCTGGACGGCGGCTACTCCGAGATCAACACCGCCTCCAGCATCCAGGTTAACCGGGACTTCTTCTTCAACTTCGGCAACCGGTACGTGGCTGACCATCCGTTCTTCCCTCAATCCAACCTTCTCAACGGCGGGGCCCGCTTCCGCATGAACGACAACTGGTCCATGAGCTTCGAGGAGAACTTCGAAACCGTCACCCGCCAAATGCAGTTCCAACGCTACAGCTTGGACCGGGACCTCCGCTCCTGGATCGCCTCCCTCAGCGTCGTGGTCCGGGAAATGTCCTCCAGAAACGACGTCGCGATCCTCCTCACCCTTTCGCTTAAAGACATCCCCAAATTCCGTCTGCCCCTCCACTTCGACCCCGAAGCCGCCGCAACTTCCAACAACAGCAAGAACCGCTGACCCTCCTTCCCTCTTGCGGCGCCCCCCAGCCTTCTCTAATCCTCCTCCCCCTCCCTCTTCGCATCCGCGCCCTACCGGACGATTTGCGATTTAGGGGAACACTTTAGACACTTATGGAACTCTGTATCATTGGCTCTGGTTACGTTGGCTTGGTCTCAGGCGCCTGTTTCGCCGAAATCGGCCACTCTGTCGTCTGCGTGGACAACGACCAACGCAAGGTCGACATGCTTCAACGCGGGGAAATTCCCATCTACGAGCCCGGCCTCGAGGATCTCGTCCACCGCAACGTGGCCGCCAAGCGCCTTCGCTTCACCAACTCCATCGCTGACGGCGTCGACCACTCGCAGGTCGTCTTCATCGCCGTCCCCACCCCCCCTCAGGCCGACGGGAGCGTCGACCTCACCTACATCGAACGCGTCGCCCGCGAAATCGCAGGCGTTCTCAAACCAGGCCAGTACCGCGTCGTCGTCGACAAATCCACCGTGCCGGTCAAAACCGGCGAAAAGGTCGACGCCACCATTCGCCGCTACAACCCGGCCGCCGAGTTCGACGTGGTCTCCAACCCGGAATTCCTGCGCGAAGGCTGCGCCGTGCCGGACCTGATGAACCCGGACCGAATCGTCATCGGCTCCGCTTCGCAGAAGGCCACAGACCTGATGAAGCGCCTCTACGAACCGTTCCAGTCGCCCATTCTAGTCACCGACGTCAATTCCGCCGAGCTCATCAAGCACGCCGCCAACTCCTTCCTTTCCCTCAAGATCTCCTACATCAACGCCGTCTCCGCCATCTGCGAGGCCTCCGGCGCAGACGTCGAGATGGTTGCCGACGGCATCGGCACCGACAAGCGCATCGGCCGCAACTTCCTCAACGCCGGCCTCGGCTACGGCGGTTCCTGCTTCCCCAAGGACGTCAAAGCCTTCATCGCCATCGCCGAGGAACTCGGCACCCCCTTCCACCTGCTCAAGGAAGTCGAACGCATCAACTCCCACCAGCTTGACCGCTACCTCAAAAAGGTCCGGGAAGCCCTCTGGGTCCTGCGCGACAAGCGTATCGCAGTCTGGGGCCTCACCTTCAAACCGGACACCGACGATGTCCGCAACTCCGTCGCCATCGACCTGATCAACCGGCTTGTCGCGGAAGGCGCCATCGTCACCGCCTACGATCCGAAGGGCATGGAAAAGGCCGTCGAATACAAACTCATCCCCCCCTCGGTCAAACTGGTCTCCTCCCCTCTGGAAGCCGTCGAGGGCGCAGAAGCCCTCCTGCTGGCCACCGAATGGAAGGAGTTCGCCCGTCAGGACTTCGCCGCTGTGAAGGCCAGCATGCACACACCGCTCGTTTTTGACGGTCGCAACCATTTCAACCCAAAAACGATGCGTGAAATGGGCTTCGTCTACTACGGCGTCGGCAGGCCCTGAGCCAGCCCCGCCGCCACCCTCCTTCCATGAGCACCCCGCGCATCCTTTACTGCCACTGCCAGTACGCACAGGTCCTGCCCAAGGAAGTCAAAGAAGCCGTCCTCCTCTCCCTGTGTGAGGCGGACGCCCAGTTCGAGGCGGTCGCGGACCTCTGCGAACTCTCCGCGCGCCGCGACCCGCTCCTTCAGGAGTTGGCCACGGGCGGACCCCTTAAAATAGCGGCCTGCTTTCCACGGGCCGTCAAGTGGCTCTTTGCCGCGGCCAACGCACCCCTGGATCCAAACCAAACCCAGGTCTGCAACCTTCGCACCGATTCAGCGGCAGCAGCCGCTTCGGCGCTTCTCCAAGAACCCCTTGTCCCCAACCTGCCCGCCGGCAAAACCACTGCCTGACCCATGGCTCTTTCCCAGCCCTCCCTTCGTGTCGCCCTTTACGAGGGCGAAGGCGCCCGCTCCCTTTCGGCCACGGCCCGCTTCGACTCACTCAAGCTCCTCCTTGCACAGGGCTGTTCGGTCAGGCGCGCCACCCAGCCGGGCTCCGTCGCAGTGTGGGTTGGCGACTTTGACTCCGAGCCCCAGCCGGAGGACCAGCTGCGCGTCTCCCTCGCCGAGCCGGACCTGCCTTCCGCCCTGGACGCCTCACGCGCCCAGGTTGCCGCGGCACCCGCCGGCCAATGGAAACCCTGGTTCCCCGTCATCGACTACGACCGCTGCACCAACTGCATGCAGTGCCTTTCCTTCTGCCTCTTCGGCGTCTACGGCGTAGACGCAGAACGCAAGCTCCAGGTCCAAAACCAGGACAACTGCAAAACCAACTGCCCGGCCTGCTCACGCGTCTGCCCCGAAGCCGCCATCCTTTTTCCAAAGTACAAGGCCGGCCCCATCAACGGGGACGTCGTCAGTGACGCGGACCTGCAACGGGAGAAGATGAAGATCGATATCTCGGCGCTGCTCGGAGGGGATGTCTATTCCCTTCTGCGCGAACGCTCTGACAAGGCCAAGTCCCGCTTCTCCAAGGAACGCGACTCCGACAAGGCGCTCGCCGAGCGCCAAAAGTGTCTCGTCAAACTCTCTTCCCTCGCCTCAGACATCCCGCCGGAGGTCCTCGCCTCCCTGCCCTCACCCGAGGAGATCTCGCGCCGCGCCCAGGAGGCCGCCGCCAAGGCCCGCGCCGCGCTCGGCCAGGACTGAACCCCGGCTGCACCTCCTCCCGGGACCGTGGAGCCCTGGCTCCGCTTTTGAGCACCCCGATCCCAGGAACATCCTCCCGGCGTCCGGGGCCGCCAGCCAGTGCCAGCGTCTCCATCCGCCGCTGGCTTTCCCCATCCAAAACCCCTAACCTTTCCCCCTTTGCCCACCTATGATGACGAGCGCCCAGATCCGCCAATCCTTTCTCGACTTCTTCCACGCGAAGCAGCACTCCCTCGTAGCCTCCTCCAGCCTACTCCCGGACTCCCCGAACCTGCTCTTTACAAACGCTGGAATGAACCAGTTTGTGCCGATCTTCCTCGGTCAAAAGGCCGCCGATGTCTCCCGCTGGGCAGGCGCCGTCCCCGCCCTTGATTCGAGGGCCGCCGACACCCAGAAGTGCATCCGCGCCGGCGGCAAACACAACGATCTGGAGGACGTCGGCCTCGACACCTACCACCACACCTTTTTTGAAATGCTGGGGAACTGGTCCTTCGGCGACTACTTCAAAAAAGAGGCCATCCAGTGGGCCTGGGAGCTTCTCGTCGACGTGTGGCACTTCCCACCCCAGCGCCTCTACGCCACCGTCTACCAGCCCGATCCGGCCCTCGGCGACCCAGCCTCGCGCGACCAGGAAGCCTGGGAACTCTGGGCCACGCTCTTTCGCAAGGCCGGTCTGGATCCGGAAGTCCACATCGTCAACGGCAACAAGAAAGACAACTTCTGGATGATGGGCGACACCGGTCCCTGCGGACCCTGCTCGGAGCTTCACGTCGACCTCACCCCCGCCGGCGACACCCGCGGTGCCCTCGTCAACATGGGCTCCGCCGAGTGCATTGAAATCTGGAACCTGGTTTTCATCCAGTTCAACGCGAACCCCGACGGCTCCTTCTCCCCGCTGCCTGCCCAACACGTGGACACCGGCATGGGATTCGAACGTGTTTGTTCTATCATCCAAGGCACCCGAAACTTCACCGAGTTTGGAAACGCACGCATCTCCAACTACGAGACGGACGTCTTCCGCCCCATCTTTGACGAACTGGAAAAGCTCACGGGCAAGCATTACGAAAGCACTCTTCCCCAGCAAAATGCTGCAGGACAGTTGGTTGCGATCACACACCAGGAACAGCTCGACGTTGCGTTCCGCGTCATCGCCGACCACATCCGCACCCTTTCCTTCGCCGTCGCCGACAACATCCAACCCGGCAACACCGACCGCAACTACGTCCTGCGCCGCATCCTCCGCCGTGCCATCCGCTACGGGCGCCTTCTCGGCTTTCGCGAGCCCTTCTTTTACAAGCTCGTCGGCGTTCTCTCCCGCACCATGGGCGACGTCTTCCCCGAAATCCGGAGCCGCCAAGCCTTTGTGGAAGACGTGCTCAAGCGTGAAGAGGAGGCCTTCAACAAGACGCTCGACCGTGGAATCAACCTGTTTTCCGACGAACTCGCCCGCCTTGAAGCGGGGGGTTTCCGGGAGATCCCGGGCGCCTTCGCCTTCCAACTCTACGATACCTCCGGGTTTCCGCTCGATTTGACCGAGCTCATGGCCCGCGAACGCGGCTTTTCCGTGGACACCGCCGGCTTCGAACTCCACATGGGCCAGCAGCGTGCCCGCGCCCGGGCCGCACAGAAGAAGGAGATCATCGAACTCTCCCAGATCGAAACCACACAGCCCACCCAGTTCCTTGGCTACGACAACCTTACGAATCGCTCCAAGGTGTTGGAGGTGCTCTCCGTCAAAAACCGTACAGCCGTGGTTCTGGACACAACGTCCGCCTACGCAGAGCTCGGCGGGCAGGTCGGTGATTCCGCCCTCCTCGAAGCCGGCGCGGACCTTTGGCGCGTCTCCCAGACTACCAAAAGCGGCGACATCTGGCTTCACTTCCTCGAAGGCGAGGAGGCCCCCGCTGTTGGACAGGAACTCACCCTCGCCGTCGACACCCCGCGCCGTCGCGCCATCGAACGGCACCATTCCGTCACCCACCTGCTCCACTGGGCGCTGCACGAGGTTGTCTCACCGGAAGCCACGCAAAAGGGCTCCTTTGTCGGACCTGAAAAACTCACCTTCGACTTTGCCAACGCCCCCCTCTCGCCGGGTCAGGTTCGTGACATCGAGAAACTCGTAAACGAGCGTATCGTTGAAAATGGTTTGGTTTCTTGGACTTCCGTTCCTCACCAGGAAATCAAACAACGCAAAGATATTCTACAGTTCTTCGGCGACAAATACGGGGACATCGTCCGCGTCGTGCAAATCGGTGGGGCCGCCCACAGTTTGGACGGCTATTCCATGGAACTGTGCGGCGGCACGCATGTGCGTGCCACCGGTGAAATCGGCTTGTTCCGAATCTTGTCAGAAGGCGCCGTTGCGGCGGGGGTGCGCCGGATCGAGGCGATCGCGGGCCTTCGCGCTTACGACACCGCACTTGCCGATGCCGAACGACTCAAGGCTCTGGCCTTGAAAATGGGAACGCCCCTGGTTGATTTGGAGCGCAGACTGGAAGCCCTTCTCCAACAACAGCACGACCTGGAAAAAGCGCTGGCTGCAGCGGCCCAGCGCGAGGCCGCACACAAGGCCGGCGAACTGTTGGCTCATGTCGAAACGCTAGGCTCTGTGTCTTGTCTGGTTGCCTCTGTGTCCGTCCCGTCCGGAGACGCGCTCCAGAGCTTGGTGGACGCCCTTAAAGGCCGTTTCCAAGGCGTTCTCTTCCTCGCGGCCGCCCATGATGACACCGTTTCACTCGCCGCCGCGGTGGACACCTCTTTGATCTCCCGTTTCAACGCAGGCAAGTTGATCCAACTTGCCGCTCCCTTG
>JBIKSY010000195.1:0-7419 GCA_044348365.1 Chthoniobacteraceae bacterium
AGGTGGAACACGCCCCCGAGGTGGAACACGCCCCCGAGGTGGAACACGCCCCCGAGGTGGAACACGCCCCCGAGGTGGAACACGCCCCCGAGGTGGAACACGCTCCCGAGGTGGAACATGCCCCCGAGGTGGAACACGCTCCCGAGGTGGAACACGCTCCCGAGGTGGAACACGCCCCCGATGTGGAACATGCTCCGGAGGAACCAAAGCCTTAGATTTATCCAGTTGCGGCTCTGGGCAACCGAGTCGCTGGCTGGCGCAGTGCCGAGGGAACAGTGGTTTTGGCATCCTGACTGTGCGCGGCTCCTTTTGGGCGACGGGATTTACTCCTGTTTAAGCGCCGAATGACGCATTCCAACCCTAGCCTTCGGCAGCGCCGTGCCTTTTAGCGCTCTTGGGACGTGGCCTGTAAGTGGGCCCGAACTTCCCCATAAAATCCGGTTTACGGTTGCCATTAGAACGTGTGGAACGCTCCGTATGCAGGTGGGACGGCGCGGTCCACAGGTGTGCGTCCGCCCAAGACGAGCGATTTCGGAAGTCCTTGTTCGCCCTTTTTCAAAAAGAAACGATGGGAACCGGCTTCAACGCTGTTTGCGCCCAGGCGGATACGGAAAACGGCAGTGCCGCTTCAAGACGATTGAACGACAGTCCACCCTGCGAGGCCTTCAGCCTACTGACCTTACAGTTGGCCTGCTCGATGATCTTGGCGGGACCGTTGACGTTTGAGACATTGGGGGGAGTTGGGCGATTGGCGGCGGCGGAACACCCGGCGGCAGGTATCCAGTTACACGGAACTATGTCTGCGCGAGCATCGCAGTCGCGGCAACCGTCGCTCTGGAATTGGCGGGCGGCTTTGTTAGCTATGCACACGCTTGTTTATTGGTTTGTAACTAAGCAAACTTCTGAAAATTGAATCGTTATAGGTGGCGGATCTGTCCCCACACGGTCCGAAACGCCGACCGCTTAGCGCCCCCGAATCTACACTTCAACCCGTTTTAAGCCCAATGCCTCCCCCTCCAAGGCACGTGACCGTTTTTCTACTCGCCTCCCTGCTGCTGGCGGACGGTTTCCTGCGGGCGGAAACCGCGGTGAGTTTTGTGAACGAGGTGGTCCCCATTCTCACCAAACAGGGCTGTAACGGGGGCGCCTGCCATGGGAAAGCTGTCGGCCAAAACGGGTTCAAACTCTCCCTTTTCGGCTTCGAACCGGACGAGGACTATGAACATCTTGTCCTCGAACAGAGGGGACGCCGGGTGGTTCCCTCCGCGCCGGAGGAAAGTCTCTTGCTAACCAAGGGGGCCGCTCTGGTTCCCCACGGCGGCGGCCGAAGGCTGGAGCCCGGCAAACCTGCCTACGAAACGTTGCGCCGCTGGATCGGCCAGGGCATGCCCGATGACGGAGCCGATTCTGCTCGGCCCCGGCTTCTGGGCATCACCGTTTCTCCAGATGCGCGCCTGATGACCACCGGCGACACCCAAAAGCTGACTGTCACCGCGCGTTTTTCCAACGGGCAGACCCAGGATGTTACCCATCTCGCCTCGCTGGAGCCGAACATTAAAGGCGTGGTGGCCGTCGACGAACACTCCGGCAGCGTGACCATGGGCACCCTTCCGGGTTCCGTCGCAGTGATGGCACGTTATCAGGACAAGGTGTCGGTCTTCCGGGCCACCCTGCCTGTAGGCGCCCCGGTGGGCGCGCTTCCCCCGGAGCGTAACTTTGTCGACCAGGCAGTGTTTGCACGGCTCAAGGAAGTCGGCATTCCACCCTCGGGGATCTGCAGTGACTCGACGTTCCTCCGCCGGGCCACGCTGGTTCTTGCGAGTCGCCTTCCCTCCGCCGAAGAGGCCCGCCGCTTTGAGGCGGACCTAACCGTGGACAAACGCGCCCGCTGGATCGACCAGTTGCTAGAAAGCGGTGAGTACGCGGACACCTTTGCCAACTACTGGAGCTCGCTCCTGCGCAACCGCCGGGGGGACCTCATCAACACGCGGGATCCCTCCCACGTCCACGGCAATATCGCTTTCCACGGATGGCTGCGAGAAAGCATCTACCGCAACAAGCCCTATGACCAGATGGCGCGTGAGCTTCTGACCGCCACTGGAGAGGCCGCAGACAATCCGGCTGTAACCTGGTACCGCCAGCTGAATACCCAGATCATCCAGACAGAAGACACCGCCCAGTTGTTCTTGGGGGTGCGGATCCAGTGCGCCCAGTGCCACCACCATCCCTACGAACAGTGGAGCCAGAGGGATTACTACGCACTGGGGGCTTACTTCTCGCAGGTGGACCGGACTGTTTCACCCAGCAGGATGGCGGAGTTCGTCGTTTCGCTCAGACGCACCGCTCCCGAAGCCACCCACAAGAAAACCGGCGAAAAGGTCCCTCCTTCTGCCATCGGCTCCAAGGCTCCGGTTCTTTCCCCGGACGAGGACGCCCGTGGGGCGTTGGCCGATTGGATGGCGGAAAAGTCCAACCCCTTCTTCGCCAAGGCGCTCGTGAACCGCTACTGGAAAATTCTATTCAACCGGGGGTTGGTGGATCCTGAGGACGACATCCGGGACACCAATCCCTCTTCCCATCCGGAACTGCTCGAGGCGCTCGCGGCGGATTTTATCCGAAGCGGATTTGACCTGAAGCAACTCCTCCGGACCCTGACCAACTCGAGCACCTTCCAGCTGGATTCCTCTCCCAACCCCCACAATGCTACCGAGGGCCAGTACTTTTCCCGCTTTTACGCCCGACGTCTTTCCGCCGAACAGCTTCTGGATGCCGTCAACTCCATCGCGGGCACCACGGACAACTGGGCCAACCAACCCGTCGCCACAAAGGCGGTACAGCTCCCCGACAACTCTTACAACACCGGCGGAATCCTCCGGGAATTCGGCCGGCCCGATTCCAGCACGGCCTGCACCTGCGAACGCCAAAGCAACGCGAGCCTCGGCCAGAGCCTCTTGCTTGCCACTTCGGACCAAGTGCAAAACAAGCTGGCAAGCCCGTCCGGCACCGCCAAGCGGTTGGCCGACGATAAAAACCGTCCGGACGAGGAAAAGCTTCGCGAGCTTTACTTTGCTGCCTACGGCCGGCCCCCGCTGGCGGACGAACTGGCACGTGCCCAAGCCCACCTGCTCAAAAACACCCTTCCTCCTCCCGCGGACCCTGCTCCAAGACTCCGCCGCGCCTGGGAGGACGTTCTTTGGGCGCTAATCAGCAGCGGAGAATTCCTCCTGAACCACTAAATCCCGTCCGCAACCGGCGCCCTTTCGCATCCAAACCTTACACTGGTCCAGTCGCTGCCACCCGTAATCCCCCACTCCTATGAAAACCAACTTCTGCCCCGGCCCAATTTCGCGCCGCAGTTTTCTCCAGTTTGGAGGCCTTTCAATGGTGGGCATGTCCTTGGCGGAATCGCTCAAACTCAGGGCCGCGCTCGCCGGTGGACAGACTTCCCAGGCGGCGATGCCCTCTGACACTTCGGTGATTTTCATCTGGCTGCCCGGCGGTCCCCCGCACATGGAGACCTACGACATGAAGCCGGAGGCGCCCCTCGAGTACCGCGGGATTTTCCAGCCGATCAAAACCAACGTGCCGGGCATGGAGATTTGCGAACTGCTCCCTCTACAGGCCAGGATCGCAGACAAGTTTAACATCATCCGCTCGGTCAGCCACGAGTTTGCCGACCACGGCGGGGGCCACAAGCGCTTCCTCACCGGACGCGTCCCGGCGACCCCGGTCGGGACCGTCAACGACGCACCCGCGGTCACCAGCATCATTTTCAAATGCCTGACTGAAAACGGGGGCTTCAAGGATGGGATGCCCCCCGTGGTCTTCGGAGCGGATGCGGGGCGTGCCGGCATCGACACCTTCGCCAACGGGCCTGCCTATCTCGGTAGCTCCAACACCCCTTTTGTCGTTTCGGGCGACCCCAGCGATAAGGGCTTCAAGGTCCAGAACCTCGGGATTTCCCGTGAGATGGAGACCCGGTTGGAGGACCGCATGGCGTTGCGGCAGGGGTTGGACCATTTCCGGCGCGACATCGACCAAAGCGGGGTACTGCAGGCCATGGACAGCTTTAACCAGAACGCCTACCAGATGCTCACCAGCGCCAAGGTCAGGGACGCCTTTGACCTCGGTCAGGAACCCCTGCGTGTCCGGGAGCGCTACGGTATGCACGCCTATGGCCAGCGGGGGCTAATGGCCCGGCGCCTTGTGGAGGCGGGCTGCCGCTTTGTCGAAATGGTATGGGAAAACCCGTTTCCAGGTAAGCCGCAGCCCACGGATTGCGTGTACAACTGGGACAGCCATGCGGTTAACTGCAACATCTTCAACGACGCCCGCTGGCGTTTCCCCGCTTACGACCAAGCGGTCTCGGCGCTCATCGAGGACCTTTACGCCCGCGGTCTCGACAAAAAAACGCTCCTGGTTGTCACTGGCGAATTCGGACGCACCCCGAAAATCAGCACCGCGGTCGGTACCGCCAATAAGGTTTCCCAGCCCGGCCGTGACCACTGGCCCAAGGCGATGTCCATGATCGTCTCCGGAGGTGGAATGCGCACCGGCCAGATCATCGGGGCGACCAACAGCCGAGGCGAATACCCGGTTGAACGTCCGCTCAGTCCGAACGACCTGTGGGCGACCGTCTACCAGCACCTTGGCATAGACCACACCCACAGCTTCCTCGACCACCAGGGCCGGCCGATGCCGATCCTCCCCTTTGGCGACGCCATCGAGGAACTGCTGCCAAGCCGCTCTTCGTAGCTGCGCTGGCCCTTGCTTGCTATCCCAGGCGTTATGCCCAAGACCGTTTTCAAGTTTTTGGGTCGGAGATGTAGGGGCCGCTCGGGACGTCGGGCCTCTTGAATGCGTTGCGATAGCAGCTTGGAAATACCCTGACAGTGTGTGATATCTTTACCATCGGCCACTGGATCGGAGAGCCGGTCTGAATGAACACACCCTCACTTCCCACACCCTGGCAGCGCAAAACAATTTGGACGGCCTTGACCTCGCTGGCGGTCGTCACCATCGGGGCCATCGCGGTGGGACTCATCTGGCTTGGGAGTGAGGTGCTCAGCTTCCTGCAACCCATTCTGATTCCCTTTGCAGTTGCAGGGGTCATGGCTTACCTGCTCGAGCCAGTGGTGTCGAAGCTCGACCAGTGGAAGATTCCGCGCACCGTTTCCGTGTTGAGCGTCTTCGCCATGGCCACCGCCCTGCTTTTGTGGGGCGCCATCTGGCTCATCCCGCTGATATCGCACCAGACCGTGAAGCTCTACAACAAGAGCGGCCAGTACACCGTTGCTGCGTGGAACCACGTCAACGAGTTCGCCAAGAACTTCCGCAATCGCACTGGATTCAACGTGCTCCCCGACCTGGCGGATGCCACTGAGGAGGACGCCAAGGCGGCTGGGGCGCTTCTTGCGGGCACCCCCCTTCAGTTGACGCCCGCGCCGAGCACCCCACCTACTCAGGGTGCCCACCCAACCGACCCCTCCAAGCCCGCCGTGGCAAAACCCGCAGCCACATTGGAGGAACTCCTCGACGTGCAGCAGTTCCTGCGTGGCGACTGGCTCAAAAACGCGCTTCTGGCGCTGGTGAACCAGACCGTTCGGATGCTCCAAAGCAGCGTCGGCGGCTTTCTGAGCGTCTTTGGGTTTCTGATCTCGCTGGTGATCATCCCCATCTACCTCTTCTACTTTTTGATCGACGCACGCTACATCTCTGCGACCTGGCAGGACTACCTGCCCCTCAAGAACTCGCGCTTCAAAACGGAACTGGTCTCCGCCCTCACCGAAATCAATGGGTATGTCATCGCGTTTTTTAGGGGCCAACTGCTCGTGAGCGTCATCAACGGCGGCCTGACGGCCCTTGGGTTGATGATTGTCGGCCTCGACTTCGGAATTCTCATCGGGCTCGTCCTGTGTTTTCTCGGGCTGATTCCCTACCTTGGGATCCTGCTCTGCTGGATTCCCGCCGTCATCATCGCCACGGTGCAGCAGGGAGGGACCTGGATTCCCCCGCAACCGGGCTGGCTTTTTCCTGTGACTGTCACTGGTATTTTTGTGTTGGTGCAGAAAATCGATAGCTTTTACATCACGCCGAAAGTGGTGCAGCAACGGGTCGGTCTGCACCCCCTTACCGTGATCGTGTCCCTCTTTTCCTGGAGCCTGCTCATCGGCGGGTTGCTGGGTGCAATTCTCGCCGTCCCCTTGACTGCGACACTCAAAGTGCTCCTGCGGCGCTACGCGTGGGAGCGCCAGATCCTACGCTCCGCGGCGTTGGCGGAGGTCACTGGGGACGCAATGAAATCCTTTCCCTCCGAGCCGCCCCCGGCGGGCTGAAGCTTCTTCGGGAGACCTGCTTCTTTTTGGAGTCAGGGCATAAACCGCGGGGATCAACTCGCCTTTTGAGGAAAACGTTGCCACATTGGAGAGCCACCCAACCGGTGGCTCTTTTTTTGTCATGGAAACTTCATTTCCCACCGAACCTCCATCTTCCGATCCATCCCCGCTCCCCCCACAGCCCGAGCTCGCACCCGCTGCGCCCCAAGGGTCCGACACTGAATCGCCGGGGGAGTTGGAACTGCCGGCGGATTCCGCGACGGCGGTTTCCCCGGAGCACCAAGATGAGACAAGCGAGTCGGCCGACCCACAGGAGCACGAGCAAGCCACGGAGCACTCCACCGAATCCCCTCAAATTGAGCCGGTGCCCGGCACGCTTGAGGACTACGCGCTGCGTGCAAGGAAAGGTCGGTTAAATCCGGAGGAAGAAGCCGAAGCAGGTCGGTTGCTCAAGGAAGCCCTTGTGGGTGGCAGAGCGGAAGTGGCCAAGGCAGTAGCCGTCACACCGCAACTGCCTTGGGTGGTTACGGTCCAGGCCACAGCATCTGTTTGGCCCGAGATCAAGCCCACCTTTCGTTCGCAGTTTCTCGCGGGCCTGGCACGTACTCCGGGCGAGGCGGCCGCCAGAATCCGCCTCAGCCTCGCGCGCGGTCTTTTCAAGGTAGACCCCGCAGCTTCCCTGAAGCTCATCTTGCTCACGCTCAAGGTCCTCCGGGACAAGGAAACCGGCCTGCTCGAGGGCAAGGGCGCCTCCATCCTGGCGAACGTTCTGATTGGCAGGGGCAAAGCCTGGGTCCTTCAACTCCCGCTCACCGACCTTAAGCCTGCCGAGGTGGACCTTCTTGTCTTTGCGGGCCTGCATGGCGCCTTTCACCAACCTCAGGCACCCCTCACCCAGCTCAGTATTCTGAAATGGGCGGCAGCCGCGGATAGACTTTCCAAACTGCCTGAGGCTCTCGAGCAGATGGTGCTCAAGGGGGTTTCCCGCTGGAGCGGCAAGTGGCAGGCTTCCCTGCGCAGGGAAGTTGCTCCCCTGCCCGACTCATGGGTGGAACTGCTCAAGTCTCCCTCCCCTTCGGCTAAG
>JBIKSY010000196.1:0-7385 GCA_044348365.1 Chthoniobacteraceae bacterium
CGAAACGGGGCCCTCGATGGCGGCGGACAGAGCCTCCGCCTTGCGCGCACCGAAGCCCAGCAGCAGCACCTCGCGGGCCTCAAGAATCGTGCCGATCCCCATGGTGATCACATGGTAGGGCACCTCCTCGTCAGGGCCAAAGAAGGGGGCGTTGTCCGCACGCGTCCGCTCGGTGAGGGTCTTGATCCGGGTGCGCGAAGCCAGCGAGGAACCGGGCTCGTTGAATCCGATGTGTCCGTCGCCGCCGATGCCCAGCACCTGCAGGTCGATACCCCCGGCGGCCCGGATCCGCTCCTCATAGACAGCGCAACTCGTAGCCACGTCGCGGGCCTGCCCGTCGGGAAGGTTGGTGTTTTCCGGGCGTATGTTGATGTGGCGGAACAGGTGCTCCCACATGAAGTGGTGGTAGGAGGCGGGATGCTCCGGCCCCAGCCCCAGATACTCGTCTAGGTTGAAGGTCGTGACCTTGCTGAAATCCAGCCCCTCCTCCCGGTGCAACCGGATCAACTCCGAGTAGAGCCCCAGCGGGGTGCTCCCAGTCGCCAGACCCAGCACAGCCGTCGGCTTCGAGCGGACCAGAACGCCAAAAATCCTGGCCGCCAGCGCGCTGGCCTCCTCTGCGGTGGGTTGGATGATGACTTCCATAAAGGGGGGATAAATGTTCCGGCTTCCGCCGCACCTGACGGCCCCTCATCTCTGCGCCCGCCCCGCCTGCGCGTCACGCCCAAATTCCGTGCGCGCGCCTTCCCTCGTGCCGGCGGTGCGGTACACTCCCCACCCATGGCCTACCGCTCCACCGCAGAATTTGTCGCCGCTCTCGAAGCCGCGGGAGAACTTGTACGCATCCCCTTCCCCGTGGCGACCGAATTGGAAATCACCGCCTGGGCGGACCGGGAGATGAAGTCGCCCGGGGGCGGCAAGGCGCTGCTTTTTGAAAAACCCACACTCAACGGAGTGGTCTCCTCCTTTCCCCTGCTGATTAACTCGATGGGCTCCAAACGCCGCATGGCACTTGCCCTCCAACTCGATGACATCGAGCTGCTGCGAGAGCAGATGCAGATCATCCTCAAAGCCAAGCCTCCCACCGACCTGCGTTCCGCCTGGAACCTCGCCCTCCAGGGACTCGACCTGCTCCACGCCAAACCCAACCGCGTGCGCACCGGCCCGGCCCAGGAGGTCGTCCACCGGTTTGATACCCCCCTCCAGCCCTCCTCCTCCGCGGCAAGCCTCCCCACCCTGCTCGACCTGCCCATCCTCCAGTGCTGGCCCGCCGACGGCGGCCGCTTCCTCACCCTCCCCTGCGTCCACACCAAGGACCCCGACTCGGGCGAACGCAACCTGGGCATGTACCGCGTCCAAATCTTCGACCCCCAAACCACCGGCATGCACTGGCAGATCCACAAGGTCGCCGCCCGCCACGGAAAAAGGTACTACGACATGGGCGAACCCATGCCCGTCGCCATCACCCTCGGCGGCGACCCCGCCTACGCCTTCTCCGCCACGGCCCCCCTCCCCGACGGCCTCGACGAACTCCTCTTTGCCGGGTTCATCCGCAAAAAACAGGTCGACCTCGCCCCCTGCCTCACCGTCCCACTCGAGGTGCCCGCCGACGTCGACTTTGTCATCGAGGGCTTCGTCCACCCAGGCGAACTGCGCGACGAGGGCCCCTTCGGCGACCACACCGGCTTCTACACCCCGGTCGACGCCTACCCCGTCCTCCACATCACGGCCATCACCCACAGGCGCGACGCCGTCTACCCCTGTACCATCGTCGGCATCCCGCCGATGGAGGACTTCTACATGGGCAGCGCCAGCACGCGCATCTTCCTGCCGGTCTTCCAGATGAACTTTCCCGAAATCGTGGACCTCGCCCTTCCCGCAGAGGGCGTCTTCCACAACCTCGTGTTTGTTTCCATCCGCAAACAGTACCCGTGGCAGGCCTACAAGATCATGCATGGCCTCTGGGGGATGGGGCAGATGATGTTCGCAAAATACATCATCGTCGTCGACGCCGACTGTGACGTCCACAACACCAGCGAGGTCCTCTTCCGCCTCTGCGCCAACACCGACCCGCAGCGCGACAGCATCCTCACCAAAAACCCCAGCGACGCCCTCGACCACGCCCCCAACCTCCCCAACCTCGGCACCCACATGGGCCTCGACGCAACCCGCAAACTCCCTGGCGAAGGCTACCACAGAACCTGGCCCGAAATGGTCACGCTCCCGGACGAGGTCCGCGCCCGCGTCGACGCCATGCGCGCAGGCCTCGCCCCCTAAAAACTCCGACTCCCGGTTGGAAAACCACGCCCCCCCTGCGGTAGTCTGCAGCCTCCGCCCCCCACCCCCCAATGACCGAGATCACCTTCACCCTCGAACTGGAGGACGGCAGCGTCACCTCCCTGCAACTCCCTCCCGGCGCCTACACTCTGGGCCGTGACCCGCGCAGCAACATCGTCCTGCCCTCCCTCGGCGCCTCACGCCGCCACGCCCGCGTAGAAGTCTCCGAGGAAGCCGTTTCCGTCGAGGATCTGGGCAGCAGCGGCGGCACCTACCACGAAGGCCGAAAACTCCTCGAGCCGTCCATTTTCCCCCTCCCCGTCACCCTCCAGTTAGGGCAGATGTCCGTCACCATCGCTTGCGAACGGCCCGCTGCCGCCCCCGCCCCGATGCCCGCCCCGACTCCGGCGGAGCCCCCCCGTTTGGAAACCAAAACCAAGGATACCGAGCTCCACATCAACCTCGCCCTCGACGGCGCCGTCCACGCGCCGCCACCCATCCAAAACCTCAACGAACAAACCCGGCGCAGGCTCGGCATGCTCTACGAACTCCCGCTCCAGTTCGCCGCGGAGTCGGACCTCCAAAAACTCTACAAACTCATTCTGGACCGGGTCATCGAGCTCACCCCGGGCGCCGTCCGCGGCGCCCTGCTCATCAAGGATCCGTACGACGGAAAACTCGGTTTGCGCGCCAGCATCCCGCTGGACGCCCCCGCCATCAGCCGGACCCTGATTCGCAGGGTCGCCCGCGAACAGGTCGGCTTCATCTGGGGCGACAAGGACGACGACCACCAGAGTCTGAGCGCAAGCATGGCGGCCATCAAGATCCGCACCGGCATGTACGCCCCCCTCGTCTGGGAGGGCGACACCGTCGGCGTCCTCTTTGTAGACAACCCCAACACCCGCGCCGCCTTCAGCCAGGAAGACCTCCAGTTCCTCCTTTCCGTCGCCCACTACGCCGCATCCGCAGTCGCCAACCAGTTGCTCCAGACCGAGATCACCCAAAACAACCAGACCCTACAGCATCTCCTGGCAAACTTCTCCCCAAAGCTCAGAAACCGGCTGCTTGAAAAGTCGAGGGAAGGCCGCCTCCAACCCGGCGGCGAAAAGTCCGTCGTCACCATCCTTCTCTCGGACCTCCGCGGGTTCACCCGCACCAGCGCCTCGCTCGACGCCCAGGTCGTCGTCGACATGCTTAACGACTACTTCCATGTCCTCGGCGAGGAGATCTTCCGGCACGACGGCACCATCGACAAGTTCATCGGCGACGCCATTCTAGCCGTGTTCGGCAGCCCCGAAGCGGATCCGGAACACGGTTTTAAGGCCGTGTCCGCCGCCATCGAAATGCAGCGCAAGATGGCCATGGTCAACGCCCGCAGAAAAAGCGCCGGCCTTCCCTTCTGCGACCTGGGCATCGGCATCTACACCGGCGAGGTCCTGCACGGCTTCATCGGTGCCGAGGAGCGCCTCGAATACACCGTCATCGGCGACACCGTGAACAAAACCTCCCGCTACTGCGACGGCGCCTCCGCCGGCGAAATCCTGCTCGGCCCCCTCACCGCCCAGGAGGTCACGGGTCGCGTCGTACTCGAGAGGCGGAGCATCGCCACCAAGCACGAAGGCGACCTCCCAGCCTTCGCCGTGGAATGGCGCGCCTAAGGCCGCCCGCCGACCGCTGCCCTCACCGCTCCACGGCAGGCGGTTTCCCAAGGAAGTGCGTGAAAAAGTCGCACACCAACTCCGTCGCTTCGTGCGTCGGCGGGTGCGCCGGCCGGTTGTGCATGCCCACCCTGTCCGGCGCCCCCAACAGCGTGTAAACCTCCCTGACCACGTTGAGCAGCCCCCAGCGGCGCGGCGGATCCTCGCTTCCCCCAGAGACAAAAAAGGGACGCGGCGCCATCAGCGCCTGCAGCTCGTGCAGGTCGTGTCCTTCCTTCCGTAGCTCGACATACGGTCCAGTCGCCGGATTCTGCGCCGTCGGAAGCCCAGGCGCCCGCGGAGGACCCGCGGTCCACCCCAGGTACCACGGCTCCCAATAGTTGATGCTCGGTCGCAGCTCGTCGAAACCAATGCCCGGGTCACTCCACGCCGCGCAGGCAAACCCCTCGTTGAGGCAGGCCGAAAACAGCGCCCATTTGCCCCCATAGGAATGCCCGACGATCCCGAGCCGCTTCGCGTCCACCTCGGGCAGGTTGGCCAGAACGTTGGCGCAGTTGGCCGACACGTAGGCCAGAAAGGACAGCGGCTGCCACCCTTCCCGCCCCGGCTCCGGCAGTCGTGCGTTGCCTCCCGGAGAGCCCACCGCCAAGGTCACAAACCCACGCTCCGCCAGCCGGCGCGCATAGTCCCTATGCTCCTTGTCCCCAAGCCCAATGCTGGTTTCCGGCTCGTAAAAAGGGACAAGCACCGCGGGATGAGGCCCCGCGCTTTTGGGAATCGACAGCCAGCCCTCCTCAAAGCGACCCGCCGCGATCTCCACACGGACCCGCTTGCGCGTGTACCCGGGCAGGTCCGTCTCCCGCAACACCTCCAACCGGGGGTGAGCCAGCACCTCGGGCCAGGCGCCAAGCGCCTCCATCCACTCCGCCCGGATCTCCTTTTTCCGGCGCCCCCAGTCCGCCGCGCTGCGCACCATCCCGCCATCCTGAAATTGAAGAAGACTCCGCAGCGGTTGGCGCAACCCCGCGTGCTCCGGAGGTGGCACAAGCCAAGGCCCCAGCCGCTCAAAGGCTGAGTCGACTGCGGCGCGGCAAAAGACAGGCGCAAAGAGCACCAAAAAAAGGACCGAAAGAAGCCTGGGGGGAGGGCGTGTCATCGCACCTCAATGCCACCGGCACCGGTTTCGACGCAAGTGCCATCCCATCGCGCTGACTGTCATGGATGCACGACGACCTGCCCCCGGGGGACCGCCCCCCGCTTCCTCCCTGAACACGGCTGTCCCAAAAAAGCTGCTAGGCCGCAGGCGCGTGAGTACACGCCAGATCCCGCTGCGGCTCAATCGCCCACCGCTTCGCCACCTCTAGCAGGTCGGCCGACAACTGCCACCGGTCCGGCAGCGGCTCGCCTGAATGAGAGGGGCTGCCGCCCTTGAGCTCCATGCAGCCCTTGTTGTTGCCGATCTCCGCAATCTCAGCCACCTCCTCAGCGCTCAACAGGCCCTCGGGCAGGGCCGCCAGATCGTCCACCTTGGATTCAATCGCACGGGCTCCCTCGCCGATCTCCTGAATCAGGGTCGGAATGACGCTGTGCACCGGCGCATGGGAAAGATTCCACAAACAGGCCAGTTGTAGAAGCGACAGCCCTCGGTTTTGGGCGATGTGCCGGATCCGCTCAATCTTAGCGTATCCCCCCTCCACCCAGCCCGCAGGACGGTAGCTGCGGTGGTCGTACTGGGCGAAAACATGGCCGGGTTTGACGTCCCCGTGAAAAAGACCGCCGTGGTCAACCACCCGGGTTATGAGACGCACGTCAAACTTCTCTGCCGCCTCCAGACACAGCCGGCCCGGCCAGGGCTCCAGCGGATTGAGAATCACCATCGCCCAGTCCAACAGCGCCCCAAAGCGCTCGAAGCAGAGCAGCAGATCCAGCGTGAAACCGTTGGCCGGACCCGGCGCCACCCCCAACCGGTGCGCCATCTTGGAGTCCTTCACCCGCTCCATGCCCTTCCATACCGCGTCGCTGCTGAACCCTGTAAAGTCCGGGTTGTGCAGCATCAGGCAGTCAAAGTAATCGGTGCCGCAACGTTCCAACTCCTTGGCCGTGGCCATTTCGATGTAGTCGGCATAGTCCCCATGTCCACGCAGGGCCGGGTCGGTGAACCGTGGGAACCCCTTGGAGCCGGCCCGTTCCCCTTTGTAAAAATCGTGCCCAATCATCCCCACCAGGCAGTACGAATCCCGCGGCACCCCCTTAAGCGCCTTGCCCAGCATGTCGTCTGCCGCCCCGGCGCCATACACATCCGAGGTCATGAAGGTGCGAATGCCTTGCTCATAAGCGTGCTGCAAGACGGTGACAAAGCGCTCGTCCGAAAGCGGCTCGCCAAAGTGCATGAAGCGTCCACCGTTCCACGTTCCGTAAGCTGTGCGGGTAAGATCCATAAGTTTCACCCGAGGCTAAACACGATCTTTCCCCCGGTTAAGTCCCAAATTCCCGACCCACGGTGATTCCAAGCAGCCCGGACGCCTGCGTCCAATCCCCCGCCGCACCCCCGCCTTCTTGCGCCCCCCCGCTCTCCTGCAATACTCACAGGCGTGCCCCGCTCCACCCTTTCCCACCGTGCCTCCCAACTGCTCGACCTTCTCGCCCGAACCTATCCCGACGCCCACTGCGAGCTGGATTTCACCAACCCGCTCGAGCTGCTCATGGCCACCATCCTCTCAGCCCAATGCACCGACGTGCGTGTCAACCAAGTCACACGCCGCCTCTTTCTCCGCTGCCGCACCGCGCAAGACTACGCCGCCATTCCTCAACAGGAACTTGAAGCGCTGGTGCAGCCCACAGGCTTTTTCCGGGCCAAGGCACGCCACCTCAAACTGGCTGCAATCGCCCTCCTCGAGCACCACGCCGGCGAGGTCCCCCGCTCCCTCGAAGCCCTCACCAAACTCCCAGGCGTAGGCCGCAAAACCGCAAATGTCGTCCTTGGCGACGCCTTCAACTCCCCCGAAGGCGTCGTCGTCGACACCCATGTCCAGCGGCTCTCCCGGCGCCTGGGCCTCTCCAAACACGCTTCCCCGGAAAAAATCGAACTCGACCTGATGCGCCTCGTCCCGCGCGAGCACTGGGCCCGCCTCAGCCACTGGCTCATCTGGCACGGCCGCCGCCGTTGTGATGCCCGCAAGCCCGACTGCGCCCACTGCGAGCTCGCCGCCCTTTGCCCCAGCGCCGGAGAAACCGCCTCCAAAATCGGCCGCAAGACGCCACCCAAACGCGCAGCGACTGTTTCAAAAAGACCCAAAAAAAAGCCCCCCCTCCAGACCCCAGACGCGGAGCGCTGAAATCAGAGCCCGACCCAATCAGTCGAAAACCGCTGTTCCCTTTCCAGTTCACGGCCGCAGCCCCGGCGTCGCGGGCCACGCCCTATTCCCCGGCGATGCTGCCCAGCTCCAACAG
>JBIKSY010000039.1:0-23526 GCA_044348365.1 Chthoniobacteraceae bacterium
CGCTCTGGACCGGCTTTGGAGGGATTTGGTCAAGGGTGGCGTGCCGAACGCCTCAGAGGGAGAGACATCCATCCGCGCGTTGCACGTTCTGGCGCTGGACCACGAGGATTTTGATCCAGTCAGATTTTCGGGGGTGCTGAGCCAGTTTAGCGGCAACCTTGCCCAAACCTCCGCACCCGCCGGGGTGGAAAAAAAGTAAGGCGGGTCAGTGCCTTTCCCGTTCCACGGGTCAAAGGCGTCCCTGCGGCTTTGCGAGCCGTGGCGCAGGGGCTTGCCTCCGCCTTTCCAAAGAAACGTCCACCAGTGGCTCAATCCCCGATGGGGGCCTCTTTCTGTTGTATGGTCATTGAGCAACGCGTCGTGCTGCCGATGCTGTACCGGAGCACGGTTCCTCCCTCCTGCAACTCGATCCCCTTGAAGCGGCCAAGTGTTCCGGGGAGGGCGCCGCGGCCGTATTCGCGCGGAGAGTTGCCGGGCCGGGGACCGGTGCGGAGGTCTGTTTCACGGGCGGAGGATGCGCTGGCTGGGATCGCCGGTCCACGGGGGAGGTGCGGCTCAGGCCAGGATTTCCTTGAGCGGGCCGGTGCTGTCGCCGTGGCGTTCGGCCTTTACGCCGACTCCATGGAGCATGGAAAGCCATGCGTTGCAGAGGGGGGTGTTTTTGGGCGCGACGATGCTGTGTCCGAGCTTGAGCCCCGCCGCGCCGCCGGCAAGAAGGGTCGGGCAGTTGCTCAGTTCGTGGCCGGTCCGCAGGTTGCTGCCGTAGGCGAGGGCGACGTTGTCGAAAAGGCGGCTGCCGTCCGCCTCCCGGGTCGACTTGAGCTTGTCGAGGAATCCAGCCAGCAGCTTGCTCTGGGCCTCGTCCCTCTTCTGGGAAGCATCCAGTTTTTCCGCCCGGGTCGTGTGGTAGTGGCTCATGTCGTGGGGAAACACCTTTATATCCAGACTCTTTAGGAGCGATTCGACGGGCATCCGGTAGGTGAGCACCCGCGTGCTGTCGGTCTGCATCGCCGCCAACATGATGTCGTACATGACCTTGATTTCCTCGAACCCCGCCAGCCCCGCCTTCGGTTCCCCAAGGGGTGCCTTGGGTTGGGGGACGCCGATCCACTGTTCCTCCTTTCCCAGGCGGGTTTCGATGTCTCGAATCCCTTGAAAGTACTCCTGTAGCTTTCGGTTGTCGTTCTTGCCGAGGCGGCGCTGGAGGTCCGCAGCGTCTTCAAGCACCGCGTCCAGGACGCTCCGTTTTTGCATCAGGCTGGCCTTTTGTTTTTCCACCGGCGTGTTGTCCGGGGCAAAGAGGCGCTGAAAAGCGGCGGAGGGACCGTCGAGGCCGGCGATGGGTTTGCCACTGGGATCCCAGGCGAGGGAAAGGCCGGGGCCGTGTCCGTCGAGGCCCTCGCTCAGTTTGGCCCCGTTGAACTGAAGGGAGGCGAAACGGGTTTCCCTGCCCAGTTGCTCCGCCGCCACCTGGTCCGCGGAAACGCTGTTGTGAAAACTTTGCCCCGGTTGGGCAAAGCGGTTGGCGCCGGTCAGCCACATGGTGCTTCCCCAGTGGCCCCCGTCCGAAAACTTGTTCCAGAGGCCCTGTACGACCGAAAAATCCTGCCGGTGGCGTTCCAGTGGCTTGAGTCCCTGTGGCAGGACATAGTCCGCTCCGGGTTGCAGGATGTCCGGGTACCAGCTTTCTTCGGTGATGCCCCAGCCCAGCGCCAGAAAGATGAGGCGCTTGGGCGGGCGGGCGGCTGGGGCGGCCGAGGCAAAGCGCCGAAACCCGAGGGACTCCAGAAAAGGCAGGGCGATAAGCGCGCTGCTGGAACGCAGGAAGTGGCGGCGGTTGAGGGAGGCGGTGTTTGGCATGGACGTGAAAACGGGAACGGCGACTGGGCGTGCGGCGGGGGCTTACTTTGAGTGGAACTCGCGGCTGGCCACCAGTAGCTGGATCACTTCGCGGACAGCGAACTTGGAGGGGGCCGCCTTTTGGAGGATATCCTCGAGGAGGAGTTGGTCACTGAAGCCGAAAGGGCGCCCGAGAGCGAACTCGATGAGGGCCTTGCTGAAACCGCGCGCGAAGGCGGCCGGCTGCGAGGCAATAATGTCGCGCATGGCGAAGTAATCGCCAAAACCGGGGCCTTTGTGGAAGGCGGCCGAGGCGTCAATGTCCCAGACCTTTTTGGTTTTTGGGAGGGGTTTACCCTTTTCATCAAGGAGCTGGTAGCTGTCCTGGGTGCGCCACTGGCCGACGGCGTCGAAGTTTTCGAGGCCGAACCCGATGGGATCTATCTTGCGGTGGCAGCTGGCGCACTGGGCGTCCTCCTGATGTGCGGAAAGACGTTCACGGGTGGTGAGAACCTTGCCAGCCAGGCGGGCGATTTGAGGAATGTTTGCCGGGGCCGGGGGCGGCGGGTCGTCCAGGAGTTTGCGTAGCACCCAGGCGCCGCGGTTGACGGGACTGGTGACCTCACCGTTGCCGCCCATCAGGTTAATGGCGGCCATGCCGAGGAAGCCGCCCCTGGGGGAGTCCTTGGGGAGGGACACCTTTCGAAACGCATCTCCTGAAACGCCCTCGAGGCCGTAGAACCTCGCGAGCAGCCCGTTGACGACGATGTAGTCGGACTTGAGCAGGTCGCCGAGGCTGGAGTTGTGCCGGAAGAGATGGGTGAAGGTTTGGTAGACTTCGTTTTTGGCTGCAAGCCGGGTGGCGTCGTCGAAGTTAGGAAACTGGGTACGGTTGACTTCAAAAAAATCCAGCTGGTCCAGAACCAGCCACTGGTAGAGGAAGGAGTGGGTGAAGGACTCGGCGCGGGGGTCGTCGAGGAGACGCGCTGTCTGGGCGGCAAGCACGTCCGGATTTGAGAGCGTGCCCGCGCTGGCAAGTTGGAGAAGGACGGGATCGGGCGGGGCGCTCCAAAGAAAATAGGAGAGACGGGTGGCCAGCTCGAGGGGGGAAAGGGGCCGGCGTTTCTCGTCAGGGTTAGGCTCCGCTAGGTAGAGAAACTTGGGAGAGGCGAGGATGATGGCAAGCGTGTCCCGGAGCGCCGGGCCGTGTTTCTCGCCGGACTGCCGGCGCGTGTCGTAGATGGCTGCCAGTTTGTCCAAATAGGCGGCGGGTGGGGGGAGGCCGCGGAAGGCGACGCGGGCAAAGCTTTCCAGAGCCGCGCGCAACTCGGCTGGTTGGGGAGGAGGGGACTTGTCGTCAAAGGGTATTCCAAGCGCGGCGATCGCAGGCGGAACCGGTGCGGACGGGATGGGCTTGCGCTCGATTTCAATCCAGTCGATCCAGAGGGCCACGGTGGGACCGACGCCATTGGCGCTCTTTGCCTTGTCGAAAACACTCCGGGTCTGGAGGTAGTGGTCCATTGTGCCTTTTTCGCGCAGGAACAGGGTCCGGTCCGCGTTGGCGGTGTGCTTGCGGGTGAGGGTGAGGGGAACCTCAACAATCTGGGGGGCCTCCAGCGGAGCAGTGACTTCAAACGTGTGCAGCACCGGCCCTCCCCGGGGATCGATGCCGAAGTCTAGGAAGCACCTTTGCGGCGGAGCCCCCGGCGCAGCGCCAACCCGGACGCGGACAATATACTCCCCGGGTGGCCAGGCGTGGGGGATGAGCTGAGTGAGGTTGCCATTCCACTGCCCCACAGTGAGGTAGGCGCCGGTATCGAGGGCGGGCAGGCCCAGATAGTACTCGTGGAAGGGCCGCATGTAACCGAGGCCCACCTTTGTTTTGAACTGAAGCGCACCGTTGGCCTTGTCTGCGTTGTTTTCGACCGTCTTGAAGCCGAAGTCCTCGGGTGGCGGGGCCCCGTTGATTTTGGCCCAGCTTCGGCGGAAGGTGGCGTCGTCCTTGGCGGTGGCACGGATTTCGGCGACGGCTGCGGCGTTCTCGGGGCGGGCTGCCGCCTCGTTCACGGCCTGCGCCCAACGCTCGGCCCTTTGGAGTGCATCTTGCGCTTCAGTGTAGGCCTTGGAGATGTCCTTGAGTGTCTCCTCCGCTTCCCAGCGGAGCTTTTTTTCCACGGGTGCGTTGTTTAGACGAAGTAGGGTTTCCTCCAGAGCCTCCCGTCCAAGCGACTGGTATTGTTCAAACTGGTTGGCGGACATGAAAAGGTTCGAGCCCACCGTGTCGAAGGTTCCCGTCCCGGAGTCGGCGGGCAGTTCGCTCACGTTGATCTCCACCCCCAGCATTTCCCTCAGGGTGTTCTTGTACTCGCGTCGGTTAAGCCGTCGCAGAGTGATCACGCCCTTTTGGTCGCCTAGATTGCGGCGGGCCAACACCATCAGGTTGGACAGGTCGTCGAGAAAGTCGGTTTTCCCCGCCTTGGCAGGCTGCTTCTCCTCCTCCGGCGGCATCTCGCCGGAGTTCATTTGGTTGAGGATCTTCTGCCAGCGCTCTGCGGTCTCGAGTGAGGAGATTTCCAGAGGGAGGTCGTCTACGCGGAACTTGCCCTTTTGTTTGTCGGGACCGTGGCAGCTTTTGCAGTGGGAATCCAGCAGGGCGCGGTGGCGCTCCGGAACCAGTGCACGACGTTCGGTCTTTTCTGTCTCGAGGGGCGCGCCCGCGGCTCTTGCTGGAACCAAAAGGCCCAAGGATACAAGTAAAGCGGCCCAAGGGGGCAGACTCGGTTTTGGGTAAAGCGGCATTTGTTTGGTGAGCCTGTGCAAAAGGAGTGGGACAAGCCATCCGGACTGTTTCCCATCCGCACTGTGCAGTAGCCCCTACTGGGGGGACTTCTTCCTTTTCTTTTCCTTAGGTGGCGCGGGCAGCTTGATTGCCGCGATCTCGCCGTCGTCCAGACGTCCGTCATTGTTGATGTCCAGCGCCTTGAGCGCCGTGTCTCCTTCGGTGAAAGCGTCCAAAAGCGCCTTGCGTTCCTCGGGCTCCAAGGTGCCGTTTTGATTCACGTCGAATTTCGCACAGCCGTACGTCCCGGAGGAACGTTCCTCCTTCTTTCCCTTGGCCTGGGAGGCCTCGCTGGAAAGGAGGACGGCAAGAATCGTCAGCAGCGGCAGGGTGTGTTTCATGGCGAATCAGGTGGGGGTTAATCGGTGGGTTGCAGCTTTCCGTCGGTTGCCTTCCAGACAAAGATGCGACCGTCCGTCGCTCCGGCGGCGATGACAGAGCCATCTTCGGTGGTGCTGAGGCTTTGCAGGAAGGCTTCGACCTTGTCTAGTTTTTGCACCTTGGACGTGTCGGAGCGCTGTTCGCCGGTGTGCTTTTGGATGGCGGAGTACACCGCGCCGTTTCCGCGTTCGGTTACCCCGATGAGGCGGGAGCCGTCCTTGGACCAGCAGATGGCCGAGACGACTTGTTTCTTGTCCCCCAACACGGCGTCCTGCTCGCGGCTTTCCCGGTCCCAGACCTTGATTTCGCGGTCGGCTCCTGTGGTGGCGAGTCTGGGCGTGAGGGAATCGAAGGCCACCCCAAGGACTTGGTTGGTGTGGCCCTCGTAGGTGGCACTCAAAGCGTCGGTGGCGGTATCCCAGCGGCGGGCGAGGCGGTCCGCTCCCGCAGTCGCCAGCCAGCGGCCGTCCGCGGAAAGCGCGAGCGCGTAGACGGAATCCTCGTGGGCTTTCCATGTCTTGAGCAGCTGCCTTTGCTGCCAGCCGACTTTGTGCAGAAAGCCGCCGCGGCTTGCCAGGGAGTCGGCGATCCAAAGCGTGTCCCCGGTGCTGGAAAAGGCCAGTGAGGTAACCTGTCCTACGAGGCCTGTGTTCCACACGCCTTCGGAAAAGCCGTCCTGGGTTCTCCAGAAACTGACCTTGCGAAAACCCCCGGCGAACAGATGCGTCCCGTCGGGCGTCCACACCAGCGACTGGATGGCTTCCGGTTGCACCTCGAAGGAGAGGCTGACGGGATAACGCTCCTGCTTGGCGTCCCGGATCTCGATGCGCCCGCCCCGCGCCACGGCCAGTTGCGAGCCGTTCGGGGAAAACGCCAGGGCTAGGACAGACTCCACGCTCTTGGGCATTTTGCGCAGTGTCACCGGTTGCGTTTTCGGGGGCGTGTCCATCACTGCAGCGTCCCAGGGGGCGCCTGCGTCGATCCAGGCCTTGATGGCGTCTGTTTGCCGCTGGGAAAGCTGCTTTTTGGGCGACATGTGCGGGTCGCCGTTTTTGAGCAAAACTTCGTGCAGCAGGCTCTCTTGGCCGTGGCCCGGTTTGAGAACGGGGCCTGATTCCCCCCCTTTTTTGAGACCTTCCTCGGTGCCCAGTTTCAGGCCACCTTTGACCTTCCCCGGCCGGTGGCAAGCGATGCATTCCTCCCGGAGGATTTCCAGGGCGGCGACGGCCAAAGGATTTTGGACGGCGGGGGGGACCGCAGGTGGAGACAACGCAACCGGCGTGGCGACAGCGACAGCGGGCGTGGGTGCGGGTGCGGGTGCGGGTGCGGGGGTTTGCGCGGCCGCTTGTTGCATGAGGGTGGCGAGGGCGAGGGTCGCCGGAGCCGCGTGCCGTCTCATCCATTCGGCAAGTATGCTGTCACGCTTTTGAATCAAAGTTGCCCTGCGCATGGAGGAAAAAAGGAGGGAGGCTATTTCTTTGCAGGCGGCGCGGCGGACGCTGCCAAAGGCGGCCCAACCGTCACCCAGAGGTCCCTGGCGAAGTCGGATTGTGAAGTGCCTCGGCGCAGTTCTCCGCGCAGGGGGTAGACAGCGCCGAGCAACGCCGGCGGGTTGGCCTTTGTCCAAATAGATGCCCATGCGACGGCGGTCGCCGCCGGTGCATTGGAGGCTGCCTGAAGGGTGATGTCAAAATCCCCCCCTTTTTCGGGTACGGCAACCTCCGGGGCAAAAACGCCCTCGGGCAGTCCGGCGAGCCTGAGAACAAGGGGCTCTTTCCAGCCGTTTGAGAAGGTTGCCTTCGCCTTGAGCACCAGCGTTTTTCCGGTCTCTACGCGCACTGGCTTTCCGTCCAGAAGGTCGATCGTGTAGGCTGGTGCCGGAGCCGCCAATTCGAGCACAAACTCCGCTCCCGGACCGCCCCTTTGGAAAAGGTCCCGCACCACCAGGGTGTAGTCACCGTCCACCGCGGCGGTCCAGGCCACGGTCGGCTCTTGAAACACGTCTGCCGGGTTGGCGTTGGCCACGATCTGTTCGCCGGCCGGGTTTTTGACCGACAAGTCTCCGTCCAGACCCAGTCCAAGACTGCGCGACCAAAACCGAGCCTGCAGCTTCTCCCCTTTCTTCATGGTGACCCGGTAGGCGGCTGCGGACCCCGCCGTGGCGAGGCTGCCTCCGATCACGCAGGGTGGGGTGCAGACAGAGGGCTTCTCGAGCGAGGCCCCCGGCAGGGCTTTGATCGGGTGTCTGGCTCTCACCACAGCCAAAGGGGCGGACGCTCCCTTCGGCAGGACCGTTCCAATGTCCGGGTAGCCCGTAAGTTTTGCAGCGGAGAGCTCCACCTTCGCCGTCTCCGGTTTGAGCGCGTGTCCGAACAGCTCGACCGTTGCCTTGGCCTCGGCCGGGAGCGCGGCCGGGAAGACCCGCTGGACGAACGGAGCTTCGGTGACGGCTATCTGGTAGGCGCACAGGGCCGAGCCGGTAAAGTTGACGTCGGCGGCGGGCGGGTGGCCAAACCCAGCTACCTGGAGCAGGTAAACCCCATTTTCCTCGGGAGTGAAGGTCAGCTCCGGATCCAGATTTTTGCCGTCGCTCGCCGTGGCCAACTTGGTGCCGCGCTGGTCAAGGAGGTGCAGGTGCATGTCGACGGGCGAGCCGAGCGCGTACGCGTCAACTTTGCAGGAAACCGGGACACCCTTTTTGAGCGTCAGAGCGTAGCCGTCGACGTCGCCCGCCTTTTCGAGCCGGCCCTCGATCCAGGCGGGCAGCTTGGCGATGGGCTGGGGAGCCGCCGTTTCATCATTGGGTTCCTTTTCCTCGACCCGGGGCAGGGGGCCGACGGCAAAACGGAGCGGTAACGTGGCACCCTCAGCGTTGACGAAGCGGACCAAATGCAGTCCGTGGCCGGCCTCCGCCGCGACGGTGGCCACCGCGTTGCCGCTGGCATCCGGCAGCGTGAAGCTGATGGCCGGGTCGTCAGTCCAGATCCGCCGCTCGGTGCCATCCAGTTTTCCGGTGAACTTCACTGGGACGCCAGCCCCCGGGTTGAGGGCGTTTGGAGCCATTCCCGTCAGCGTGGGGACGGTTGCCTCGAGCGCCCCTGGCCAAGACAGGGCGCCCGTCCCAAAGAGGAGCGCGAGCGGCAGCGCCCTGGCTGCGTCGCGAAACCGACCCGGGCCGACTGCCGCTGAGTGGGCGGCATTTGGTCCGGTCATACGAAGAGTTCCTTGATCTGCCGCCCCCCGTTGACCAGTTGCACCGGTCGTCCGCTGCTGGTGTGGAGCACTTGGCTCGGATCAATCCCAAGCTTTGAGTAGACAGAGACGGCGAAGTCTTCTGGGGAATAAATGTTCTCCGAGGCGTAGTATCCCTTGGGATCGGTGGCCCCCACGATCAAACCGCCGGGGATGCCCGCCCCCGCCATCAGCACCGACATGGCGCCCGGCCAGTGGTCTCGGCCCGTGTCCTTGTTCACCTTTGGGGTGCGTCCGAACTCGCCTAGACAAAGCACCAGCGTGTTGTCGAGCATGCCTCGCTGCTGTAAATCAATGATGAGGCCGCTCAGGCCTTGGTCGAGCTTTTGGGCGTATCCGTCCCGGAACGTTTTGAAGATGTTGCGGTGGTGGTCCCATCCCCCCCAGTAGGCGACGGTGAATGCGACGCCGACCTCCGCGAGTCGGCGCGCCAGGAGCAGCCGCTGGCCAAAGTCGTTTTCTCCGTAGAGCTTTTTGATCGCCTCCGGCTCGCGCGACAGGTCGAACGCGGCTTGGGCCTCCTTGGAGGCCAGCAGGTTTGCCCCCTGTTTGTAGGACTGGTCAAAGGCAAGCAGGGGATCCTCCGCCGCGGCATCCTGGATGCGCTGCATCCGGTCGAGGGAGCCCAGAAGACTGTTGCGGGATTGTGCCCGTCCCTCGCTGATGTCCGCTGGCAGCATCACATCGCGCACCCTGAAACCCGCCTGGCTCGGGTCGCCCGAAATCACGAAAGGCGAGTGCTGTGCCCCGAGAAAACTCGGTCCTCCGGAACGGGACATCGAGGGCAGGCTGACGTAGGAGGGAAGCCCGTTGCGTGTCCCGCGCTCGTGGGAAACCATGGCGCCCATCGAGGGGTGGAAGCTTACAAAGGCGCCGCATCCCACCGGCACCGGCGTCGGTGACCCAGTCATGAGGTAGTGGTTGCCGCCGCCGTGGTTTGGATCCTTGTGGCAGATGGAGCGTACGACCGCGAACTTGTCGGCAACCTTGGCTAGGTTCGGCACCGTTTCGCTGAAATGCACGCCAGGGATGACTGTGGGGATGGACTTGAATTCCCCACGGATGTCGGTGGGCGCCTCCGGCTTCGGATCAAAGGTTTCGTAGTGCGAGGGGCCGCCATCCAGCCAGATCAGGATGCAGTTGACGTTGCTGGTTGAAACGCCACGGGCCTTGGCGGCCTCGGCCCGCACCCGCAGCAGGTCGCTGAAGCCCAGTCCGCCGAGCGCTCCAAAGCCAAGCTGGAGAAAGTTTCGGCGGCCGAATCCGGCACAGTTGAGGAGGGGGGGAGGCGTGGCCATGGCGTCAGTGGTTGAATACGAATTCCGGAGTGTTGATGACAGCCCAAACGACGTCTTGAACCGATTCGGCGCGCGGCACCTCGCTCCGGTTCAAGTGAGCGGAGGCAGATTTGAGCTCCTCCGCATCGGGCTCCCGGGCGTAGGCGCTGAGGTAGATTTCCCGGACAATCTCCGTGGGGGACTTGGCCGGCGCCGCCCAGGCGGCCACCCTGCCCTTGGCGGAGACCAATTTCCCTTGGAGCCCGTTGGAGTTCATCAGGTGGAGGGACTGGACCACGGTGGGTTTGCGCTCTCTCTCGCAGGGGCATTCCAGGCTCGGGTTGGGACGGCCAAAGGCGTCCATGAACTCTGAGGCCAGCTTGTGGTTCCAAGTCTGCACGGCGCGGGAGCCCGCCGGAAGGCCTCCCAACGTGTCGCGCGCCCCCGTCAGGTCACCCACCGCATCGAGAAGGACCTCCGCCGGGAGGCGGCGGCGCAGGGAGCGGGCAAAGTTGCGCTGGTCTGCCGTGTTGGACACGTTGGGCAGGGAGCTGCGCTGGTAGGCGGCGGTTTCCATAATCCGCCGCATCAGGTGCTTGAGGTCAAACCCGTGGGAGACAAAGTCCGCGCTCAGCCATTCGAGCAGTTCCGGATTCGAGGGCGGGTTGCTCGCGCGAAAATCATCCACCGGTTCGACGATTCCCTTGCCCAAAAACTCACCCCAGATCCGGTTGACGATGGCACGCGCGAAAAAGGGGTTCTTGGGGTTCACCATCCAGTCCACCAACTGGGCGCGCGGGTCTGTTCCGGCGGTGTAGGGCATTTCGGGCCCGTCCGGCACCTTGGGCGTGAGTACCACCTCCGTCAGAGGGTGGGAGACACCCTTGCCACCCGGGTCGTACCACCACATTTCCACCTCACCCGAGATCGGGGCCGAGATGCCCTGTCCCCGGGAGCGCATCTTTCCAAAAAAGGCTGCCAGTTGGTAGTAGTCCTCCTGCGCCCACTTTTCACTCGGATGGTGGTGGCACTTGGCGCACTCCATGCGCACGCCGAGGAAAATCTGGCTCACAAAGGCGCTGGCGTCCACCGGATCGCGTTTGTCTCGGGCCACAGCCACCGGACCGTACTGGTGCGAGTTCCCCTGAACCGTGAGTAGTTCGCGCACCAAGGCGTCGTAAGGCACGTTGCGGCGGAACACGTCGCGCAGCCAAAGATCCAGAAGGAACACAGGTTTGACTCCCACCCGGGAGGGGTTGGGGCGGATCAGGTCCCCCCATTTGACGGCCCAGTGGTCTGCGTAGTTGGGGTCAGAAAGAACCTTGGAAATCCATTTGCCCCGCTTGTCGGGAGACGGATCCGTGAGAAACGCACGTGCCTCATCGGCTGTGGGGAGCCGTCCGATGCAGTCGAGGGCGCTGCGGCGGATGAACTCGGAGTCGGAGCATTGTTCCGACGGCAGCAGTCCCAGCGCCTGCAGGCGGCGGTGGATGAGGGTGTCCGCCTCGTTGTGGATCGGAAAGCGCGCAAAATCCCCGGTAGAAAGCGTCTTTGCCGGCGGAATCACCGGGCGAGCCACATCCACGGACCCCATATAGTTGACCACCACCACCGCCTCGCCTCGCATCTGGCCCGCCTTCAAAACCCCGTTTTCTTCCGCGGTAACCAGTTCTTTGTCCGTGGACGCGTACAGCGCCAACGCGGTGACATCCCTGCGGCTGCCATCGGAGAAAACCGCGCTGACCTTGAGCGGCAGCTGACCCTCGGGCTGCAGGGTGGGCTGTTTCGGGGTAACCTCGATTTCCTTGAGCCGCGGCGCCTCCGGTGGATCGAATGGAGCGCCCTGCGCAATCCAAGCAAGGACCTTCCTGTAGACTTCGGAATCCTTCGCGAAGCGGCTGCCCCCTTCGTGGGGCACGCTGCCGGTGGCCTTTTGCAAAAGCAGGCTTTCCTCAGGTGCCGCAAAAAAGAGCCTGCGACCGTGTGCATCGTGGACGATCTCGTTAAAATCCAGCTGCGGATCGTAGCCGAAGACTGAGAGCTTGAAGTTGTTTTGCCCCTCCGGCTTGGCGTGACACCCCCCGGCGCTGCAGCCGGCCTTGGCCAACAGGGGCATGATTTCGTTCAGGAAACTGATGTGCGCCGACGGGGTCGGATCCTTTTGCGGTTCCTGTGCCAGACCGGAAACGGCGCCGGCCAGGCTGCAAACCGCCTGCAGGGCGGAAAGAAACCGGGCGTGAAACCTGGTTCCGGTAAGGGAGCGCTTTTGGGGGAGGCTGTGCATGCCGTAAAGGATTACCCGCAACATAGTAGGGTCTTTGCTTATAAAATGGGGACAGGCTCTGAAGCGGAGAAGCCCACCAGTTCGCTGTTTTTGACAGCCAAAAAGTGAGGATTTTCGCTCCCCCGTTTTTTCGTACGAAGAGAGGCTGCGGGAAGGGCGCTGACTCCCAGAGAGTGGTTTTCCGTGTATCGGTCGAGTCGCCGTTCCTCGGCGCAGGCTTGGGCCAGTTCGTACGCCTCCCTGTTCCCGTGCTTGCAGCGGTGCGTGCCGAGCGACAACCTTGTCTTCGTTAGCAACTCCCCAAATAAAAAAAGCCCCCATGCTCAAAGCCGCCGCACTCCTTTTTGTCGCCTCCCTCGCCGCAACCGGCGCACACGCCGAGGTTCACATCTACGCCGCCGATCACAACACCGGCAAGGTGGTCAAATTCAAAGAGGACGGCACGCCCCTGTGGGACTTCCCCAACCGGAACGCCCACGATGTGCAACTGCTCCCGAACGGCAATGTGTTGATCAACCCCGGTACCGTTCAGGAGGTGACCCCCGACAAGCAGATTGTCTGGGAAGTCGGCGCCCCCGTGGTTCAAAGCGCTGAAGCCTGCCAGCGCCTTGCGAATGGGAACACCATGATCGCCGACAACGGCGCCCACGCCGTGCTGATCGTCAACCCTGCAAAGGAGGTCCTCTGGCGGTACGAAGTCCCCGACAAGGCCAGTATGCGACAGGTGCGCGCGCTTGACAACGGTAACATTCTCATTTGCGCCTCCAGCAAGCACACCGTCCTAGAGGTAAACCCCGCAAAGGAGATCGTCTGGAGGCACGAGTTGCCCTTTCCCTACCTTGCGCAGCGGCTTGAAAACGGAAACACGCTGATCTCCAGCGGCGCGGGCGCCGGCCAGAAAGGCTTCTTTCTCACCGAGGTGAATGCGGGAGGGAAAACCGTCTGGAAGTACGGGGGAGTCGACGGTCCCAAGGAGGAGTTGCTCAACTGGCCCTCCGGGTTCGCAAGAATGCCAGACGGGACGATCTATGTAAGTGAATGCCTCTCAGCCGTGATTCGCGTCATCAGCCCGGACCGCAAACATTTCAGGCTGATCACCAGTCCCGCCATGAAACACGCCGCGACGATCGTGGTCGTGGACTCAAAATAACCTCGGGGCAGGGGGCGCCGAGAAGGCGGGCGTCTGCGGGAATTTACGCAGGGTTTCGGGTTTCTGGAACCGGGTCCCTTGTCGGTAAAACTCCGGACCTCTTTTCTGTGGGGAGGGATGTCATGCTTCTGAGCATGTCCGCCTTCTTTCGTGTGGTTTTCCTTCTGATCGCGCTGCTCCTGCTTTCCCCGGCTTCGGCCTCCGCCAGGGGATCGGTCTTTGTGTTTGGGGAAGTTCACTTTCCCAAATCTGGCTCAGCCGCGCCTGTTTCCGCCAAAAAGACGGTGGCCGCCCTGAGGCAAGCCGGAGTGGAGGCGCACGCCATTGATGCAAACGGACTGGAGAGCCCCTCGTTTTTAGAGGATGCGGCTTCCTCTGTTCTGGTACTGGCGAGTGGGAACGTTTTTCCCAAGGCCGCCTTTGCAAACCTTCGGGAGTTTCACCGCAAAGGGGGAAGCCTCGTCATGAGTGGGGTGCCTTTTTCCCATCCCTGCGAGCAGTTGGCTGGAAAATGGACGGACCTCGGACACCAAAACTTTTTTGCACACGGAGACCATGGGATTGGCACGGGCGGCTTCAAGTCAGCGCAGCCCGCTCAGAAGTGGGAGCTGCAGGCGCCTGAAAGTCCGCTCGCCCTCCCTCAAAAATGGTTTTCCGGGATGGAGGGCCGGACCCAGTGGCTGGATGTCGGGTCACTGGACCCACGAGACGAGGTTGTGCCTCTTTTCTCAAACGTCAAAGCGGGGCAGGCGCCACAGCCTGCCGCAGCGCTAATCCGGCACCGGTGCGAGACTTTTTCCGGGGCGTGCGACGTCTGGCTTGGACATCTGTTGGGTGGGGAGGATGAGAGGGACGTCTTTTTGGCCACACAGCTTCTGACGCGGGGAGTTCTCTGGTGCCTGCATGAAAAGCGGCAGCTGAGCGCTGAAAGCTTCCAGACCAAGCTGGCCGTGTTAAACAAAATTGAGCTGCCCGGACCGCTGCCCGCCGGCCTGGTGGCGATGGAGTCTCCCATGCCCTGGGGGGATTCATTCGTGCCAAAGTCGGCCCCCCCCCGCGCGTCATCTGGCCGTCGTTCCGCTGCACAAGCTGAGCGCTGAAGAGAGGATTGCGCTGACTTGCCTTCAGGGTTTGACCTGTCGCACGGTGCCGCAGATCTGGCTGGTCCACACCGAGACGGACCGCTTTTGGCTGGATTGGCACCAAAAGCAGGGGCACATCGACGGCTTCCGCGAGGAAGCCGACTGGGCGACTTTGTTTTCAAAATACAAGGACGTGATCAAGGGCGCGGTGATCGCGGATCCCGGCCTCTACCGCGGTGATCTAATTGCGGTGAACGTGGCGGCCTGCGAGGACTGGATCGTGGCCTCTCCGGAGTTGGCGCAGCGGCTCGGACTGGAAGTCAGGATGGATCTGCGCGGCCGTTTCCAGACTTACGCCGAGGGTTTGGACTGGCTGTGGACCACCTACAAGGACCGCTTCAATCGGCACATCTGCGACTACATGCATCCGGGGCGCCTGACCCGCGGCAACTTTGCTTACGCCTACCAGTGGAAGGCGCCGATGCTCTGGATCTGCGGAAAGGAGGAGGAGGACAATCCGGGCGCTGACCGAGGGGCGGAAAAAAGGGCGGTCGCACGCGTGTTTTCGGAGATGCCTGTGAACATTCCGATCTTCGGCTTTCCGGCTGCAGGGGAGGGGGTCGGGATTGGAGAGCCCCCGGGGGTGGCCCTCGCGAGTCGCTACGGGAAAGGTTTGGTCTGCACCGACCACATGCTCAACGCGGGCGTTCTAAGCGGTGTGAGACTCCTGGAACTCAAACAACCCGTGCAACCGCCGGCGCCGGCACTTGATAAGGACAAGATTTATGTCGCTCTGGCGGTTTCGGATGGGGACAACCAGAATGCGTGGCATCTGTTTTTTCGAAAATACTTTGAAAGTCCGAGCCACGGAAAATTTCCGTTGGCCTTTGGCATTGGGCCGGCGATTTTGGAGCTTCAGCCCGGTTTGGCACAGTGGTACTTCCAACACGCCGCACCGACGACGGAGTTTATCGCCGACGTCAGCGGCGCAAGTTATATGCAGCCAGACCACTGGGGCGAGGCTTACACGAACAAGGCCGAGGTTCTTTCGGGATTCTTAAAGTGGACCGCAAAACTCCTGCCTCCGCTCGGCCTCCGGTCCGTGCGCACGGTTCACGGAGAGGACTCCTTTTTGGCGGAATACGCGAAGGCGCTGCCGTTCTGCCACAGCCTCTTTGCGGACATAGGATGTTATTCGGGGCACAACGGGTACGGGAATCTCACCTACGAGCTACCCGGCGGAATGCCGGTCTTCCGTGCCGTGACCACGTGGCGGAATTTCGGAACCGGTTTTATGGGGGAGATCCGCGAGCAGGTAGGCACAAAGCGGCCAGCGTTTGTAAACGGTTTCGTGCATTGCTGGACTTTTCACGCGAAGGACGTGGAGGAGATTGTTAAGAACGCGGGTCCGGACGTGGTGTTTGTCACGCCAACGCAACTGGCAACGCTGTATCGGGAAGCTAACAGAAAGCCCAGCCACTCGGGCGGGCCCGCGGTTCCGCGGTGAGCCGCGGGCCAAGACTGCAATGCAGCGCTGCAATCGCAACCTGATGGCTTGCTGACCGAGGAGCCCCCTCTCACCGGCGTTTTGTTTTCCGATACCTGCGATCTGAAACAGCCCTCGCGAAAGCCAATGCGGTCCCGCGGGCAACCAAATTGTCGCCCGGCCAAAGCCGCAGGTCGGGTAGCATTTTTGCTGAGATAGTTCGGCAGGAATGCCTCGTTACCTCCTGGAGCCGGAGCGGCTTTTTATTGGGCGTCTAGCCGATGGGATGGGTGCGGCGTTTGCTGACCCGGAACCAGTTGAAGAAGGTTTTGCGCAGGGCCTCCAGGGTTCCTAGGGGCACGCATTTCAGTTGCGTGCCTTCTTTAAGCGAGTCCAACACTGCGCGTACTGAAAGCCTGGCGGCGGGAAAGACCGTGTGGGAACGTCCGATGGCGGCGTGGTAGTGCGCGTCGCTTCCGGCGGTCATCGGCAGACCGCGCCTCGTGGCATAGGCAAGGGCGCTTTGGTTGTGTCGCGCCAGGGCGGTAGCTGCGTTGAACACCTCCAGACCGTCCATATCCAATGCGTCCAGATGCCATTCGCGGATCCCCGCTCGCAACCGGTCGTAGGGATGCGCGGGAATGGCCAGCCCGTTCTGCTCCCGCACCATGGCGATGACCTCCCTGGCTGGCGTCCCCTTCAACCCGTTGGGCAGCCACACCCCAAGACATAGCAGGTGACCCTCCTCGGTGGACACCTCCACGCCCGGGATGATCAGAAAGCCGTCTACAGCCTCGCCGTCCTCGCGCAAAAGCCCCTTGTCTCTCAAGTAACGGCACCCGTCGCTCGTGTTGTGGTCGGTGAGCGCGAACCCGTCCAGCCCAGCTTTTTTGGCAGACTTGATCAACTGCTCGGGGCTGCTCACCCCGTCCCCGGAAAAAAACGAATGAACGTGGGGGTCGATGCGGAAGGGCATCCCGAAGATTGGACGAAAGGCAAAGCGCTGGGGAAGCTTCTAACAGCGGGCCGGAGCCTTTCGCCGCGCCTTTTTTCTTCAGAGTGGTCTGTTTCAGGGTATTTCTTTGTCATGTACATTGGATTTAAAGAGTGGGCCTTGGTTTGCCAGGAACTAGCTTCCGGCCGTCAAAGCATCATCCTGCGCAAGGGGGGCATTGCCGAAGGACGGGAGGGTTTCCGCTTCCAGCACCCGGACTTTCTGCTGTTCCCCACCTTGTTTCACGAGCAGGTCTCCAAGTTGAAACTTCCCTCCGAGACGCTCCTCCCTACTCCGGATCCGGAGGCGCACACCTTGACCCACCGTGTTTTCGTCGAGTGGACCCGCGACCTGACGGATTGGGCCCAGATCCAGCGGCTCGCCCCCTTCCATCTCTGGACGGAAAAAGTGATCCGCGAGCGCTTTGAATACGATGAAAAGCGGGCGGTGAGTCTCGCCTTCGTGCGGGTCTGGCGCCTTGAAAAGCCCATGGTGTTTGCTAACTCTCCCAAATACGGCGGCTGCAGGTCGTGGGTGAACCTCCCGGAATCTTCCTCCCCAGATTCAGCTGAGCCCATTCTGGGCGAGTCAGAGCACAGGGCGGTCGAGGCAGCAGTGATGGCACTGCTTGATCTTGATTGTAGCGTTAAAACAAAGGAGTAAGAGAGATAGGAAGTGGCCACAGGGCAGCTCGGAAAAGGCGATGGTTCTGACGGGTTTCCGTGTGACGGTGCCCCAGGTCATAGGCGGGGGGCATCCGGGCAGGGCTGTGAACACAGTCGCTTTCTCAAGGTGATCTTCCGGGCGTATCCACAAGGGTGAATTTTCGGAGACTCCTCAGTGAAAGGGGGGATTCGCGGATGAGAGAGAGTTCCAGACGCTGAGCACTGTTTTGCCTCCTTGCTTGAAAGTGCAATGGACCGCTGCTGTGGCTCCAAATGAAAATTTTCTGGAATACTTAAAGGGCCTGCGGTTTCGCCTCCCGAACCCGGGTTCAATTGGCAGTGAAAACGCCAGAGCCGGCCGGTTTCACAGGGCTTCGGTCACTCCTTCATCCGCACTCCAAGGACCGAACAAAAAGGGGCGGGCGGGCAGGGAGGTTTTATGCATTTTGCCGTGATGCCCGGGCGTGAGTCGGCGAGTCCCGTAGAATTTGATCGACTAGGGGCCGCTCGGAACGAAATCGGTGCGATGAGCGCGTCGGCCGCGCCGGTTTTCTCGCCCATCCCACCCCGGGCAGCCACGCGGCGCTGCGCCGCGCTTCTGCCAAGAGCGGCTGTCCGGCCGCATCCCCGGCCATGCCCTGCTAACTTGTGTGCAGTTCAGCCTCCCGGTTCACCACGGTCTCGGCGATCCTGGTGAGCGTCCGGTCGAATTCCTCCTCCTCCAGCAGCGTCTGTTTGAGCAAGGCGGCAATCTCGTGCTGGTCCAGCGCCTCCGCAAAGGCGTGGGCGCACCCGTAGCCGGCGATTTCATAGTGTTCCGCCCTCTGGATCACGCTGATGGTGGCGGCGTCCCGCACGTCGGCCTGCGCCTCCGCCCCCTGGAGCTCCATCCACGAGGAGACAATGCCCACCATGCCGTGGCTGCGCACGGGCCGTAACGGGAGCCCAAGCGTCTGGAGGCACTGTTCCAATCGTTGTTCCTGCACGGCAGTCTCCCTCTGGTGGGACTCGAGTGCCTCCCGCAGCTCCGCGTGCGTGGCCGACTGGATGACCTTGGGGAAAATCTGCAAAAACTGCTTTTCCGCGCTGAGGAGGTCGTTGATTTCCGCAATCAAGAGGTCTTGTAGAGAATTAAGTTTCATAACACCCCTCGCTACGGAGGCGGGCGCACAAAGGTCTTAAGAAAGTAGCCCTCCGGCCTCGAGTCAGGGTTTGCCCTTCTTTTTGGGGCGCCGGCCGCAGCTGCCGCCCACAGGGGGCGCCCATTTGGACCGGCGCCTGCGATCCAGCACGGGGGGCGTCTTATGACGAGAGGAATGACAGAGGCCGGCGCGCATGCAGACGCGACGGTCGCAAAAAACTATACACTGCAAATTATTGACGATCATCCGCTTATGCGGTTGGGGTTGTGCACTCTTCTGACGAGGGACCCCGCCCTCCGCGTCGTCGCTGAATGCGGAGACGGCGCCTGTGCCTTGAGCTGCATGCGCAAACACCGGCCCGATGCGGTCATCTTGGACATCACCCTGCCGGGAGGCATGGACGGACTGGAGCTCTTAAAGCAGATGCTTTCGGAGGCGCCCCAATTGCCTGTTTTGGTGGTTACCGTCCATGACGAGAACCTGTATGCCAGCCGCGCACTCGCAGCCGGCGCGAGAGGATACCTGATGAAGGACGCTGTTCCTTCAGATTTTGTGCGTTCAATTCAAGCGGTTCTCGCTGGTGACATAGCGGTAAGCGCCGCACTCACGCAACGGCTGGTGCGGCGTTCGGTCGACAACAGGATGGCGCCGGTGGATCCGTCCCGCTCGCTTTCCGACCGTGAGCTGGAGGTGCTCTTTCGCATCGGCAAGGGTGAGTCCTCTCTCGAAATCGCTGGGGCGCTCCATATATCGGTGAAAACGGTTGAGACCCACCGTGCAAAGCTCCGACGTAAGCTCGCCCTGCGTACTGGGGCCGAACTGATGCGGTATGCGGTAGCCTGGCGGCACGCGGAGGGGCGGGGCATCCAAGCGGACGGGGCAGCCGGGCGCTCAGACTCCATTTAATGCGCAGTTCCCCGGGGGGCCAATTACAGAAAGTTCGTTACACCGGCGGCGCTGGTGGAGTTCCAGAGGTTTTGTCTGCGAGACTGCGCAGGACCCAAGGGTGCCTTTTTTACCCTAAGGTCCTTAAGAAGTGTCTGGCCCAGGCTCGGACATCGGGTGTTGTCTGTCCGAGCTTTTTTGCCAGACCCGGGCGCTGGAATGCGGTCCGCATTGCCGAGAAACAGGGAGTTTTGCCGTCCAAATTAGTGTGGGGCCGGTGCTGCAGGAAAAGACTGGGAGTCTGTTTTTGGCGTGTTTTTATTCGCCTGCAGCAGCACACTTCCGTTTTTCCCATTCAAACCCCACTGATGTCATCCATTTACAGCGCGGAAAGCTACGTAGACCTCCAACATTCCGAGCACCGCATGCTGTTTGAGAATGCGGTGCACGTGTGGGAGGCTCTCTCCCAAATCAGCAGTTACCTGCAGTTTCGCCTCAAGCCGGGGATCCACGGTCGCCTGATTGGGAAGCCTTTCGTCAGCGGCGCGGTGTTTGTGGGGGCGGGCACCATTATCGAGCAGGGAGCGATGATAAAGGGCCCGGCATGGATTGGTGAGGGCTGCGAGATCCGGAACGGCTGTTACATTCGTGAAAATGTGATCGTTGGTTCGGGCTGTGTCCTAGGAAATTCTTGCGAATTAAAGAACTCCATCCTGTTTGATGAGGTACAGGTGCCCCATTTCAACTACGTGGGGGATTCAATCCTTGGCTTTCGTGCGCATCTTGGGGCGGGGGCAATCCTTTCCAACGTGCGGCTGGACCATGCGGAGGTCGTTGTTCCGAACGGCGAGGGAGGTTACCACCCCACGGGTCTGCGCAAATTTGGCGCGATTGTGGGCGATAGGGCTGAGATCGGCTGCAATTCAGTCCTGAATCCGGGCTCTTTGATCGGCCGAAATTCAGTGCTTTATCCCGGAACCCAGTGGAGGGGCGTCCTTCCCTCCAACACCACGGTGAAAGTCGTCCAGGAGCAACAGTTGATTGAAAGACGTCACTAATTCGCGTTAGTTGCTCTGTTGGCACAGTACCATCCCTCCGCACGCCCTCCTCTCCATTTTTCTCATGTCTGATTCTTCCCACTCCCCCGCACCCGACTCCCATGGTTTTGACCCGCTCGAATTCTGGATCCGTTACAAGTCTGGGATTCAAACGGGAGCGGTAATTCTTTTGGCCGCAATGGCGGGCTATGCGGCTTACGAGTGGAATGACTATCGGAGGAGCCGGGCGGCAGCGGAATCTTTTGCAGCGGCTAAATCACCGGAGGAGCTGAGCGCCTTCATCAGTGCACACCGGGGCATGCCTGCGGCTGGGAACGCGGCGCTTTTACTCGCGGGTAAGCAGCGCGAGGCGGGACAGTTGGACGAGTCTCTCAAAACGTTACGCGATTTACTGGCCCAGTCCCCATCCCACCCGATGGCTGGAGCGGCACAGCTTGGAATCGCTGCGACCCTTGAGCTTCAAGGGAAACAGGACGAGGCGCTGAGTGCTTATCGAAGTCTGGCTTCACGGGAAGTCCGAGGGTTTACGACCCCTGCGGCGTTGTTGCGGATGGCTCGGATTCTCAAGGCGCAGCAAAAGAACGAGGAGGCAAAGCTCGCCTACGAGACGCTCCAGAACCAGTTTCCCAACTCCGCCTTTGCGCAGGAGGCGCTGATTGAGGCTCAGCAACTGATCAGCAAGGAGGCAGGTGAGTCGGCACCCGCGCCGACACCCGCGCCGGCACCCGCGCCGGCACCCGCGCCGGCACCCGCGCCGGCACCCGCGCCGGCACCCGCGCCGGCACCCGCGCCGGCACCCGCGCCGACACCCGCGCCGACACCCGCGCCGACACCCGCGCCGACACCCGCGCCGACACCCGCGCCGACACCCGCGCCGACACCAGCGCCGACACCCGCGCCGACACCCGCGCCGACACCCGCGCCGACACCCGCGCCGACACCCGCGCCGACACCCGCGCCGACACCCGCGCCGACACCCGCGCCGACACCTGCGCCGACACCTGCGCCGGCACCCGCTCCGACACCTGCGCCGGCACCCGCTCCGGCACCTGCGCCGGCACCCGCTCCGACACCTGCTCCGGCACCTGCTCCCTGATCCAACCACCCTTTTTAGGCTGGCCGCACCTTGTCATGAGAGGAGTGCTGCCGAAGGAAAGGACCCCGGGGCGAGTTTCCTTGGATGGGAAACGCAGGATGGGTTATTGGAGCGCCCTTGCCGTTTGAAGGGTTTGGTTGCCGGCAGACGGTCGGTTCCATCTGTGGTCGGGCAGTTTACGGTTTAGGCATGCGGGTGTTGCCATTTTACCTTCCCGCTGGAATGCTTTTCTTTCTCCAGTCATGCTCCAAAAATCTAAGGAAGAAGTCATCGAATTGCTCGAGTCCATCGCCCGCCTGCTGGAGCTGAAGGGCGAGAATGTATTTAAAGTAAGGGCCTACACCAACGCCGTCCGCACGTTGGAGACCTTCAGCGGAGACTTCGCCGGCCTGTTGGGCGAGGATCGACTGGGCGAGATCGGAGGAATTGGGGAGGCCCTCAAGGAGAAGATCACTCAGTTTGCCACGACCGGCAGACTTCCCTATTTTGAGAGTCTCAAAGCGGAGTTTCCTGCGACGCTTTTTGATTTGTTTGAACTTCAGGGGCTTGGACCAAAGAAAATCAAGGCGCTCTGGGAGGAGTTGGATGTGACAACCGTGGAGTCGCTTGAGGCCGCGTGCAAGGACGGCCGCGTTGCCGAGTTGAAGGGCTTCGGTGCGAAAACCGCGGCCAACATTCTCAAGTCTATCGAAGCGCGCGAACAGTATGCGGGCTCGTTTCGACTGGGGGACATCGCGGCCGATGCTGAAAAGCTACTCCAAGAGCTCAAGGACCTCGAGTGGACCCTGCAGGCGTCCCTTGCCGGTTCCTACCGCAGGCGGAAGGAGGTCGTCCATGATCTGGATTTTCTGGTCGCCACGCGAAACCCCGAGGCGGTCTCGGCGTTTTTTATCCGCCACGGCCTCGTGGCCGATGTTCTGGCACACGGCGCCACAAAATCCAGCGTACGTCTCAAGATCGGGGTGCAGGCCGATCTGCGGGTTGTGGCACCCGAGGAGTTTCCGAGCGCACTCAACTACTTTACAGGTTCGAAGGAGCACAACATCGCACTGCGGTCCCGTGCTCTGGCCAGGGGATGGACTCTGAACGAATACCGTCTGGGCCCGGATGAAAAGGCGCGCCAGACACCGGCACCCGTTCCGCCCATTCATACCGAGGCGGACATCTATCGCGCCCTCGGGCTCGATTACATAGAGCCTGAATTGCGTGAGGACCGGGGGGAAATCGCCGCGGCGGAGTCCCACACGCTGCCGCGGTTGATCGAACTGCAAAACCTGCGCGGTACGTTTCACAATCACACAACTGCAAGCGACGGCCGCTCCACTCTCGAGGAGATGGCGGAAGCCGCGATGGAGCTTGGCCTGCAGTACCTTGGCATTTCCGACCACTCCGTATCCTCTTTTCAGGCGCATGGGCTGGATTCGGCAAGGCTTTTGGAGCAGGTGGCCCGCATCCGCGAACTCAACGCGGAGTTCGCTCCTGATTTCCGGCTTTTTGCGGGCGTCGAGTGCGACATCCTGAAGGACGGGTCGCTCGACTATCCCGACGAGGTGCTCGCCCAACTGGATTATGTCGTCGCCTCGGTGCACGCCTCCTTCACCCAAGCGCAGGCCGAGATGACCGCCCGAATCATCAAGGCACTCTCGAGTCCTTACGTCACGATGCTCGGGCACCTGACCGGCCGCCTCCTCCTTTCCCGCGAGGCGTATGCACTCGACATCCCTGCCATCATCGATGCGGCCGCCGCCACGGGTACCGTGATTGAGCTCAATGCCAATCCCCGCCGGCTTGACATGGACTGGCGTTGGTGGCCGTTGGCCAAACAAAAGGGGGTGCGCTGCTCGATTAACCCTGACGCCCACCACACTGACCAGCTCCAGTATCTCTGGAACGGTGTCGGGATTGCCAGAAAAGGCTGGCTGACGCCGGACGACGTAATTAACACGCTGCCCCTTGGAAAAATAGAGTCCGTGCTCGGTTTAAAGAGGGGCTGAGCGACCGGAGTCGATGCGGACTCCCAAAAAGAACCGCCGCTCCCGTGGCGTTGCGCTACTCGGCCGCCGGGTCGCCAGCGGGCCGGGCGGGGGGCTGCGGGC
>JBIKSY010000040.1:0-23523 GCA_044348365.1 Chthoniobacteraceae bacterium
CCTCGCCAGCAGGCGGTTTTGCGGGTCGTTGCGGGCGAGTTCCTCGGTGACGGCCGAGGACTGCAGGTAGGTTTCGCTGCTGAGAATCAGCCGTAGCAGAGCCTTCACGTCCCAGCCGCTGTCGCGAAATTCAGCCGCCAGCCAGTCCAGCAGTTCCCGGTGCACGGGCGCCTCGGCCTGCACGCCGAAGTCCTCCGCGGTTTTGACCAGACCGATCCCGAAGATCTGTTGCCAGAGCCGGTTGACTGTCACACGCGCCATGAGCGGGTTCTCCGGTCCGACCAGCCAGCGGGCCAAACCCAGCCGGTTGGCCTCCTGCCCTTCAGCCAGCGGGGGAAGGTTTACGGGCACTCCCGCCGAGACCGCCTCGCCGGGTTGGTTGTAGAGGCCGCGGTTGAGCACAAAGGTTGCGCGGGGCGTTTTGAGTTCGCCCATGATCATCACGCGGGTCACTGCCTTGGCAGCCTGATCCTCCCGGAGTTTGCGCGCGTCCCGGTCGGTCAGCGTCTTTTTGAAGGCGGCGTCTTCCTCCGCCCAAGCGTTCTCCACGAATTTGCGCTGGGGCCCTTTCCACTGCGCTTCGGGCAGCTTGGCCGCCTCCTGCAATTCCCCGGGTTTGCCAAACTTTGCCGCATCCACCGGCTTGCCGGCACGGGCTGCACCATCGTTGGCAAGCCACGCGGCTCTGCGCTCCTCGGAGGCCTTCCACTCCGCCTGCATTGCCGTTTCGGCCGTCTTGAAGGCTTCGCGGGCTTTTTCCAGTGCGGCCAGTTCGTCGGGTTGCGGGAGTTCGAGTCTTGGAGGCGCCTGCGGATCTCCCCCGCCGCCGGTGACGGGGGTCTGGTTGAAGAACCCGAAAAAGCGGTAGTAATCCGTTTGGAGAAGCGGGTCGTACTTGTGGTCGTGGCAGCGGCAGCAATTCAGGGTGAGCCCGAGCCACACCGTGCCGGTGGTTTCGGCCATGTCCATGACGTAGTCCACCCGGTTTTCCTCCGCGATGCGGCCGCCCTCGCCGTTGATGGGATGGTTGCGCAGAAAGCCGGTGGCGAGCTGCTGCTCCTGGGTGGCGTTGGGCAGCAGGTCGCCAGCCAGTTGCCAAAGGGTGAAGTCGTCAAACCGCAGGTTTTCGTTGAACGCCCGCACCACCCAATCGCGCCAGGGCCACATCGTCCGTTCGCTGTCGCCCTGGTACCCGTTGGAATCGGCGTAGCGCGCCGCCTCCAGCCAGTCCCAGGCCATGCGTTCGCCGTAGCGGGGGCTTGCCAGCAAATTGTCCAGGGTGCGTTGGACGAAATCTTCGCCGGTATCCGCATCAAAGGCGGCAAGTTCCGCGGGCGAGGGCGGCAGGCCGGTCAGGTCGAGGCTCATGCGCCTCAGGAGCGTCCGGCGCGGGGCCCTCGGTTGCAGCGCGAGGCCCTCCTGCTTGAGCCGGTCTCGCACGAAGGCGTCGATGGGATGCGCCCCTGCGTTCGTGGGCGGCACCGGTTTTTTGAGGGGGGTAAACGCCCAGTGGCCGCCCCAGTGGGCGCCTTCTTCCACCCAGCGCTTGAGCAGCGCCCGCTCTTTGTCCGAAAGTTTTCGGTTGGATTTGGGCGGGGGCATGAGCTCGTCCCGGTCGTGGGAAAAGATGCGTTCGATCAGGCCGCTGCGGGCCGGGTCGCCGGCTACCAACGCGGCCGCCCCGTCCTTGTTTTTGAGAAAGGCGCCCTCCTTGGTGTCCAGCCTCAGATCCGCCTTGCGCGCCCCGGCATCGGGACCGTGGCAGTGGAAACATTTCTCCGAAAGAAGTGGCAGGACCTCCCGCCCAAAGTCCACGGGTTCCACCGCGGACAGCCTTTGACCGGCGGCCAGCAGCACAAAGCAAAGCAGGCGGTGCTGCCAGCTGGAGAAAAAGCGGAGAGTGCGGGGGGGGCGCATTTGGGGAGGGAGCCTTTGCCAAGAGCGTTGAGCAAGTCGGAAGCACGGGCAAGAAACAAGAAGGACTCCGGCGCGATTGTCTGCCGGCCCGGCACCCGGACGTCGGCGCAGGCGCGGAACTGCGCGGGCCGCCAAACTGTTCCTCTCTTCCGTTGCCCGTGCGGTTCCGAAAGCGCATGCTTGTCCCCCGCCATCCCATGTCTGTTTCCCGACTCGATTTCCGCCTTGAAGCCACTGCGTCAGGTTCCCGCGCGCGTGCCGCCCGGTTCCGCACCCTCCACAACGAGGTGCTCACCCCGCTTTTCATGCCGGTGGGCACGCAGGCCACCGTCAAGGCCCAGTTGACGCAGTCGCTCGAGGATTCGGGTTCCCAGATCCTGCTGGCCAACACCTACCACCTCCTGCTGCGCCCCGGTCCCGAGGTCTTTGATCATGTGGGGGGAATCCACCGGTTCATGAGCTGGCCCAAGTCGGTGCTCACCGACTCGGGCGGGTTCCAGATTTTTTCCCTCCCGCACGCCCGCTCCATGAGCGAGGCGGGAGCCGTGTTTCAAAGCTATCTGGACGGAAGGACGATTTTGCTCAGCCCGGAGGTGAGCATCGGGACGCAGCGCTCCATCGGAAGCGACATCATGATGGTGCTCGACCAGTGCATTCCTTCCACGGCGGACCTTGCCACTGCGCGGGCCGCGATGGACATCACCCACCGTTGGGCGGCGCGCAGCCTGGTGGCGCGCGGGGAATCGCCTCAGTCGCTGTTCGGGATCGTTCAGGGGGCACTCTTTGAGGAGCTCCGGCGCGAGAGCGCGGCCGCCCTCACGGAAATGCCCTTCGACGGGTTTGCCATTGGGGGACTCGCGGTGGGCGAGGGGAAAAGCGAGCGGGAAGACACCTGCGAGTTTACCGCCTCGCTGCTTCCCCCGGACAGGCCCCGCTACCTGATGGGGGTCGGCACGCCCTTGGATATCCTTGAGGCGGTCCACCGCGGGGTGGACATGTTTGACTGCATCATTCCGACGCAGGTGGCCCAGAGGGGCGGGGCGTTTACTTCGCGCGGTTTCCTGCAGTTCCGGCGCGGCGTCTACAAGTTGGCCGACGAACCGCTGGATCCGGAATGCGGGTGCCCGACCTGCGTGCGCTACAGTCGTGCCTACCTGCACCACCTGACCAAGACCAAGGAAACGCTCGGCTGGCAGCTGCTTGGGCAGCACAACTTTTACTTCTACCACCGGCTGATGCGCGAGATCCGGCAGAGCATCCTCGAGGACCGTTTCCTCGCTCTCTACCACGCGAAGCGCGCGATTTTGCAGGAGGACGACCTGGACAACCCCGTCGACCGTCCCAAGGTGAAGCGCAAGAAGTCGCCGCCGCTGCAGCTGGGCAACTACGAGGTGCACACGGCCTTCGAAGGCTTCGCGAGCATCCGGCACGTCTCCTCGGGCGAGATCATGCATTCGCGCAACGAGCCCATGGACGAGGCACGCTCCCTCTATATCGAACAGGCGTACCTGTCCGAACGGGTGCGCGTGACGGATCCGGCGCAGACTGTGGAGCCCTTGGTGATCTGGGATGTGGGGCTGGGAGCGGCTGCGAACGTGATGGCGGCCATCCAGTGTTATGAGGCCGAGGCGCGCCTGGGCCCGGTGCGGCCCATGAGAATTGTGAGTTTCGAGAACGATCTAGACTCCCTGCGGTTGGCCTTCCGGCATGCAGAAAAATTCACTTATCTGCGGCACAGCGGTCCGGCGTGGATTTTGCGGGAGGGGCGCTGGGAATCCAAGGAGTTCCCTGGGCTGAGCTGGGAACTGCTCGAGGGCGATTTTCTGCAGAGTCTCGACCTCGCTCCGGTGCCGCCGGAGGTCATTTTTTACGACATGTTTTCCAGCAAGACCTGCTGGGACCAGTGGACGGTGGAGCTCTTCCGTCGGCTGTTTGCCGCGTGCAAGGGGCGGGGCGCGGAGCTGTTTACCTACACCTGTTCGACGGCGTCGCGGGCGGCGATGCTGGCCTCTGGTTTCCATGTGGCGCGGGGCCGCTGTTCGGGGGAGAAGCAGGAAACCACCATCGCCTTCACCCCCGAGGCCCGGGCGGGCGGCTATCCGGCACGGCACGAGGTCTTGGGGGCTGACTGGCTGGCCAAGTGGCGCCGCTCGGCCGCCCAGTTTCCGGCCAGCCTGCCCGAGGCGGAGCGGGAGCAGCTTGCCGCGCGGATTCTCGGCCACCCGCAGTTTGCCTCCCCGCGGGAAGGCTGAAGGGCCCCCGTTCGGAGGCTCGCTTGCTAGAGAAGGCGGGCCTGTTCGGAGGGCGGGAGCTCCGGCGCGGGCGGTTCGAGGGAAAGTTCCACGAGGGGGGCGGGAAGGGTCCGCGAGGGTTTGACCCCGAGGGTGCGGAGCATCTCGGCCTGGCGGATGACGTTGCCCTTGCCAGTGTGGAGTTTTGAGAGGGCGTCGTCGTAGTGTTCCTGGGCCTGTTTGATCCGGCTGCCGAGGCCCTCGAAATCCTTCACAAAACCCACCAGCTTGTCGTACAGCTCCGCGCCGCGGTGCGCGATGTCCTGGGCGTTGCGCGTCTGGGCCTCCTGGCGCCAGAGGTGGGCCACCGTGCGCACCACAAACAGCAGGGTGGAGGGGCTCACCAACAGCACGTTCCGGTTCCAAGCGTCCATGAACAGGTCCTTTTCATGGGAGACCGCCAGCAGGAAGGCGGGCTCGAGGGGCATGAACAAAATGACGAAGTCCAGCGACTGGATGCCGTAGAGCTGCTGGTAGTTTTTCGCAGCAAGTCCCTTGATATGGGATTGGACGGAGGCGATGTGCTCCTTGATGCAGGCGTCCCGGACGGCCGCGTCGTCAGCGGCGACGCTTGCCTGGTAGGCGTCCAGCGAGATTTTGGAGTCCACCACTAGGCGGCGCTCCTCGGGCAGGTGGATGACCACGTCGGGCTGTTGGCGCCTGCCCTCGACCAGGTGGCTGACCTGTACGTGGTATTCCTGGCCCTTGCGCAGTCCGGACGCCTCCAGCACCCGCTCAAGGATCAGCTCGCCATAGTTGCCCTGAGTCTTGTTGGAACCCTTGAGGGCTGAGGTCAGGTTTTTGGCCTCTTCGCTGAGGGTCTGGTTGAGTTCCCGTAACTGTTTGACCTCGGCGGCGAGGGCGGAGCGGTCCTTGCCCTCCTGGACATAGACGTCCTCCACCTTCTTCTTGAACTCGCCCAGCTGCTCCTTGAGTGGGTTGAGCAGGTTGCCGAGGTTGAGTCTGTTCTGTTCGGCGATCGCCTCGTTTTGCTGTGAAAACTGGGCCGACTTGGACTGGAGAATTTCATCGGCCAGCGCCTTAAACTGGTGCGAAAGGGCTTCTTTGGCCTGGGTGAGGAGCTGGAGCTTCTCAAGGGAGCTTTCTCGCTCGTTGTCCAGGGCCACCTGCAGTTCCGCGTTGAGGGTCTGGATTTGTCCGTTCTCGGCGCGCAGGTCGGTCAGGGCCGCTTCCAGAGGGGGCAGGCGTCGCGCGTCCCCCTCCGCTGCCGCCCGGGCGTTGGACTCCAAACGGAGGCGTTCGGCCTCGTCGCGCAGGCGGTTTTGAGCGGAGTTGAGGGCGGTTTCCAGTTCGAGGACCCGGGCTTCGCGCGCCGTGAGCCGTTCCCGGAGGAGTTGGAGTTCCGACGCTTCCCGGGCGCGCTTGATCAGGAGGACCAGCGCTGGCAGGAGCCCGAGCAGAAGCCCCAGAAGGCTGGCGGCAAAAGTGAGCGGGGTGAGCATGCGTGGAAGAGTGCTGCCTGCTGGTTGGTGGAGATGGAGCCCCGAAGAAAGCAGACTGGGCCGATCCAAAACATTGCAGCCTTGCTGCTGCTTTTTACCAGACTCCTGCGGATGCAAGAGTGGTGCTCACGAGAGGACTCGAACCTCCACGGGTCGCCCCATACGGTCCTGAGCCGTACGCGTCTGCCAATTCCGCCACGTGAGCAATTACTTCGCGCAACCTCTGTTTTCAGAGGCCGCGCGGGGGATGAAGAGATTAACACCAATCCTCTCGGGGACAACTTAAAATTAGGGAAATCTTACCAAGCGGGTCAGGAAACCCGCATAGGCATGATCACATAAAGGAAAGGGCTCGGGATCTTTATGACCCCCGGGCTCATTTCATCGATGAGATCCAGAAACACCTCGTCATTCGGTAGGGCGCGCAGCGGAGCCATCAGGTATTCCGGGTTGAAGGCGATGGCCATGTCGGGCCCCTTGTAGACGACCGGGATGGATTCGCGGGCCTCGCCGATGTCCGGGGAGTTGGCGGCGATTTCAAGCTGGTTGCGCGTGAACATGAGTTTCACGGAATTGCTCTTCTCGCTGGCGAGAAGAGAAACGCGGTGGACCGCAGCTAGAAAGAGGGTGCGCTCGAGTGTGACCCGTTCCTTGACCTCGGCCGGGATGACCTGCCTGTAGTTTGGATAGTTGCCCTCGACCAGCTTGGAGACGAGCCGGGTGGAGCCGACGTCAAAGGCGACCTGGTTTTGGGAGACGTACATCTTGATCTCGCCCGTCTCGCCCACAAGCCGCACCAACTCGTTGATGCACTTGGTAGGGACGATGACCTCCGTCTCTTCGCTCTGGGGAAACTCAACCTCCAGGTCGATGAGCGCCAGCCTGCGGCCGTCTGTCGCGACCATGGTGAGCCGGCTTTCCTTGAAGGAAAACAGGATGCCGTTCAGGACGTACCGGGTCTCGTCCGTGGAGATGGCGTAGGAGGTTTTTTTGAGGGCGTCCTTGAGGTCACTTTGCTTGAGGGAGAACAGCTTGCAGTCCTCAAACTTCGGCAGCGCGGGGAAGTCGTCCTCGGGCAGGCCGTGGATTTTGAAAAAGGACTGGCCCGAGCGGATCGCCGTGATGTTTTTGGAGTCCACCTCGATCTGGACCTCCCCGGCGGGGAGTTCGCGGATGATGCCGGCCAGTCGCTTGACTGGGATGGTGGTGCCGCCGGGACGCTCGACCTGGGCTTCCGCGACGCAGGTCACACCGACATCCAAGTCCGTGGTGGTGAATCGGAGTTGACCTTCCTGGGCGTGGATGCGGACGTTTGCGAGAATCGGCAGGGTGGTGCGCGAACTGACGACGTTCTGCACGGTCTGCAGTCCAGCGAGAAGGGTGTCTTTGGTGACGCTGAATCTCATATTCTGAATCGTTTGGATGAAAGGAACTCCGGTGTGGGCAACTGCCGACTATTCTTTGCAGTCTGGAAGTCCGTGGTAAAGGGCGGAAAAAAGGGGCTGGACGCCGGGAAAACCGGATGCGGTTTGGTATTAACGTTGAAGCTGATTGTCCAGAAAGCTCACCACGTGCCGCGTTCGCTCGTCCTTGGTCATTTTGTCGACCACCTGCCGGTGTGCATGCAAAACGGTGCCGTGATCGCGGCCTCCGAAGGCCTCGCCGATTTCCGAAAGCGAGGAGCGGGTGAGTTCGCGGGAGAGGTACATCGCAATCTGTCTGGGAAAGGCAATGTTCGCCGGGCGGCGTTTGCTGGTCATGTCGGCCAGGCGGATGTCGAAGTGGTCGGCAACACGCCGCTGGATCTGTTCGATGGTGACGGCCTTGCGGGCCTCCTCCTGAAGGATGTCCTTGAGGAGCATCTCGATTTTTTCCGGAGAGGGCACCTTCCCGTCGTTGAGGGAGGTGTAGGAGGCCACCCGCATGAGGCCGCCCTCGAGACGGCGCACGTTGGTGCGGATGCGTTCGGCCAGGAAGTTGAGCACCTCGGAAGGAAGCTTCACCTGCATGGACTGGGACTTTTTGCGCAGAATGGCGATGCGGGTCTCGACCTCCGGCGGTTGCATCTCGGCCGTGAGCCCCCATTCAAAGCGGGAGACCAGGCGGCTCTCCAGGTTGGCGATTTCCGAAGGGGGCCGGTCGCTGGAGAGGACGATTTGTTTATGGCCGTCAAAGAGGGCGTTGAAGGTGTGGAAGAACTCCTCCTGGGAGCGCTCCTTGCCTGCAAGAAACTGGATGTCGTCGATGAGTAGCACTTCGGCCTGGCGGTAGCGCTTGCGAAACTTGGCGAGCGTGCCCGTCTGGATCGCGTCGATGAACTCGTTGGTGAAGTGTTCCGAGGTGATGTACATCACCTTGGCGTTCTTCTTGGAGCCCAGGATCTGGTGGCCGATGGCGTGCATCAGGTGGGTTTTGCCCAGACCGACGCCGCTGTAGATGAAAAGGGGGTTGTAGGTCTTTCCGGGCCCGTTTGCCACGGCCGAGCAGGCCGCGTGCGCAAACTGGTTGTTGGTCCCGACCACGAAGGATTCAAAGGTGTTTCTGGGGTTGAGCCCGTTTCCGCTCGAGGCATTCGGCTTGTGAGGTTCCGAACCCGATGCCGAGGCCGAGGCATCCTCCTGTTCCTCGGGCGCTACGGCCACGGGGTTCGTGTCGAAAACGAAAACGATCTCGCGGCCTTTGCCCGTTGCCAGCATCAGGGCGGAGTGCAGCAAGGAGTGGTAGTTGCTCTCGATCCAAAGTTGGTGGATGGAGTTGGGGACGCAGAGGGTCAGCTGCTTTTCGTCGAGGCCTACCGGACGTATGTCCTGAAACCAGCGGCGGAACGTGTCGACGCTCACCTCCGACTGGAGGGTGGCGGAGACCTGATTCCAGAGGGCGACGACCGCGTCGCTCGGGGAGGTTTTTTCACTAGGGTTGACCACGGGAGAAAGGGTGGGAAGAAGCGGGGCAGGAGTAGGCAAAGCGGTGGGGAGGATGAGGAAAACGAGGTTTGCGGAAAACTAGTGCACAGGCTCTTCGTGGGAAACCGGCCGGGGAGGCTGGCGGCTGTCCGGGCTGGAGGACGGGGCCGGTGGAGGCAGTGCTATTTGTTGGGCGCTTTTTGTTATCTCTTTATTCCTGTGGGTTTTATGGGTTTTTGTTGGTCGTTTCCTGCTTTGGCGGCCCCACACTGCGGTCGGCTTTCGCAACCTCCACGGAGAGGGCTCTCTGCCGGACTAGTTCCCAAGTTGTGCGGGTTTTTTCACAAGTTATTCACAGGTCCCACACCGTCATCCGGTGCGGGCACGGAGGCTAAAATCATCTCGGTTTGGAACAAGCAAAAAGGGGTTTGGAAACGAATGAATAGTTTCGCCCTGAGTGTAGATTGCAGTTGACCGCCCACCCCTTTTTGGATGGCCGGTTGGCTGCGAAAACGGACTGTTTCTGGGGTTGAATCATTTAGCGGCTTTGGGCGAGGGGACAGGGGGCTCGCTGACGCGGTTCAAGTGCTCCGCGGCGATGACCAACTGCGCGTCGGGCGTCCGGAAACAGAGGGCGATGGAGGAGGTGACCAGGGTGCCGATGGCGATTCTCCAGGGAAACTCGCATTTTGGCAGCCACTCCGGAGCCCAGAGTGGGGGAATGACCGCCCCGTTGAGCGCGGCCGGGTGAAGGAGCGCCCATAGGTCGTTGTGCAGCCCGCTGAGAAGGGCCACCGCAAGAAAGCCGGCCGACATCGCCCACAAATTGCCGGTCTCACTCCCGCGCCGTCTGGTAAGAAGGCCCACTAGGAAAACCCCCAGGAGGGAGCCGTAGGTGTAGCCGAAAATGCCAAGGACGATGGGAATGATCCGCGCATGGAGCACAATCTTGGCGTAAGCCGTCGCCCCGCCGATGAAGACAAGGGCAACAGAGAAGCCGATGGTGGAGAGGCGGGCCGCGCGAAGGACCTGCGCCTCCGTGGCCTTGGGCCGGAGTATCGGCTTGTACCAGTCCTCGGTGAAGCTGGTGGCGAGGGCGTTGAGCGCGGTGCTCAGGGAACCCATCGCGGTGGCGAAGATTCCGGCAAATAAAATGCCCCGGATGCCTGGCGGCAGTTCGTGGACGATGAAAAAGGCGAAGGGTGCGTCCTTGTGGGGTTGCTGGTAGTGGACCCAGAGGAGCATACCGACAAAGAGGAAGCACAGCACCAGGGGCAGGTCGGCCAGTCCCGAAAGGATCAGCGAGAAGCGGGAGCGCTGGTGGTTTTTGGCCGTGAGCATGCGCTGGACCATGTCCTGGTCCGTGCCATGGGTGGCCATGGTGGTGAAGGTGGAGCCGATCAGGGCGGCCCAAATCGTGTATTCGCTCTCAAGGATGCCCTTGATGTTGCCCCAAAAACCGGCGCCGGGGGTCAGCCCCAAATCCAGGACGGCAAAATCCTTTGGGCCGTTGAGCACGGCGCGCACTTCGGACCACCCGCCGGGGATCAGCGAGAACAGGGTCCACATGGCAAAACCAAGCGAGGCGAACATGAGGCTGGCCTGGATCAGGTCGGTCCATACGACCGCCTTGATGCCGCCCACAGCGGTGTAGGCTGCGGTGACGCCGGTCAGAAGCACGAGCGACACGGTGTAGATGGCGACCTGTTCCATTGGAGCGAGCGTCGTTCCGCTCCACAGTTCGTAGGCCATGACGAGTACGATCGCCGCCACGTAAAGCCGGGTGCCGCTGGCCAGTGCCCGGGTCACCAGAAACAGCGCGGAGGAGGCGTTGCGCGTCCGGGTGCCAAACCGCAGCGACAGGTACTGGTAGATGGAGACGACCCGAAAATCGTAAAACGGCTTGATGAAGACGCCCGCGATGAAGATGCGGGCGATGATCGTGCCCAGGGCCAGCTGCGCGTAGGTAAAGTTGCGCATCTCATACCCCTCTCCCGGCGCCCCCAAAAACGTGGCCGCGCTGATTTCCGCCGCCAAAATGGAGGCGAGGACCGCCCACCAGGGGATGTTGCGGTCCCCGATGGCGAAGGATTCCATCGTGCGCTCGCCCCGGCCGGCGCGCAGGCCGATGCCGAGGATCAGCGCAAAATAAACGGCAACAACAACGGCGTCGATCCAGAGGGCGGACATGGGGTGGAGAAAAGGGGTTGGAGGGGGGCGGTGAAAGCGGGTGTCGCGACTACGCGTTGTCTTTTAAGGGGAGCGTCCCTGCCCCCGCGGCCCATGCGGGCGGTGGGCCGGTTAGACCGGCCCAGGCTTGGGGGCGCCCAGCTTGGAGGGGGTGAGGGAGGTCTCTTTCTGCATGACCTTGGAGTTGCGCCCGCTGGCCTCCCATCTGCGGCGCCGCTCCGGTGGGAGGGCTTCGGGGCCTACTTCGTTAAACCCTCCCTTCTGGTGGAAGAAATTGTAGGCCTGGGTGGAGAGTGCGATGAGGTGTTTGGCGCCCTTTTTTGCCGCCAATTGCTCGGCAAAAGCCATGAGCTTGCGGCCGTGGCCCTGTCCCTCGTGGCTTTTTGCCACGTAAAGACAGGCCAGTTCTGCCATTTCCTCCTCCGGATAAAAGTGAACCGCCACGCAGCCGGCCAGGTTGCGGTCGATCTCCAGCAGCCAGTAGTCGTCGAGCGACGCCAGAATTTCGGCCCGCGACCGCTTGACCAGTTCGGCGTTGGCCACCGACTCCCGGATGAGGGCCATCACCGCGCGCAGGTCCTTTTTGAGCGCGCGCCGCATCTGCTGGTACTCGTTGGAGTAGACCATCGTACCGATGCCTTCGTGGCTGAAGATTTCGCTCAACAGGGCCTCGTTTTGCGTTCCATCCAGAAGGTGTACGCGGGGGACTCCTCCGCGGCAGGCCCGCGCGGCGTGCTCGAGCTTCGAGACCATCGAGGGATCCAGCAGGTTGCGCCGCTTGCGGAGTGTCTCCTCGGTCTCGGCCACCGAAAGTTGCCGGACGATGCTCTCGCCCAGGCGCAGGGTGCCCCGCTGGGAGAGATAAATAATCTTGAGCGCGCGCATGGCCTCGGCCACCTCAAGCGCCACCGAATCGGAGTTTACCCGGAAAGTGTGGCCCTCGCCGTCGAAACCGATTGGGGGTATCACGGGGGTGATGCCCTCGGTGAGAAAAAACTGGAGCATGGCTGTTTCCACACGCTCGACCCTGCCGGTGTGGAGGGTGTCCACGCCGTTGAGGATCCCGGCGGGATGGGCGACAATCACGTTGGCGTAGGCCGCCTTGAGGTCCACGGAGGCGAGGCCCTGCATGAGTTCCTGCAGGACCGCGTGGCTGGCTTCGATCCCCAGCTTGAGGGTCGTTTCATCGGTGATTCCCGTCCCGTCGCAGCTGGAAATGGACACGCCCCTTTCCTGGGCAAGATGGACCAGTTGGGCGCCGCAGCCGTGCACCAAAATCACCCGGATGCTCAGCGAACGCAAAACGGCCAGGTCCAGCAACAGGTTGCCGAGGTTCGGAGAGGCCGCCACTTCGCCATCCAGGGCGACGACAAAAATCTTTTCGCGGAAACGCGGGACGTACTGGAGGATGCCTCTTAGGTCAGATACTTTCATCAGGGTGGCAGGACACTAAAAAGGCCAAAAAAGGCGCGGACGCAAAGAGGAACGCTGGGATTGTTTGTTTTTGCCCCAGATTTTGTTGAGTTGAGTCCCAAGGCGAAAGTCTGCTTCAAGATGAAGGCATCATCCCGGGCTCCGATGCTGCAGCGGCCCTCAGTGCTGTCGTGAAATTCCCCCCCTTTTGTTTCTCCACCGGCCATGGCCTCTCCCAAAAAACGGATTCCCCTCAACGGCCCCCAGACGGGGCTCAACAGTGCTTTTGCCGGGCTGCAGCTTGAGGGCCTGCCTGAGGGGCCCCGGCAGCCGGAAAAAGGCGCCTTAGCCGAGCCTGCCACCGTGCTCATACCCAAGCCGGGCAGGGTGGTTTTGCGCCGCCTAAGCGCGCACCGCGGGGGAAAGACGGTGCTTTTGGTGGACGGGTTTGGTCCCCAGCATTCCGGGGATGCCATTGAGGCCTTGGGGAGGCGGTTGAGGACACAGCTTGGGTGCGGAGGGACCTTCCGGGAGCGGGCGATCGAGATCCAAGGGGACCAGCCTGCCCGGCTGCGCGCGCTTTTGGAGGGGGAGGGGTTTCAGGTTGCAGGGGAGCGTTAAAGGCGCCTAACAATCGGCGGGAACGGGCAATTCCGCGGGGCGCAGGCAAACGGTGGTGCGGGTGGGCCTGTTTGGGTTTACAAAGGAGGTTCTCAATGGAAAAAACACAAACTGCAACGGGGCGCGGGCTGCTGGTGGTGCTCGAGGGCATCGACGGAGTGGGGAAAAGTTCGGCACTCCGCGCGGTCCGGGCGGCCAGCGAGGGGAGCCCGATGGAGTTGGTTTCCAGCCGGGAGCCCACGGACAGTCCGTGGGGACGGCGCTTGCGGGAGTCGGCCACCCTGGGGAGGTTGCCTCCCGAGGAGGAGCTGGAGCTTTTTGTCCGTGACCGGCGTCAGCACGTCGAGGAGCTCGTGCAACCGGCGCTCGACCGGGGGGCGCTCGTGGTCTTGGACCGCTACTATTTTTCCACGGCGGCCTACCAGGGGGCCCGGGGGGCAGATCCGGAGGCTGTTTTGGCGTTAAACGAAGCGTTTGCTCCAATCCCCGACCTCGTCCTTTTGCTGGACTGCGACCCGTTGGTTTCGCTGGAGCGGGTCAGACGGCGCGGGGGTGCGGCGGATGAGTTTGAAAAGCTGGAGGAACTGCAGGCGGTCCGGAGTATTTTTTTAGCGCTACGCCGGCCCTTCATCCGGCTCATTGACGCGAGCCGTCCCTCTGAGGTGGTCGGGGCCGAATGCGGCGAGGCGGTGGGTGCGCTGTTGGCTGGGCGCGATTTGGGTGCCTAGGGGCAACCGCCGCGGAGTCAGGGAGCGATGGGGAGGAGGAGAGGATGTTTTCTCTCGGGTGTCGCCGGGTGCGGGGCCCTGGGAGGGATGCCTCTTGGAAACTGCGGGCGTAGTTTGAGCAGAGACTTGGGCGTGCCTGCGAACTTGGAGAAAAAATTATGATGCGAATTGGATTGTACGGACTCGGGCTGCTGGTGGTTTTGATGCAGGGGACAGGCGGATTGCACGCAGCCGATCCGAAGGGAGGCGAAAAGGACAAGGCGGCCGAGAAGTCCGGCGACATGGCCAAGGCGCTCCCTTTTGTGGGGACGGTCAGTTCGGTGAATGTGAGTGGGCGCTCCTTTGGGCTCAACGGGAAGGCAAAGGAGAGGCTCTTCACGGTGACGGACAAAACTGAAATCCTGATGGATGGCAAGCCGGTGGCGCTGAGCGCGATGACCGTCGGAGCCAAAGTTCAAGGCAGTGCGATCAAGCACGAGACCGACTGGGAAGCGAAGAAGGTGACCATCGGAGCCAAGGAGGCTGCCGGGGCGCCACAGAGGTAGCCGGGGCCCGCGCCCCGGAACGACAGGACGGTCTTCAGCGAGGGGCCGCCGGACGCACTCCGGCGGCCTTTTTGGCTGTAAACGGAAGAAAATGTGCAAAAAATAAAACCAGTGCTTGCCAGAGGGGCCCTTGATCCAGCAAGTTTCCACCCCTTTTTCTAAAGCTGCACATTGCTATGTCCACAGAACTCATGACGGAATTGCTCGAAGCCGGTGTCCACTTTGGACACCAGAGCAAGCGCTGGAACCCAAAGATGAAGCCCTTCATCTTTGAAAAGCGCAACGCGCTTCACATTATCAACCTCGGCACCACTGTTCACCAGTTGGATGCCGCGACCAAGTTTTTGGGTTCCATCGCAGCCAGAGGGGGCAAAATCCTCTTTGTCGGATGTAAGAAGCAGGCGCAGGAGGCCGTCATCGAGGCAGCCCAGGCTTGCGGGCACTACTACGTGAACCAACGTTGGCTCGGCGGCACGCTCACCAACCGCGCCACGGTGCGTAAGAGCGTCGCCCGGATGATTTACATCGAGCAGCTCGAAAAGCAGCCCGAGTACTCCAAGATGGGGAACCAGGAAATTTCCGCTCTGCGTCGCGAAGGCGAAAAGCTCAAGCGCAACTTGGAAGGGATTCGCACAATGGAGAAGCTTCCTGACGCGATGATCGTGATCGACACGGTCCGCGAAGGGATTGCCATCCAGGAGGCCAAGCGCCTCAAGATCCCCACGGTAGCAATCGTCGACACGAACGCCGACCCCGATCTGGTCACCTACCCGATTGCAGGCAACGACGACGCCATCCGTGCGATTCGCGTTGTTTTGCAGAAGCTGGTGGACGCCATTGTCACCGGTTCGGGCGGACATCCCGTCCCTGCCAACCCTGAGGCCGCCGTTGAAGTGGCTCCCGCAGTGGAAGCGCAGGCTCAGGACCTGTCTGCCGTCAGCGAGTAGTTTAGATATTTGGAGTTCTTTTTTCCTCCAATGATTTAGTGATTTCGGGACGTCCGTCAAACGGACGTCCCGCTTTCTTGGGGCGATATCGCAGTTTTTTGTGCGAAACTCACCCTCTACGCTCTTTGGAGCGTCCCCCTCTCAGTAAGGACCGTAGAAAGCGGTCAAACAACAAACCCCACCCACATTTTAAGAGTATGAGCGAAGTCGTGATTGATGCCCAGTTGGTGAAGACCCTCCGCGAAAAAACAAACGCCGGCCTGATGGACTGCAAGCGGGCGCTTGCCGAGACGCAGGGCGATCTGGAAGCCGCGGTCGATTTGCTGCGGAAAAAGGGCGCCGCCAGTGCCGCCAAAAAGGCCGACCGCGAAGCCAAGGAAGGCGTGATTGCCCAGGCCATCGTGCACAACGGCAAGGTGGGCGTTTTGGCCGAAGTTAACTGCGAGACGGACTTTGTCGCCAAGAACGACGCCTTCCGCTCGATGGCGGACGCGGTGGCGCACAAGTTTGCGGAAAACGATGCGGCGGAGGTGGAAGCCGACCGGGTCGAAGCCGTCCAGAAACTGGGTGAAAACATCCAGATCCGCCGCCACGCCCGGCTCGAAGTGCAGGGCAACGGCGCGGTGGCCGCCTACATCCACACGGGTGGCAAGGTCGGGGTGCTCGTCGAGGTCGGCGCAGAAAAGGACGCCACGACCCACACCGAAGAGTTCAAACAACTGGTGCGCGACATCACGCTTCAGATCGCCGCGGCGAGTCCGGTGTGCGTTTCAAGGGCCTCCGTGCCCCAGGCGCTGGCGGAGCGGGAACGTGAAATCTACCGCGGGCAGGTGCCCCCCGGCAAACCGGCCAACATTGTCGAGCAGATCGTGGAGGGCAAGATGGGCAAGTTCTTCTCCAACGCCTGCCTCGTAGACCAGGCTTTCATCAAAAACCCGGACCTGACCATCGCCCAGCTCGTTGCAGAAAAGAGCAAGGCGCTTGGGGAGCAGTTGGAGGTGCGCCGCTTCGTCCGCTTCGCCGTGGGCGAGGAGCTGGCCCAGTAGGTTCGATCCAGCGTAGGCCAAGGGCGTCTCTTCCACTCCGGGTTTCCGGAAGGGGAGGGGACGCCCTTTTCTTTGGAAGCACCGGGCCCGCATCCAAAGAAGGCGGGCGGCCTTATCCCTGCGAACGAAAATGCTGGCCCTTGCTGGCGGGCCGAAAAACCTGAAAAGCCGGGTCTTCTTCAAGCCCCCGGCGGCTCGGTCCTCACCTCAAACGAGTCGGCGGTCTTTTCTGGCGAGTGCCATGTAGACTGCGGGCACGACAAAAAGGGTCAGGATGGTCCCGATGATCATGCCAGTGACCAGCACGATGCCGATGCTGTTGCGCGCACCTGCCCCGGCGCCCTTGGCGAGGATGAGGGGGAAGTGGCCGGCTACGGTGGCCACGGAGGTCATCAGGATGGGGCGCAGCCGGGTGGAGGAGGCTTCGATGACGGCTTCGAGTTTCTCCATTCCATTTTCCCGGAGTGAGTTGGCAAACTCGACGATGAGGATCCCGTTTTTGGAGACGAGGCCCACCAGCGTGATAAGGCCGACCTGGCTGTAGATGTTGAGCGTGGTGAAGCCCAAAAACGAAAAGAGAAGCGCCCCGGAGAGCGCTAGCGGCACGGAACCGGCGAGGATGACCAGCGGATCGCGGAAACTTTCAAACTGTGCGGCGAGCACCAGAAAGATCAGCACGCCGGACACCAGCAGGGTAAAAAGCAGCTTGTTGCCTTCGACGCGGAGCTGGCGTCCCTCGCCTGCGTAGTCGATCGAGTACCCCTTGGGGAGGATGGCGGCCGCCTCGGCTTCAAGCGCCTTGAGCGCCTGGTCCAGGGTTACGTTGGGTGGAATGACCCCCTGGATCCGGGCGGCGTTGAGCTGCTGGAAGCGGTTTAAGGTGCGGGGCTCGGTGGTGTTTTTGAGCGTCGCAAAGGTGGAAAGCTGCACCAGCTTGCCCCCAGGGCCAGACACGTACAGGTCCAGGAGTTGATCCGGGTTGAGGCGGCTGGAGCGCTCGATCTGTGGGATGACCTTGTAGGAGCGGCCTTCCATCGAGAAACGGTTGATGTAACCGCCGCCAAGCAGAGTGCTCAGATCCGAGCCGACCTGGGCGAGGTTGAGTCCCATGGAGGCCACCTTGTCGCGGTCGAAGACAATCTCGGTCTGCGGAAAGTCAAACTTCAGGTCGGTGTCGGCGAACACAAACAGACCGCTCGCAAAGGCCTTGCCTACCAGCCGGTTTGCAAATTCGAGCAGGTCGCGGGGTTCAGCTGTGGAAACAATGACAAATTCCACCGGGTAGTTGCCCCCGCCCGGAAGGGGGGAGGGGGTGAAGGCGATCACCCGCACGCCCGGAATGCCGGCGGACTTACCAAACACCTCGCCCACCATCTGCTCGGTGGTGCGGGAGCGCTGGCTCCAGGGCTTGGTGACCAGTCCCGAGAACCCGCCGAACGCCTCGGTGATCTGGAAGGTGGTGGCCGTCTCGGGCAGAGAAAAGAGGACGTCCTTAACCATGGCGGTGTAAAGGGTGGTCTGGTCGATGGTCGAGTTGGGGGAGGCCTGGATGACGCCCAAGATCACGCCCTGGTCCTCCTTGGGGGCCAGTTCCTTCATCGAGAGCATGTAGAAGGGCACTCCCAGAAGCATGATAAGCACCGCCAGGGTGAGTGTGACGGGCCGCCACCTGAGGCTGGATGCCAGCCGCCGCTTGTACAGGGCGCGAAGGGCGTCGAACCGGCGGTTGACCCAGCCTCCAAACCCCGTGTGGGAGTCCTGCGCCCGCAGCAGTTTGGAGGACATCATCGGGGAAAGGGTCAGGGCGACAAAGCCCGAGACGATGACCGCCCCGGCCAGAGTGAAGGCGAACTCCCGAAACAGCGTGCCCGTCAGCCCCCCCTGCAGCCCGATGGGCGCGTAGACAGCAGCCAGCGTGATGGTCATCGAGATCAGGGGCCCCACCAGTTCACGCCCCGCCTTCAATGCGGAGTCAAACGGGGAAAGCCCCTCCTGCAGGTGGCGGTCCACGTTTTCCACCACCACGATGGCGTCGTCGACCACGAGCCCGACGGAAAGTACGATGGCCAGCAGCGTCAGCAGGTTGAGCGTGAAGCCGAACGACTGGATCAGAAAGAGGGCGCCCGCCAGCGACAGGGGGATCGCTACGACGGGGACGATGATCGAGCGCCAGTTCCCCAGAAAAAGGAAGATGACCACCACAACGATGAGGAGCGTTTCCAGCAGGGTGCTCACCACCTCACGCAGGGCGTCCCGGATGTAGTTGGTGGCGTCGTAGGAAATGTGGACCTTGATCCCGGAGGGCAGCTGTTTTTCGAGCGCCGGGATTTCGGCGCGCACGGTTTGAATGACGTCCAGGCTGTTGGCGGTGGGCATGACCCAGATGCCCATGAACATGGCCTTCTGGCCGGAGAAACGGACGTCGGTGTCGTAGTTCTCTGCGCCCAGCACGACGTCGGCCACGTCCTTGAGCCGGATGATCGCCCCGTTGCGCTCGGCCAGCACCAGTTCCTGAAACTCTGCGGCGGAGCGCAGGTTCGTGTTGGCAATGAGGTTGACGGTGATGAGCGAGCCCTTGGTGTTGCCCAGCGTGGAAAGGTAGTTGTTGGCGGAAAGCGCGGTGCGCACTTCCGCCGGGGTCAGGTTCAGGGCGGCCATGCGGTCGGGCTTGAGCCAGATGCGCATCGCAAAAGTGCGTGCGCCCAGAATGTCGGCCTTCTGCACCCCTGCGATGGAGGTTAGGCGTGGCTGGACCGCGCGGGTGAGGTAGTCGGTGATTTGGTTGGGTTCGAGCGTGTCCGAGTAAAAGGAGAGGTACATCAGCGCGAACTGGCTGTCGGAGGTGGTCAGTTCGATGGAGGGAGCCTCCGCTTCGGGGGGAAGTTCGTTGCGGATCTGCGCAATCTTGGCTTGAACCTGGGTGAGCGCCGCGTTGGTGTCGAAGTTGAGCTTGAGGTGGGCGGTGATGACGCTTAGCGACTGCGCACTCTGGCTCTCGAGGTAGTCGATCCCGTCCGCCGAGGCGATGGCCCTCTCCAGCGGCGTCGACACAAAGCCGCGCACCAGGTCCGGGTTTGCTCCGATGTAACGTGTCTTTACGCTGATGACTGCGATGTCGCTGCGCGGAAACTGGCGCACGTTAAGCGAGAAATACGCCTGTAACCCGGCCAGCAGCAGAATCAGGCTCAGCACGGTCGCCACCACGGGGCGCCGGATAAAAGTGTCGGTAAAGCTCACAGAGGGAAAAAAGGGAGGGTGCGGGCGGTGCGGCTCAGTTGTTGGGAGGCGTGGGGGCGGGGCTGTTGCTGGGCTGGACCGAGTTGTTGAGGACCACGGCGGCGCCCTGCCGCAGCTTGAACACCCCGGAGGTGACCACCTCGTCGCCGGCCTTCAACCCCTCGAGCACCCGGATCTGGTCGCCGCGGTTTTGGCCGAGTTTTACAAAGCGCTGGTCGACGGTCTTGACCGGCTTGCCCTCCGCGTCGGCGCCGTCCAGGACCAGATACACAGAATTTCCGTAGGGTGCGTAGTTTATCGAGGAGGCGGGAATGACGAGCACCTCCGGTTCCACGGCCAGGGGCAGTTCCACGTTCACAAACATCCCGGGGCGCAGCGCCTGGTCCGGATTCGAGAGGGTTGCCTCGACGCTGATGGCGCGGGAGGCCTCGTCCACCTGGGAGTCGAGTGCAGAAACCTCGCCCTCACGCGGACCTCCGGGAACCTCCTGCGCACTGACGCGCACGGCCTTGCCCAGGGCGGCTGCCCCAATTTCCTGCTGTGGCAGGTTAAACTGGACGCGGATCGGATCCAGCGATTGGAGACTTACGACGGGGCTTCCCGGGTTCAAAAACTGCCCCAGATTGACCTGTCGCAGGCCCAGAACCCCGTCGAAGGGGGCGGTGATGCGTTTTCTTGCGAGGAGCGCCGCCGCCTGGGCGCAGGCGGCCTCCGACTGCCGTACCTCAGCCTCGGCCGCGTCGGTTTCGGAGGCGGAAAGCGCGTTCTTGGCAAGCAGCTCCCGCTTGCGCTTGACCTCCAGGACCGCCAGGTCCCGGCGAACCTGCGCTGCAGCGAGTTGGGCGAGCTCTGAATCCGAGTTGAGTTGCACCAGCAGGGCTCCCTTCTTTACGGGAATACCCGATTCGAAGCCGATTTCAGAAATGATCCCGGCGAGGTCCGTGCTCACGGTGACCCCCTGCACCGCCTTGAGCGTGCCGATGACCTTCACAACAGGCTCCCAACGTTGAGGTGCGAGGACCAGGGTCGTTACTGCGGAGGGCGGTGGGGCGAAGGACTTGCCCATGGCGATGGCTGCCTGAATCTGGCGGAATTTTGCGTAACCAATGCCCACGACCGCCAGTGCGACGCAGAACAACATCAAAAGCATTCGTTTCCACATAAAGACCGTAAGAAAAAGTTGAGGATTCACTGTCGTCACGGGAGTGAGGAGCAACCCGTCTAGATCCCCGCGCCGAACGGGCTCGCCAGCCTAGGGTAAAATTTTGAGTTGGCGACTTTGAAAACGGCCACCACAGGGAATGGGCGCCTCGTGGCTCGTTTCCTGCTGATCTGAGGCGGGGGCCTGTGAATCTACGGGTATTTAAACTATGATTTCTTCCTATTTTCTCGTGCACAAGGAGCTTGGCTTGCCTTCGGGGGCGAGGCGCCCTGAGGTCAATGCACAACAGGCGGGGCGCACTCCGTGCGGGTTCTTCTCCGCTAGCGCTTGGATTCGGCAGATTTGGCTGCTTCTTGCGCTTTGCGTTGGTGCGGTTGGGTGCCCCCTCTACGGAGCGGGGCCGACTTCCTTTTCCACGACGGTGTTTGTGGCCGCCTCTGGCATGGCAGGCGATATCTCACAGGTAGATCTTAATACGCGCCTGCCGCAGGACAGCGGCCTGGAGGGCAAGCTGACTTGGACCCTGGTTTCGGGCGTGGGCGGCGCGATCAGCGGCGCCACGTTGACAGAGGACGGCCTGCTTTCCCCTCAGACGGCCAACGGATTTCAGTCAGTCAGGACAGCTCTTGTCTGGGTGACCGATGCCGCCGGGCATTCGCTCCCAGGCCAAGTCAAGATTTCCTACGTCTCCAACGCCGGTTCTGCGTCCCTCAGTGCGGTTCCCGGGCAGACCGATCCCACCGTGGCCGACCTCAATGCGTCCGTTAATATGATGCCCGGCACGGCCGCGACCCGGGTCTGGGCTTTTGCAGCAGGGCAGGGGGTGCCCGACTGGCTGTCCCTTAGTTCCTCCGGGTCACTGTCCTTGAATCCGTCGGCAGGTGTCTCGAAGTCTGCTTTGGAGTACTACGCCGAAGTGAGTGGTTTAGATGCAACCGCGACCAAGTACTACGTCCGGGTGGGGGTGAATCTGGTGGACTTCGTGGGTTCCGTATTCGGGCGCCAGACTATGGCAGGGGGGCCATCCTTTGGCTTGGAGCAGTTTTTGCCTGCGAATGCCGGGTTGAACCCTCCGGTGACCTGGTCCTCTCTCTCCTCTAATGGAGAGACGCAGCCGTGGTATGTGGTTGGGGGCAGTGGACAGGTTTCCGTCACCACCATGGGCTTCACGGGAGACATTTTTGGCGAGGTGCTTGTTGCCGCTACTGATTCGGCCGGCACGAAAATCAGGGGGGCAGTGGCTGTTTCTGCCATCACTCCTGTCTTTGAGAGGACCCTTGCCCTGACCCCGGGCAACGATTGGCCCGCAGTGCTCGATTTGAATCAGGGCGGGAGCGGGATGCCCCGTGATGTCAGCTTCAAGACGCGGACCTGGAAGTTTCTCCCGGGGCAGACGATCCCGAAATGGCTGACGCTTGACTCCTCCGGGAAGGTGTCGGCCCTGCCACCGGTGGGCACCACCCTGTTGCCCGCTGAATATCTTGTCGAAATGACCGACAGCTCGATAGTTAGACCGGACGGCAGCGTGGGGAAGTACTTCGGGGTGGTGGCGGTGCAGCCTGCGAAATTCAGCGCCTACCTTGCCGGCGATGTGTCTGCTGAGGGCGGCCTGAGTCTGAATTTGAGTGAAACACTCAATGAGGCGCTCGGCACCAACGTACAGGGGGCGACTTGGGAGACGCAGGCCGGCCAGACGCTCCCTGAGGGAGTGACGCTGTCCCAGGGGGGCACCCTGTCTGTGGCGCAGTCCACCCAGGTGCACACCGCTCTTCTGGTTACAGCGAAGTATGGGACCGACCAGTCGGCGACTGGCGTGGTGTGGGTCAACGCGATGAACGTCCAGCCGGGGCCAGTGCTGGCTTTGGCACCGAGCCAGAGTGGCGGCCTTCTGTTGGATTTGAACGAACTGGGTGCCGAGACAGTCATCCTCCCTGGAACCAGCGACAGTAACCGCCTTTGGTCCTTGGTTGGCACGCAGAATCCAACTTGGTTGAGCCTGAGCGCCTCTGGCGTTTTGAGCGCGTCGCCGCCAACCGGTACCGTTCTGGAAACGGGCACCCTGATAGTCGAAGCCTTCGACTCTACGCAGTACGACCTGCCCCGCACCTACATCAGCATCGGACTGAAGCCTGCCAGTTTCACGACGACGGTTTTGGCAGACTTCGCCAACAGCCCCGAGGGGCTCTCGCTGGATTTGAATTCATTGTTGCCCGCCTCCGCTGGGCTGTCCGGCGCCGTGACCTGGACTAAGGCGCCCTCCGGGGCGCTGTCAGCAAGCACTTTGACCGCGGCGGGCACGCTCTCTTTGGCAGGGGGCGCGACGATGGAAAGCCGGGAGTTGGTGAACGTGACAGCCACTGATGCGCAGGGAAAGACAGCCACAGGCTTGGTCTTGTTAAAGACGGTAAGCGTGCGGGCCGCCGGGGCGTTGCATCTGGTTGCAGGTGGTACGGCGGGAAGCATCAACCTGAGCGAAGTGCTGAGTGCCTCCGCCTATGAGCAAAAAGGTTCCCGCCCGTGGCGAATCACCCCCGGCCAGGTGCTCCCGTCCTGGCTCAAGCTGGACGCCGAGGGCGTTGTCTTCAGTGGGCAGCCGACCGCAGGAACCGTTGAGCCCGCTAGGACGGTTTTCTTTGAATCCTACGACCCGAATCAGGGGGTGCCTGCGAGCACAAAGACGTACCTGAGCGTTACCGTCGAACTCGTTGACTTTACTGCCGGCTTGGTCGGTGACCAGTCCGATCCTGAGGGTTTGCAACAGATGCTGCCTGCGTTTCTGCCCTCGACGCCTGTCCTTTCGGGCACGCTGAGCTGGGCCTTCGTGGGCGAGCCCCCCGAAGAACTTACACTGAGCACCAGTGGCACTTTGGTGGTGGCCGAGGCTTCTTCGCTGCAGCAGGACGTGCTCGTGCAGGTGACCGACGGCACCGGCAAAAAACTCAGGGGAAGCGTTTCTGTCGCCTCCTTACCGATCGCTTTTGCCCCGATCTCCAACGTGGTGCCCGGCCGCTCCACTCCTCTGCTTTTCGACCTCAACAGGCCTGCGGATGAGGCGAATCA
>JBIKSY010000197.1:0-7342 GCA_044348365.1 Chthoniobacteraceae bacterium
ATCTGGGCGTGGGCTCTCCCGTGGGGACCGCGAGTTGGGGGGCGATGATCGACTCCTCACGCTCCGAGCTCTCCAGGGAACCGTTTGTCTGGTGGAACATTTCCACCTCCGCCGGCGCCCTCTTTCTTCTGGTGCTCGCGCTGAATTTGTTCGGGGACTCCTTGCGCCGCGCCTTCGACCCGAAACACGGTTGAGTCCTTGATCCGATTTGTTTTCCCTCTTTCCCCTCCTTCTTTTCTCCCCAATTCCCCAATTCCCCAAGACCCCACACCATGCTCGAACTGCGCAACCTCTCGATTGATTTTGGCAAGGGGGCTTCCCGGGTGCAGGCGGTCAAGGGCATCAGTCTTTCCATTGCCAAGGGCGAAACCGTTGCGCTTGTGGGCGAGAGCGGGAGCGGCAAGAGCGTCACCGGGATGGCCCTTACGCGGTTATTGCCGGAGCCGCCGGCGGTGTATGCGGGCGGGGAGATTCTGTTTGAAGGCCGGAACGTGCTGGGGATGAATGCGCGCGAACTGCGGGCGCTGCGGGGCGGTAAGATCGCCTATGTGTTCCAGGAACCCTCCACCTCGCTCAACCCGGTGTTCACGGTGCGCAGCCAGATCGCGGAGGCTCTGCACCTGCACCGGCCCGAGGTGGCCGATGTGGATGCCGAGGTGGTCCACTGCCTCGATATGGTCGGGATTGTTTCCCCCCGCCAGCGTATGGACGATTATCCCCACCAGCTATCCGGCGGAATGCAACAGCGCGTCATGATCGCCATGGCGCTGGCCTGTCGCCCTCAGTTGCTCGTCGCCGACGAGCCAACGACCGCTTTGGATGTGACGGTGCAGGCACAGATTCTGGAGCAGATGCGCCAGATCAAGCAGCAATCCGGAATGGCGATGCTGCTCATCACGCACAACTTCGGGATTATCGGTGGGATTGCCGACCGGGTGGCGGTTATGTTCCGGGGCAAGATTGTTGAGGAGGGGGCAACGGCGGCGGTGCTGGGCGACCCGCAGCACGCGTACACAAAGGCCCTGATCGGGTGTATTCCGCAACTGGGCCAGCACAGGCGCCGGCTCACAACGATCGACCACGACGCCCTGAGCGCGCTTTGTTGAGCTGCCGGTTCGCATGACGGTGCCGACGGCTTGAGTGCTGTTAGCGGCGGCGCAGGCGGAACTGGAGTTGGTATTGCCGGGGGGTGAGGCCCAGCAACCGGTGGAACGTCTGGGTCAGCGAGCTCTGGTCGCAAAATCCGACCGCGGCGGCCACGTCCGCAATCAGCTGGTTTTCGTCCTGGAGCGCCTCGCATGCCGCTTGAATGCGCAGCTTTAGAATGAACGCCTGCGGGCCCACGCCAAAGGTGTCTACAAACTTGCGGTGGAGTTGCCGGGGAGAGAGGTGCAGTTGTTGGGCGAGCTTCTCGACGGAAATCTTCTCCCGAAAATGGGCGCGTATGTATTCAACGGCGCGTTCCAAGTGCAGAAAGGGGCGCAGGACAGCCTTGCGGCTTTCGTAGCTGTGGGTGGTGCCCATCAGGCCGACGACGGCACCCTCTCGGTTGCGCAAGGGGAGCTTGTTGGTGATGTACCAGTCGGGAAGGCCCTGACGGTTGAAAAAGAGCTCCACCAGGTTGAGCCGCGGCTGTCCCGAGGCCAACACGGCTTCATCGTCCTCGCGGAAGGTTTCGGCGAGTGTGCGGGGAAAGAGCTCGAAGTCATCCTTACCCAGAATCTCCGCCTCGGACTGAAAGCCGAAGCGCTCAAAAAAGAGACGGCTCGCCCCAATAATGCGGCACTGCGCGTCCTTGGCAAAGAAGGCCACGTCCGGCAGGTGGTTGAAAATTTGATAAAAGGCGGAGTCAGCGCTCAGTTGGCTGAAGAGGAGCTCCCTTGCCAGTTCGGGGCGGACCGGTGGCTTTGGCTGTTTGCGGGTGGAAGGCATGGCGTGGGGAAGCGGGGGACCGGGGGCGTACGGAAACATCCAGTTTTCTTGAAGCATGCTGCACCGCGCTGGGTCAGGGGCGCAATTTTCGATTGGGATCCGGCTGCGGAAGGGGGGCTGCGTGGCGCCTTGGAGGCCCTGCGCTGGAGCGTCAGCCACTGGCTGGCCTGCAAAGCATTGCTAGAATCGCCTCTCGGAACGGGATGGCGGCTTGGGCGCCCGGCGTGAGGGTGGCCAGGGCGGCAGCTGCGTTGGCAAAGGAAACAGGATCCGTGCGTCCCTCGCACAGCCCGACGGCATAAACACCGGCGAAGGTGTCGCCCGCACCGACCGTGTCCACGGGTGTGACCCGGGGTGGCGGAAACTCAAAAACGCCCTCCGCCGAGATGCTCAGCGTACTTGCCGCACCGCGGGAGATAAGCAACCTGTCGCAGCGGGCCTCCTGCGGGGTGCGGTTTGGGGTGAGGATTGCGGCTTCGCCAGCGTTGACGATGAGCACGTCCACTTGGAGCCGGTCGGCCGGGTAGGATTCGCCCAGGGGCGAGGGGTTCAACAGGACCGGCACGCCGGCGGACCGGGCGATCTGCGCAGCGCGTTGCACCACCGGAAACGGACATTCTAATTGGAGGAGCAGGGCATCCGCCCCCCGGATCAGACTGGCGTGCCGGTCGATGTCTCCGGGGGTGAGGGCGTGGTTTGCACCCGGGTGGACGATGATTGCATTCTCCCCGCGGCCGTCCACCGCAATAAAGGCGCATCCGGTGGGTTCCTCGGAGCGCCGGATGCCGGTGGTGTCGATCCCTTCCTCGGCGAGTGCGGCGAGGTACCGGGTGCCGGGTTCGTCCGTTCCCACGCAGCCAAGCAGGGCTACCCGTGCTCCGGCCCGTGCAGCGGCCATCGCCTGATTGGCTCCCTTTCCTCCAAAGCAGGTCAGAATGCCGGAGGCCGTCAGGGTTTCCCCAGCGGCCGGGAGGTGTGCGACGCGCAGGGTATGGTCAACGTTCAGGGACCCGACAACCGCAATTCTGGGAGGCGTCGGCATGGTTACGCGTTTCAATGTGCCGCGGCGCCGGCGGGCAGTTTCACGGGGCGAGCTGCAGGGCGAGCAGCTTGGTGCCATCCCTGACAAACAGCGTTCCGTTGGAGTAGGCTGGGGAGGCCCAGGTTTTGCCCACAAAGTGTGCCCGGCCCAGTTCCTTGTAGCCGGTTTCCGAGGCGGCCACGAGGCGCAGTTCGCCCGCAGAGTCGAGCACCAGCAGGGAGTCGTTGACGGCGGTGACGCTCGCGTAGTCCCCCAGACCCGGTTCGCGCCAGCGTTCTTCTCCGGTGGCGGCGCTGAGGCACACCAGGTCGCAACGGTTTCCAGCGCCCGGGCTGAACAGGTTTGCTCCCACCTGAATCGGCGAGCTGATGACAACCTTCATCGCGGCGTTTTCCCACTGGCGCGAGGCGCTGAATGCCCCCGCCGTCTGCGTGATTTTGAAGCGGATGGTACCGATGCTCGTCGAGGTGACCGTCACGGTGTCGCCGTCAATGACCGGTGTGGCGACGTGCCGTTTTGCGCCCGTTTTGAGGGGTTCCCTCCAGAGAATTTTGCCGCTCGAGGCTTCGACCCCCATCAGCGCATCGGCAGTGAGGTGCACTGCCTGGCGCACTCCGGCCAACGTGGCAACCATCACGCTCGAGTAGGCGGTGTTGTCTTGGCCGGCCGTCCAGAGTTCCTTGCCGCTCAGCTTGTCAAAGGCCACAAGGGTTCCCTTTTTGGGACTGCCCACCGGCACAAAAACCCGGTCTCCGTCGACCACTGCGGAACCGTTGTTGCCGTGGCGGCGGGAGGCGGTCTCCTTGGCCTCCGGATCCGGGCTCTTGTTGCCAAACCAGGTGGCACCGTAGTGGTCCCCAAAGCTGATGGCCCAGAGTTGTTTGCCTTCCTTGAGGGAGAGGCAGCGGAATTCGCCGCCGCAGGATTGGGCGTACACGCGGTCCCCGTCGACGAGCGGGGTGCAGCGGGGGCCCTCGCCATAGGCGTTTTGAAACTCGACCATCGGACCTATCTCTGCCTGCCAGAGTTCCTTGCCGGTGTCGGCGGCGAGACAGTGGAGCACCTCTTTGCCGGCGAGACCGTCCATGAGGAGGAGCCTGTTTTGAACGACAATCGGGGAGGCCTGTCCGGGCCCAACGGCGATTTCCCAAAGCGGTTTGGGATCCTGAGGCAGTTTGGTGAGCTTGTGGGCGGGGTCGCTCACAACGCCGTCCCTCGCCGGCCCCCGCCACTGGGGCCAGTCGGCGCCCTGGGCAACGCGGGTGGAAACCGAGGGAAGCAGAAATGCCAGAGCAAGGAGGGGGGAAACTTTCATCCCTCCAGCCTTAAGCGGCCTCCGAAAAACTCAAGCCCTGAACGGCGTTTGTCAGGGGCTTCCTGAAAATGAAAAGCCCGGCGTTTCGGAGTTGGATTCCAGGCAAAGCAGGGGTGGGGGATGGACTGCCAGCGGGCTGGGGCCCTCCGCCGCCAGCGCACTCCAGTGGGCGCCAAGGGCCAGCACGCTTCCAACGTCGAGTGCGAGGTGGCGATCCGGGTAGGCGCTGAGGCGCTTCGCGGCAAGTGCAAAAAGCCGGCGGGCAGGGGCTAGGCGGCGGGAATGGGTTAGGTGCCCGGGAAAAAGGCAGTGCTTTTGAAGGTGTACGAAGGCGCCGGCAAATTGAATGAGGGCCTGATAGAAGCTGCGGTTGGAGTCGTGGGACTGCAGCCAGAGGTGTTCCAAGACATCGTGGGCCTCGTAGTATTCGCCCTTGTTGAAGCACGCGAAGAAGGCGCGGTACTCTACGGGCAGGGGGGAGTGCGTGTTGGTGTCCCAAACTCCCAGCCAGGCTTCCATGCGTTCGTTTTTTTTCATTCGCTCTGAGACGGGGATTTCATAGCTTTGAGGCTGTTGAAAAACCAGCCAACAGACTCAGGGGATCTCCCGCGGTGGGCGCAGCCTCACCGAGCGCCCGGTTCTTTGCGCAACGGGGCCGCGCGGCGGCAGTGCGATGCCCCTTCACTAAGGGGCGTTTGCCGGCGTGGGTCTGAGGCATTTTTCGACGGTTGGGTTTTTGGGCGCGGTCAGCGCCCGTTATGAGCACGGCATCGCTTTTTGTGCTCACGGGAGCGGCGGTTTTGTTGGCGGCGGGGTCGGCGTTGTTTTCCGCCTTTGAAACTGCTCTGTTTTCGTTTCAGGGGCACGAATTGGAGCGTTTGCGTCGGAACAAGGAAAGGTCTGCGGAGCGTTTGTCCTGGGTGCTCGCGAATCCGCGCCGTCTGTTGGGCGTGCTGAGTTTGGGGTACGTGTGCTTCAACGTTCCGCTGGTGCTCATCTGCCTGTTTCTTTCCCGCAAGGGAATGCTGCCTGCTCTGCCGTTTTGGGGTTCCGAGCTCGTTTTGCTTTTGATGGTGGTGGTCGGTTGCGACTTGTTGCCAAAGGCGCTCGCTTTGAGTCGGCCCTTTCGGCTCATCCGGTTGGCGGTGCGTGTGCTGGACCCACTGCTGCGCGTGGTGCAGGGCCCGTTGGGCTGGGTACAGCGGCTCTCGGACGGGTTGGCGGAGCTGCTGCTCCCGAGGGGGCTTGGCGAAGCAAAGCCCATAGACCAGTCCCAGATGGAGACCCTCATTGAAATCGGCGCGGAGGACGGCGCGCTGCATCCCGTGGAGCGGGCCATCATCCAACAGATCATCCATCTGGGGGAAAAGACCGTGCGCGATTGCATGACTCCTCGGGTGGATGCCCTGTGTCTGCCCGACGACCTGAGCCGGGAGGAGTTGGCGGTGCGGTTGCGTGCGACGCGCTACCGGCGGGTGCCTGTGTACGGAGAAACGCCCGATGACCTCTTGGGGGTTTTGGATGTGCGTGCGTATTTGGAGTCGGGCAGCGTCCATTACACCGAGATGCTTACGCCCCCGTCGTTTGTACCCGAGACCATGCGCGCGGTGGACCTGCTCCGGTCTTTCTTAAACCGGCCTCAGGCGCTGGCCATTGTATTGGATGAGCACGGGGGGACCGAGGGCGTCATCACTCGTGCGGATTTGCTTGAGGAAATTCTCGGTGAAGCCCTTCCCGGAGGGGACCGCGAGCTGTATTTGGAGGCGCTTGGCGAAGGGCGGTTGCTGGCCAGCGGCAGCGCTCGGATCGAGGACATCGAGGAGGCCCTGGGGCTGGAGCTCGGGATCGAGGGGATCGACACTATCGGAGGTTTGGTTTTCAACCTAGCGGGTACGGTGCCGAAGTTGGGCAGCGTCTGGAAGCTGGACGAGTTGAGTTTGACGGTGCGCCGCACCTCCCGCAAACGGGTGGAGGAGGTTTTGATCCAAACCGGTGGCGGAGCCGTGGAAAAGGAGGCTTCGGTATGACGCCGCTGGTTGCGATAGGAGTCTGCATGGCGCTCTCCTTTGTGTTTGCGGGACTGGAGTCCGGGCTTTTGTCAATCAATCGGTTGAGGTTGCGGCACCGGAGCAAGGTGGGGGATCCCGCCGCACTGGGGCTGGCCCGGTTGGTAGTCGACCCGGGCCGATTGCTTGTGAGCACGCTGGTGCTCACGAACCTTTGCAATATTACGGCGCTTTCCATTGCCGTGGGCGAGTCGGTGGCCTGGTTTGGGGACGGGGGCTACGTGTGGGTGCTTTTTCTCGCGGTGCCAGTGTGGGCGGTCGGGTTGGAGATGGTGCCCAAGTCGCTGTTCCGTCGTCTTCCGCTCCGGCTTTTGGCGGTGCTGAGCGCGCCGTTGGTGGCTGCGAATTTTTTGCTGCGCCCCGTTGAGGCCGTTGTGCAGCGGTTGGTGCGGCGGCTTTTTCCCAAACGCTCCCCCCAGAGGCTCCGGCTCTTCACCGGCCAAGAGGACTTTAAGTACCTGACGTTTGAGTCGGAGCGGGAGGGCTTTATCAGCGGTGCCGAGCGCGAGATCATCCAGACGGTGCTGGATTTCCGGCAACTCACGGCGCAGGAACTCCTCGTGCCGTTGGAGGAGGCCGGGGCAGTGCGGGGGGACTTGCCGCTGAGTGCCGCCCGGCTTCTGGCCCACAGCAAAGGGGTGGACCACCTTCCGGTGCTCAACGAAAAGGGCGAGGTCTCCGGGCTTTTGGACCTGCACGAACTGGCGCTGGCGGGAACGTGGCATGGAAAGGTGGAGATTTTTCAGCGGCGCATCCTGCGCACGGATCTGCGAGAACCAGCGCCCGTGTTGATGCGTAAACTGCGCTCGGCACGTTTGCCCCTGGTGGCCGTGCGTGACGCCGAGGGCCACACTGTCGGAGTGGTTTTCTGGGAGGACTTGGTGCGGCTGCTTCTCCTGCCGAGTTCGTGCAGGGAGGGACAGGCCCAGGGGAAGTAGTGACGGACGCGGCGTGTAGAAAAGGCGTGCCCTTCTGCGTCGGATGCCA
>JBIKSY010000198.1:0-7337 GCA_044348365.1 Chthoniobacteraceae bacterium
ACACAATGGAGGACCTGCCCGATTCCCCCGGAGTGTACACGTAGGTTCCGCTGCTGGGAGTCACGCCATTGCCACCATAGATCTGGTAGGTATTTCCTGTAGGATCCGTCTTTATTTTAAAGGAACCGGAGCCCGCAAAAGGGTCTGTTCCGGCCTGAACCTGAACGGCGAAGGTGGTTCCCTTCAGCGAGGCTGGCGCCGTGCCGTTGGACAGGCGGAAGGTTCCTGTTTCGTAAATCCCGGGGGCAATAGGAGCTGTGAGGGTGTAAAATCCTGCGGTGTTGCTCGTAAAATAAAGAGACGCTGAAAGGGTGAAATCAGCGGAGGCGTCCGTAGCTTCGAAGCGTGCTGAATTTGGGCCGGTTTTGCGGTAGGTCATCGTGCCGAAGCTGCTGCTCGGAGTGCCAGACAGGCTGACCTGCCCGAAGGTGTTATCCGTTGAGGAGAACAGCACCCTGTACTTTTCGCCGATTTCGAGTGGGGGGGTTCCGTTGAGAACCGTCAGTTCTGCCGCACGGCCCGAAATAGAGTCGGGCGACTGGCCTGTGGTTCCGGCGGCATTGACGTTCAATGTGGCCGCGGCGCTGAGGACCGTGCCGATCACGGAAGTGACCGCCACACTGTAGCTGCCCGCATCGGCGCTCTGGGCGGGCCCGATGACCAGCGAGGAACCCGTGGCTCCGGCAATCGCGATTCCACCTTTACGCCACTGGTAGGCAAGCGGCTCAGCGCTGCTGGCAACTACGCTCAGCACACCAGTCGCACCGGTGTTGAGAGTCAATCCGCCTGGTTGCGTCGTAATCACGGGCAGAGCGCTCACCGCCTCCACCGTGAAAGTGCCTGCCTGGTACCCACCGGACGCAGGGTCGCGCACCACGTACGCTCCTTTGGAGGAGGAGTCCCAGCTGAGGGTCTGGCTGAGGGTGGAACTGCCGAGGGAGTCTCTCAACACAATGGAGGACCTGCCCGATTCCCCCGGAGTGTACACGTAGGTTCCGCTGCTGGGAGTGACTCCATTGCCACCATAGATCTGGTAGGTATTTCCTGTAGGATCTGTCTTTATCTTAAAGGAACCGGAAGTGGCGAAGGGATAAACCCCTGCCTGAACCTGCACATCAAAGGTCGTGGCCTTGACCGAATTTGGGGCCTGTCCGTTGTAAAGGCGGAACGTTCCCGTCTGGCTGTATCCAGCGGCGGCGCTCATGGTGATTACAAAATTGCCGGTGGTTGCGCTTGAGAAGGTGAGAGCCGCCCTCAGGCCGTCGCCTACCACGCTGTCGCTGAAGTTTGCCACGGCGGTGTTGGTCCCCGTTTTTGAATAGGAGGCGGTTCCGTAGCTGCTGTAGACCTCCCAAGATGTGGCGACCAATCCGTAGCTGTTGTCGGTTGCGGACAGCAGCAGCCTTGAGGAACCGGTGGAGGCGAACGGGCCGTTGCCTCCGGTGATTTTCATTTCAGCGGCCCGACCAGCGACGGAGGCAGGAGACTGAGCGTTGACTGCTGGTCCGAGCAGCCAGACAAGGGCGAAGAGCCAGAGAGCCGGACGCAGAGAAGGGGAGGACATATACAAAATAGCACCACAATCATTTACAGCGGTCCAAACTAAACAAAGGCTGTCCTGCTTAAATGTTGTTATGACATATATTTTCTCTGCTTTGTCTACCTGCCCCGTTTTGTTTATCAGGTTCCCGCCCACGGCTCCGGGGGCACCCTTGGGTTGACGCTGGCGAAGGCTCTGACAATCTGTTTCGAGTCATGTCTTCGTTCCTTGCTCGCAGCGCAGAATTTCGCATAGCGGTTTCTTGCGGCCCAAATTCGATTGCCGGAGGGGGTTTTTATGGGGTTTGAGGAAGGGTTTGCGGCAGGGACTGTCGGAAAGGGCGCCCACAGGGAACTGAGGGACGACGACTACTGGCGGCAGATCCCCGGGTTTGGGAAGGTTGACCGAGCCGAATTTGAAACGCACCTGTTCCAGCAAAGGGCTAGTGTCACGAGCGTCGCCCAGTTGCGCGAGGTGTTGGGGGACCTGGCCGGGGAGAGCTTTTATGCGGACTTGGCCGAGGGCATCCGCAACGCCCCGATGGCGCTGCGCATCTCCCCGCACCTGCTCAGCCTGATTGACTGGAGCGATCCTGCGACAGATCCGATTCGCTCGCAGTTCCTGCCCTTGCGGTCCTGCCAGCAACCGGACCACCCGATGCTGCGGTTCGACTCGTTGGCCGAGCGCAAGGACTCGCCGGTGCCGGGACTCACACACCGCTATCCGGACAAGGCCCTGTTCCTGCCGGTGGACACGTGTCCGGTGTACTGCCGCTTTTGTACGCGTTCGTATGCAGTCGGAGCGGACACGGAGCGGGTGGGGGAGAAGGCAAAGCTGCACGCCAATCTGACCCGCTGGGAGGAGGCCTTTGCCTATATCGAGGCGCATCCGGGTCTGGAGGACGTGGTCATCAGCGGCGGGGACTCCTATAATTTGCGCCCCGACCATCTGGAGTTGATCGGCCGGCGGCTGCTTTCGATCCCGCACGTGCGCCGCATACGGTATGCGACCAAGGGGCTTTGCGTGCTGCCCCAGAAGATTCTCTCCGACCAGCGGTGGACGGACGCCCTGACCCGCGTGGTGGAGGAGGCGCGCCGCCTCCACAAGACGGCCGTGGTGCATACGCACTTCAACTCGGCGCAGGAAATTGTGGGGGTGACCCGTAGGGCGATGAACGTTCTGGTGGAGAGGGGAATCACAGTGCGTTGCCAAACGGTGCTCCAGCGCGGGGTAAACGACACTCCCGAGGCGATGCAATTGCTGGTGAAGCGACTGGGCTTCATCAACATTCAACCTTACTACGTTTACTTTCACGACATGGTCCCTGGGGTGGAGGACCTGCGCACTTCGCTGCGGGAGGGGTTGGAGGTGGAGAAAAGGGTGCGTGGCGTGACAGCCGGTTTTCATACGCCCGCCTTTGTGGTCGACACCATGGGGGGGGGAGGGAAGCGCGACGCGCATTCCTACGAGTATTACGACCGTGAAAACGGCGTCGCCGTGTTCACCAGTCCGGCGGTGAAGCCGGGGCAGCAGTTCCTGTATTTTGATCCGCTGGCAAGCCTCGACCCCGAGGTGCGCCGTCGCTGGCTGACAGACGGCGAGCCGCAGCAAATCGTCAACGAGGCCTTGCGGCAGGCGGATTTGGACGGGCGTGACCCGGCAGCCTCCCTGTCGCTGGCCACAGCAGTGCCCCGATTCAGCTGAAGTTTCGGACGCAAGTCCCGGCGGAACCGGTTTTGAAATAAAAGCAGCCAAATCCTTCTCGCTTCTGATTAGGGAACAAGAGTGTACAAAATTTCCGACTTCAGCCTGCCGGTAAGATTCCATTTTTCCGTACCTCTCTCGTTCGAGCCCTCCAAGCTCTCACGCTGACACCGTTCCCCAATCCGGATCATGTCCACGCGCCTCTTTTCCCCGCTTGTTTTCCCCCTGGCCTCCCTTCTGGTCGGAATCGCCTTTGGGAAAATCCTCGCCCCGCAGGCTGGTGACCTAGGTGAGCGCGCCGGAAGAACGTCGTCCCCCAAGGACTCCACCTCAAAAACTCCGGATTCCGCCGCGACGGACGCCACGGAACCGGTTGTTGGCACGGGCTCGCCGGTCACCTTCGTAAACCTTCCCAGACCCCAGCAACTCGACACCCTCGTGCGGGTCTCAAAACAGGCGGAGGACAACCCTTCCTTTCAACTCCTCATCGCGCGTCTTGCCAACGACCTTCCCACGGAAGTCTTGGAGCAACTCCTGTCGTCGCTCACCGAACAAAAAAAGGGCGCAGACGCGGCCGGCGAAAAAGACCACGCCGCCATCAACCTGCTCGCCGAACGCCTTGCAGCGCGAGCCCCAGAGAAGGCCATTGCCCTGGGAATCAGTCGCAAATCCGCAGGAATCGTGGAGGCGGGCCTGAACGTGTTGCTCAGCCGCGACACGGCTGAGGCGCTCAAAGTCAAGGCCGGGCTCCCAAAGGAAATCAACGTCGGTCTCGCGGAGGCCTGCAGATCTGGCCTCGTGACCCCCGGCGGATCCTTTTCCGACGCAGTCCACGCAATCCAGTCCCAACCCGACCTGCTCGAGAGCGTCGCATCCAAAAACAGTGGGGACCTCCCCCAACTCCTTGGTGCCCTGGCTGCAAAAACAGCAACCACCGATCCCGCGCAGGCGCTTGCTGAAGTCCGCGCAACTGCCGCCGAGTTCATCGAGTCCAACCCGAAACGCGATCCCGCCGCCTCCGATGTCGAACTCGCAAAACAACGCGACTCCCTCACCAGAAGGATCGCCGGCAACACAGTGGCCACCCTCCGGTTTGAGTCCGCCCCCGCGGCATCCGGGCTGTTCGATGCACTTGCAGAAACGGAAAAGAGCGCCTGGAGCTTCAGCATCGAGGCGGTCACCCGCTACAAGCATTCCGGAAGCGAAACCGCCATCTCCTTCGCCGAATCCCAAGCCTCCAAGGAGAACATGTCCTCCGCGGCCTCCGGCGTCTGGTGGGCTCTGGCAAATCAAGACCGAAGCGCCGCCCTAGCCTGGATAGAATCCCTGCCTTCGGGAGCCTTCCGCGAAGGCGCCCTCAAATCCGTTATGATGGACGCTTGGAATCGCTCCAGTGCTTGGGGCGACCCCGAGGTTGCCACCGGCGCGGCCTCCTCCCTGCTCTCCCACGGTTCCCAGGTGGACTACTATGCCGCAATGCTTTCCGACAGGCACTTCGGCTTCGGCGACGGTCGCAGTCGGGCTGAGTTCATTGCCGAACTTCCCCTGACCATGCAGGAGAAACGCGACCTGGAAGGCCGGCTCGCTCCTGTCAAACCCCGGTAAACTCATCCCATGCGCACCCCTGTCGCCCTTCTGTGCGCCTCCCTAGGAGTCGCCGGGTTCCTCATCGGATCCTGGGCGCCCTCACCTTCCGCCGTCGTGCGGTCCCTGCCACCCGTACAGCAGAACGTCGAGCCCCCGCAAAATCCAACCGGCCCCGACTCCTCGTCTGGCGGGCTCGCGCTTGAGGCGGATTCCTTTGCCGCCTTGGACTCCCTCCTTGGAAGGGCCGACGCAGCCCCAGCCGACCGCCGACTCCAGTTGATGGAGGCGATCAACTCCCTCAAAACCAAACAACTGGAGCAAATGCTCGAGAGGGAGCTTCGAAGCGATCTTTTCCTCCGCTCCGAGCGGTTCGATTTTCAGTATGCCGCCTCCCGCCTCGGGGAAGTCGCCCCGGAAAGGGCCGCCGAACTCTGGGCCAGCCACTCGGAAGCCCGCAGTTTCAGCCGTTCCCTCCTTGCCCCGTGGGCAAAAAAGGACCCGGTCGCGTTCACCAACTGGACCCTCACCCAATCTCCGGAAATCCAGCGCGCCGCCCGGGGATCCCTCACCCAAGCCGCCTCCTCCGACCCTGCATCTCTGGCATTCGTAGCCCACCAACTCGCCTCTTCGCCCAACGGCACCGAAACAGCCCGCGCCGCGATGCGCTCCCTCGCCGCGAAAGAGTCTGGTTCCGCACAAAAACAACTCGAGTATGCCTCCGGCCTTCCGGAGGGGGCCATGCGCAACGCGGCCCTCTCCGAGCTTGCGCAGGCCTCTCCGAATCTTGACCTGAAAGCCCACCCCGAAGTCCTCCAGGCTCTCGCCTCCCTCCCGGAACGCGACGCATACAAACTCGGATCCAACCTCGCAAAAAAGGTCGACGCCCTCCCTCCCAGCCCCGTTCGCGAGGCCGCCATGCAGGCCGCCCTTCGGGAGCAAGCCCGTACCGACCCCGCTGCCGCCGCCAAGCGCCTCGAAGCCCTTCCTCCCAACTCGTCCGACTATGCTGCCGCCGTACGCGGCTTCGTGGACAGCACCTCGGCGAAAGACCCCGCCTCCGCCGCGGAATGGGCCCTCTCCATCCCGCCCGCCGCCTCCTCCCACAGATCCGGAGCCCTCGAACGCGTCGCCACGGAATACTTCCGCGCCAACCCAGACGGCGCCCGCGAATGGGTCGAAAAAGCCCCGCTCACCAACGAGGAATATCGCCGCCTCACCGGTCGCACCCGCTTGGCCCCAATGCCTTAGTGGCGCGCGGTAGGGCATCTGTGGCTCGCGTGGGGGGAAGGCGGTATTCGCCCCACTTCCTCATTCCGTGCGCTTAGCCGTCTTTCATCTCACAAAAAGAAATTTGCAAAACAACGTCCGAAATGTCCGAGGTTCTTGGGGGCGCCCAGAGTCGCGACGATCTGGCGCAACAGGAATGCAGGGGTGCCGGCGCAGCTGTTTTTGGGGCAGGATTCACCCGCCTTGGATCGCCCCCAGCGAGGTCAGTTCGGCAAGAAGCAGGTGGTGTGCGTCCTCGCGGTAATGGTGGGTGTGCCAACCGGAGGCACGGGCGGCTTCAACGTTGGGCGCCAGATCGTCGATGAAGAAGACCTGCTCCGCGCGGAGGCCAAACTTTTCGAGCGTGTGCACGTAAATGGAGGAGGCCGGTTTCATGAGACCGCACTCGTGGGAATAGACCGCGTTCTGGAAGTGCGCAAAAACCGGGTATCGGGACAGGAAATACTCCGCATGCAAATCGTTGGTGTTGGAAAGCAGGAAGAGCGGAAGGGTGCCGTGCAGTTGGTTGACCAGGTGGTGGGTGGCCTCAATCGGGGTGAAGATCTCCTGCCAGGCGGAGCGAAACAGCGAGCGCCCGCCGGTGTAGCCAATGATCAGGGAGGCTTCTTGCAAAAAGGTTTCGCCGTCCATCCTGCCAGACTCCAGCTCCACTTTGAGCGGCTCAAGAAGGGAGTGGATGTTTAACGCGTCGGCGGCGCAAAAGGGCGCAATCCGTTGCGTCACCAGGGAGAAATCAAACCGCAGGAGCACGTTGCCTATGTCGAAAATAATCGCTTCAACCATTTGGGCGATGGTATGCCCAATGGCGGCGGGGAGGCAAAGCAACTGAAGCCCGCTGTGTAATGAACCGGGGAGGAAAGGCTGCCGTTGGCCGGGGCGGGACGGTGGAAGTGCCCACACACGTTTGGCGGACGGTTTGTGCACAATTGCGTGATAAACGTGTTGCGGAATCGAGCGAAAGACGGCATTCCCATCGTCTTCTTTTTGTCAGTCCCCCCCAGAACTATGCTCCCTCCGTGTGTTTTTGCCCAGTTGTCGCTCGAAACGAGCGGGATGTCCCTAGTGATCGTCTGCGCAGCCCTGGGGCTGCTGGTGGCAGGCGGATTGATCCGTTCGATTCTTAAGGTGAGAATTGAGCACGAGCGGATGCGCGAGATCGCCGCAGCGATTGAAGAGGGCGCGAAGGCGTACCTCAACAGGCAGCTCGTGTCGATCGGTG
>JBIKSY010000003.1:0-67636 GCA_044348365.1 Chthoniobacteraceae bacterium
CACAAAGCAGCCACACATCCCAAACTCATAATACTATGAAGATCCGAACAGCACTCCTCTCCGGGTGGATACCCATGGCAGTCGCCATGGCCGCCCTGCTCTCACCCCTGAGTCCCGCACAGGCGCAGGACACCCCGCCGGCCACGCCCGCCCCTGCGGCCGCGCCCGCTGCTCCCGCTCCCGCTCCGGCCGCCGCCGCTCCGGCCGCGGCAGCCGTGGAGGCCACGCTCGAGATGCGGATCAATGCGCTGGAAGCCTACCTGCAAAACACCAGCCCGGACGCGGCCTTTGAAAGCCTCAAGGTCAAGAAGAAGAACGAAGAGGGTGTCGAGGAATCCGTCTATCCCGAAGGCTTCTCGCAGAAGACCCTCGGAGTCGCCGGTCCCGGCCACAACGCCTGGATGATGACCTCCGCGGCGCTGGTGTTGTTCATGACACTGCCGGGCCTCGCGCTCTTCTACGGCGGCCTGGTCCGTCGCAAGAACGTGCTGAGCGTGCTGGCCCAGTGTCTGGCCTGCGCCGGGCTGGTGTCCATCCTCTGGTGGGCCTTCGGCTACAGCCTGGTCTTTGGAAAGAGCTTTGAGAGCCCCTTCCTCGGCGGCTCGGAGTTCTTCTTCATGAAGGGGGTAGATTCGGCCCCGAACACGGACTACTCCTACTGGGTGTCGCACAACGTGTTCTCCATGTACCAGATGATGTTCGCCATCATCACCCCGGCGCTCATCGTCGGAGCCATTGCCGAGCGCATGAAGTTCGCGGCGATCATGACCTTCATCGGTGCCTGGATGTTCCTGGTCTACTTCCCGATGGCCCACATGGTCTGGGGCGTGACCGGCTTCATGAACGGCGTCTGGAACAAGGACGCAGTCATTCCCGCAATCGACTTTGCCGGCGGCACTGTGGTGCACATGACCTCGGGCTGGAGCGCGCTGGTGCTTTGCATCATCCTCGGCAAGCGGCTCGGCTTCGGCCGGGACAAGATGGCGCCCCACTCGATGGTGCTCTGCATGGTTGGCACCGGGATGCTCTGGGTCGGCTGGTACGGGTTCAACGCCGGATCGGCGCTCGCCGCTGACGGGATCGCCGCAAACGCCTTTACCACCACGACGCTTGCAGCCGCCACCGCCTCCTTCGTCTGGGCGCTCATGGAGCGCGTCATGCGCGGACACGCTTCGATTCTCGGCTTCTGCTCTGGCGCGGTTGCCGGGTTGGTGGTCATCACCCCCGCCTGTGGTTTCGTAGGCACGACGGGCGCCATGGTCATCGGCGTGCTTGCCGCGGTGGTACCCTACATCTTCGTGATGCATCTGAAGGCCCGCTTCGGTTATGACGACGCCCTCGACACCTTCGGCGTGCACGCCGTCGGCGGCACGCTCGGGGCCATCATGACGGGCATCTATGCCGACAAGGCGGTCAACGCAAACCTTGCCACCGCGGTCACCGCCGCCAAGGATGCCGCAGAGCCCGGCAACGGACTGGAAAAACTCGTGGTCGACGGCGGCCTTCTGGGCGTGCAGCTTCAGGCAATCGGCCTGACCCTGGTGCTCTCCATCGTGGCAACCCTTGTGATCGCCCTCGTTTTGAAGGTGGTCATGGGCCTCCGCCCGACGGCCGAAGTTGAAGACGCAGGTCTGGACGTGAGCGAACACGGCGAAGAAGGGTACATCCTGTAAGGGGTGTCCGCTGCGCACAGGTTTAATCCGGCAACACACTTAAACGACACGAGACATGAAAAAAATCGAAGCAATCATCAAGCCCTTCAAACTTGAGGAAGTGAAGGACGCCTTGGCGGAAATCGGGGTGGAAGGCATGACCGTCACGGAGGTCAAAGGGTTCGGCCGACAGAAGGGCCACACCGAGATCTACCGTGGCAGTGAGTACACGGTGGACTTCCTGCCCAAGATCAAGCTGGAGGTCGTCCTCGCAGACGCCCTGGTGGACGCGGCGGTAGCCGCCGTGGTCCGCGCCGCCAAAACCGGCAAGATCGGTGATGGCAAGGTGTTTGTGAGCGCCGTCAGCGAGGCGGTCCGCATCCGCACCGAGGAGACCGGGGACCGGGCGGTGTAGCCGACCCTCCTCAAACGCAGTACACAAAGTGGCCGGTGGCTTCCAAGCCCCGGCCACTTTTGCGTTTCTGCCCGGGATCCGTTTTTGCAACCCGGCACCCCTTGTGGCGTCCCCAAAGGGCGGGTTTCTTTCAACAGAGGAAAACTTTGTCCAAAAAACGGGCGCTCCGTGGACTCTTCTCAAGGCCCCCATGAACCCCAATGCCTCCTACAAGCACGTCACCCGCCTTTTCTCTTGCACAAGCCGGCGCCCGGCGCGTCTTTGGGCCGCGCTGCTCTGGTCGGCTGCCTTTCTTCTGGGTGCAGGACCGGCGTCCGCCGCGGAAGTGACCCATGCGCGGTTCAACGAAGAGCACCGCGCTTTTCTCAAAAATTACTGCCTCGAATGCCACAACGAGGAGAAGCAAAAGGGTAAGGTCCGCCTGGACCAGATTTCCTTCACACTGGACTCCGTTCAGGGCGCCGATCTCTGGCAGAAAATCCTCAACCAGCTCAACTCCGGGGAAATGCCCCCGGAGGATTCCAAACAGCCCGAACGCGGCCAAAAGACCGAGTTTCTCGACTCGCTTTCGCACACCCTCATGGCCGCACGACGCTCCCTGGGAGATTCGGGCGGCAAGATCACCATGCGCCGGCTCAACCGCCGCGAGTACAAGAACACCATCCGCGATCTGCTCGGCGTCAGCATCGACGTGCGCGACCTCCCGGCGGACGGGGGGGCGGGCAACTTTGATACCGCAGGTTCCTCGCTGTTTATGTCCAGCGACCAGTTGGAGCAATACCTGTCCCTCGGCAGGAAGGCGCTGGATGAAGCCTTCGCCCGCCTGGGCACCCCGGCGGAAGGCGTTCCAAAAACCCAGAAACTCCGCAAAGACCCGGAGGAGTGGGCCAACAAGTACATGCCCGTCTACACGGAGGGCTACGAAAAGAAATACGCCCGCTTCAAAGCCTGGTGCGAGGCCATCGACGCGGCGGCGGCCAAGCCCGAGAATACGGAGGTTGTTGGAAAGCTCCGCGAGGATCCCCGCCTCAAAACCCAGCCCCATCTCTTTTACAACAAGTTCGCCGAGATCCCCGGCGCCCCCGCCCCGAAGGAGTTTGAGTTCCGCGATGTGGACGATGCGCAGTTTGCCCGCAGCGAGTACGAGTTCCACCACCAGTACTACGCCGACTACCAAAAGCTGCCGCAGCGCGAAACAGGCGCCTATCTCATGCTCTACAGCCTCGGTCGTTATACGGGTGTCACCGCGCCCTCCTTCTGGCCGGCGGGCCGCTACACGCTGCGGGTCCGGGTCGCCGCGACAGACGAGTCGCCCCGGGAACGACGCTTCATTGAGGTTGGCACGGGCAAGGCAGACGCCTCCGACTTCAACGTGCTCAGCTCCCACCAGGTCACCGGTACCCTCACGAGTCCGCAGCTTCTTGAAATTCCCGTCGACATCAACGCCAGCGGCGACCGCAACTTTGCCATCCGCGACAAGCGCCCCAACAATCGTGATGCCGAATACGCACTCTTCCGGGAGGCGTGGGACAAGACCGGCAGCGGGCCGCGCCCGTGCATCTGGGTGGACTTCGTAGAGCTGGAGGGTCCGGTGGGAGGGCCTGTGCCCGCGGCCCAGGCGACGGTTTACAAGGAACGCAGAGAGGTGGAGTTGCATGCCAACGCGATGGTCGGAGGCACTTACAACGGTTATTTCAAGGGCGGCTACGAGGCTGCAAAAAGGTTCCTTGAGACCGGCATGCCACAAAAGGGCATCCCCGATGAGCAGGAGGCGAAGTTTCGTGTCAAAGTCTTTGAGGAAAACGGCCCGAGTTTTGAACGCTACCTGAACGATCCCCTCACCAAGACGGGCGCCTACCTCACCATATTCAATGTTCATACGGAGGAGGTGATCACACTGCCTCCGGACCAGCCCTCAGGCTGGCTGAAAACAAAACACGAGATCGAAACCGCCCCCCCCGGCGAATACATCCTCCGCATCCGCATCGGCGCGGCGGAAGGCGTCCCAGCGGAGCGCCGCTTCCTGATGTTCGGCAGCCGAAAGGAAAAGGACGATTTCACCCTCCTCCAAACCTTCCAGATCAGCGGGACCACGAGTGCCCCACAGACCATCGAGGTCCCCATAAGCATCACCGCGGACACTCCGCACATCTTCGTCCTCCGGGAAAGGCGCGATCCGAAACACGATCAGGCGGCGTACACGGAGGCCCGCAAGGCCACCGGGGTTGGGCCTGTTTCCGCCCTCTGGATTGACTGGGTGGAATGGGAGGGCCCGCTCGCAAGCGCGCCACAGGCATCCCTGGCAAAGACCCAACACATCGAGCCCGAATCCAAAACGCCCGAAATCCAGCGCACCCATGACCGCGCGCGGCTTCAATATCAAAACTACCAGAAGTGGCAGGCCGCCGGCGCCGAGGTGGCGCGGCTCCCGGAGTTTGGCTTCCGCGACAAGGACGCCGCGGATTTCCACAAAGTCGTCTGGGAGCAAAACAACCGCTGGTTCCAGCAGTACCTCGACTGGCCGAAATCCAGGACCGGCCTCTATCTGGACAATACCGTGAACGAGACCTCCGAGTTTGCAGTCAACCTGCCGCCGGACGCGGCCGCCGGAGACTACGTCCTGCGCGTCAAAATCGGGCGCGTTCCGGAGACACCCCCGGAAAGGGCGTTCCTTTCGTTCGTCGAGGCCAGCCCTATCGACAAAGACGACCGCACCTTCCTGGCCAACCGGCAGGTGACGGCAGGCTTCGATGAGCCCGAGGTCCTCGAACTGCCCTTCCGCATCGTCCCAAACGGCCCGCGCAAGTTCGTCCTGATGGAAAAGCGCCCGCTCAAAAAAGAGGGCATCAGCCTTCCGGGCCGTACCCGGCTGATCCAGGATCCCAAACAGCGCGACCCCGCGCTCTGGATCGACTGGCTCGAATGGCAGGGACCTCTCAACGCCCCCAACAAAGGCGGCTCGCAGGAACTCCTGCACGCGCGTACGCAGGACAGCGCTGGCGCAAGGGAGGTCATCGAACGGTTTGCCATCCATGCCTTCCGGGACAGCGCCCCCAGTCCGGAATATATCGACAAGCTGGTGCGGCTTTTTGAGGTGCGCCTGAAAGCGGGTGATCGTTTTCAGGAGGCACTCAAGACGCCGCTCAGCGTGGTGCTTGCAACGCCGGGCTTCCTTTACTTGAGCGAGCCGGCGGACGAACAAAAACCGCGTCCCCTCAACGGCCTGGAGCTGGCGACGCGCCTCTCCTACTTCCTATGGAGCGCGCCGCCCGATGACACGCTGCTGTTGCTTGCACGCAACGGAGAGCTGCAAAAGCCCGCCGTCCTCGCCGCACAGGTAGACCGGCTCATCGACAGCGAGAAATCGCGCGCGTTTGTCGACGGCTTCACCCACCAGTGGCTGCGCCTGGACCGGCTGGATTTTTTCCAGTTCAACACCAAGCTCTACCGCGACTTTGACGAGAGCACAAAGGCCGCTGCGCGGACCGAGGTCTTCCGCACGGTCGAACACCTGCTGCGCACAAACGCCAGCGTCCGCGACCTGCTGAAGGCCGACTACGTCGTCGTCAACGGGTTGTTGGGGACCTTCTACGGACTGGAGGGGGTGAGCGGCGACGAGTTCCGCAAGGTCAGCCTCCCCGCAGGTTCGCCGCGGGGCGGGTTGCTGGGGATGTCGGCCGTACTCGCGATGGGCAGCAACGGCGAGCACACCAGTCCGGTGGAGCGGGGGGCGTGGGTGCTGCGGTTCCTGCTGAACGAGCCCCCGCCGAATGCACCTCCCAACGTGCCTCAGATCACGCGGCTCAACGGCCAGCTCCTGACCACGCGAGAGCGCCTGCTTGCCCATCAGGAGCAGCCGCAATGCGCAAGCTGCCACCGCGCGATCGACCCGATCGGCTTCGGTCTCGAGAATTTCAACACGGTTGGCAAATGGCGCACCGAGGACAGTTTTCAGGCCGTGGACGCCAACGGGAAACCCAATCCAAAGCTCGTCAAACACTGGACCATCGACCCGGCCGCAGCGCTCCACAAGGGCCCGGCGTTCAAAGACTACTTTGAGCTGCGAGAGATTCTCGCCTCCAGACCCGAAGCCTTCGCCAGAGGTCTGGCTGAGAACCTCATCGCCTACGCGCTCGGACGCCAGTTTGGCTTTACGGATGAAGACTTGGCCGTGGAAATGGTCCGGCGAGTGAAAGCAAAAAACTTCGCCATGCGTGAATTTGTGCAGGCGCTGGCGGGCAGCAAGGAGTTCCAAACAAAGTGAGCCACCCAAACAGGAAGGAACTTTTCTTGTTTTCTTTTCGTTGTGCCCGAGGGTCTGGAGGTATCTGTTGCGCACGGGTAATACCATGAAAGCCACACTCCAAAAGACACCCTCCCTCCTGAGCCCTTTGGTCGCCTTCACCTCGATCGCCCTCCTTTGTGGATCAGCCACCGCGGCCCCCCCCTTCTTCCGCTCCAGTCCCCGCTCCAACCCCCGCTCCAGAATAGACGTCAGCTTCTCCAGCGGTCCCTTCTATCGGCAAGACTACCGCTACCGGAATCCAGGACCGTACTACGGCGGACCCTCGTTCTACTGCCCCCCGGCCTACTACCCTCCGCCTTACTGCCCTCCTGCTTACTACCCACCTGCCCCCGTCTACATCGCCCCGCCGGTCTATTCGGCGGCACCCGTGTACCAGGGCCTCCCCCCGGCCTCCTCCTCAAACTACCGAGTGCTCGCCCCTTCGGGCAGTCATCTGGTCGCCCAAGTGCAGGAAAAACTCCGCGGCTACGGCTACTACCGGGGCGGGGTCGACGGCCTTGCCGGAGCCGGCACCCGTTCGGCCATCCGCGCCTACCAGGTGGACCGCGGAATCCAGGTCTCCGGCCGGGTGGACGAGGAACTGCTTTCGGATTTGGGCTTGTGAGCTCCGGCGGCGGCGGGGGCCGCGCACAAGCAAACGAAGTTCCCGCGCCCCTACTGGCGGCTGTCTCCCGCTCCTTCCATTTGTCGCTCAAGTTTTTGCCGCCCCCGGTCCGCGGCCCTCTGAGCCTTGCCTACCTGTTGGCACGCGCCAGTGATACGATTGCCGACGCAGCCCTCGCCCCGCTGGCCCGCAGGTTGGAGGCCCTTGCCGCCTTTGAAGCAGCCCTCCAGCCCGGCGCCCAGGCCTCGCTCGCCGCGGTCGCGCCCCTCCTGGCCGGCCTCGGCTGTACCCATCCCGGAGAGGCCCGGCTCCTCGCCCGGATCCACCCCATCCTCCGCTCCTACCACGGCTTTCCCGCACCCCTGCGCGACGAAATCCACTCCGTCCTCTCCACCATCATTGGCGGACAGCGTGGCGATCTGCTCCGCTTCGGCTATGCCGCCGAAGGTGCCCCCCAAAGCCTCGCCAAGGTCGCCGACACAGAATCCTACACCTATTCCGTGGCCGGTTGTGTGGGCGAATTCTGGACCCGGCTGTGCGCCCTGCAGCTCCCCCGCTTCGCGCGCCTTCCGCTCGAGGAGCTCCTGCATCTGGGCTGTCAGTTCGGCCAGGGCCTCCAACTGGTGAACATTCTCCGCGATCTGCCGGCCGACCTGCGGGCGGGCCGCTGCTACCTCCCCGCGGACCAGCTGCGCACCGTCGGCCTCCAGCCCGCGGAGCTCCTGAGCGCGCCCGAACGCGCCCGACCCGTTTTCGAACACTGGCTCGATAAGGCGGCCGACTGGCTGTCCGCGGGGGAACGCTACGTACGGGGAATCAACGGACACCGGCTGCGCTTCAGCGTGAGCCTGCCCCGGCGCCTGGGGCAGGCGACCCTGGCGCTGCTGCGCCGGCACCCTCCCCTGGAAACCCCCTTCCGGCTGCGGGTCGGCCGCGGCACCGTCCTGCGCTGCGCTCTGGGCTCTGTATTGGAAAGCGCCACCCCGCCCGCCCGCGACTGAGCGACGCAGCGAAGCCGTCCCCCGCTCGCGGCAAGGCTTGCCATTGGCCCGCAGGAAACGGACAGTTCCCCTCCCTTTTTATGTCCGAGCTCCCAAAGACCTACGAACCCCAGGCCATCGAAGAAACGTGGTACGCCCGCTGGCTGGAGGAAGGCTGCTTTACGGCCCACCCCGAACGCGTATCCGCACAGCGCCCGGCCTACTCGATTGTTATCCCGCCTCCGAACGTCACCGGGGTGCTGACCCTCGGGCACGTCCTCAACAACACCATCCAGGACATCCTCGCCCGACGCGCACGCATGCTCGGAAAGGAAGTCCTGTGGTTGCCCGGCACCGACCACGCGGGCATCGCCACCCAGACGGTGGTGGAGCGCACCTTGAAGAAGCAGGGCGTCATCAAGCACCGCGACGACCTGGGACGGGACGCCTTTCTCGAAAAAGTCTGGGAGTGGAAGGAAAAGCACGGGGGCATCATCATCCAGCAGCTCAAGAAACTGGGCGCCTCCTGCGACTGGAGCCGCGAACGCTTCACGATGGATCCCGAGTACTCCGCCTGCGTCCAGGCCGTGTTCGTCGACCTCTTCCAAAAGGGGGCCATCTACCGCGGTAAACGCATGGTCAACTGGTGCCCCGTCTCGCGCACGGCCCTCTCCGATGAAGAGGTCGTCATGAAGTCCCAGTCGGGGACCCTCTACCATTTCCGCGTCGAGGTCGCAGAGCGGCCCGGCACCTTCCTGACCATCGCAACGACCCGGCCCGAGACCATCCCAGGCGACACCGGCATCGCAGTCCATCCGGAGGACCCCCGCTACAAGGAACTCATCGGGCTGCACGCCGTGCGCCCGCTCCCGGCAGAAATGTCTCGAGCCCAGCGGCTCATCCCGATTGTCGGCGACGCCCACGTCGAATCCTCTTTCGGCACGGGCGTCCTCAAGGTGACCCCGGCCCACGACAAGGCCGACTTTGAAATCGGGCACCGCCACCAGCTGCCGGTCCTCGACATCATGAACCCGGACGGCACGATGAACACGGCCGCCGGGGAACGGCTCGCGGGACTGGACCGGTTCGAGGCGCGCAAGGTCGCGGTGGAGTGTCTACGCGAGCTCGAAGCCCTGGAAAAGGAGGAGCCCTACCAGAACAACGTCGGCTACTCGGAGCGGGCCGACGTCCCCGTCGAACCCCGCCTCAGCCAGCAGTGGTTTTTGCGCTACCCCTCCCAGGAGGCCTCCCGCCAGGTGGTCAGCACGGGCGAGATGCGCTTTCATCCGGAACGCTGGAGCAAGGTCTACGAACACTGGATGGGCAACCTTCAGGACTGGTGCATTTCCCGCCAGCTCTGGTGGGGCCACCGGATTCCGGTTTGGTACTACCGCGGCACCGACGCCGACGCCGCGCGGGCGGGTCTCGGCGAGGCCGTCCCCGAAAACTCCGTGCGTACCCTTGAGGACGGTTCCCTCGCATACTGCCGCAACGTGGCCCCCGCCGACACCACCCTCTGGCAGCAGGATTCCGACGTGCTCGACACCTGGTTTTCCTCGTGGCTGTGGCCCTTTGCGACCATGGGCTGGCCGGAAAAGACGCCCACCCTGCAGGCCTTCTACCCCACCACGGACCTGGTAACCGGTCCGGACATCATCTTTTTCTGGGTCGCACGGATGATCATGGCCGGGTTTGAGTACTGCGACGCGCTGCCCTTCCGGAACGTCTATTTCACGGGGATCATCCGCGACAAGCAGGGCCGGAAGATGTCCAAATCGCTGGGCAACTCTCCCGATCCGCTCGACCTCATCGCCAAGTTCGGCGCCGACGCCCTCCGCTTCGGCGTCATGCGCAGCGCCCCCATCGGACAGGACGTGCTCTTCGACGAAAAGAACGTCGAGCTCGGCCGCAACTTCTGCACCAAGCTCTGGAACGCCTCGCGCTTCCGCCAGATGCAGGGCGGCGCCACCGAGGGCGAGATCCGCTCCGAATGGCTCTCCACCGACGACAAGTGGATCCTGCTGCGGCTCGACGCGGCCATCACCGAGGTTTCCGCCGCCCTAGACGAGTACCGGTTCTCGGACGCGGCCCAGGCCCTGTACCGCTTCTTTTGGAACGAGTACTGCGACTGGTACGTCGAGGCCTCCAAGGCTGCGCTCAACTCCGGGGATCTCAACCGCAAGGACAACACCCTGGCCGTCATGGACTTCGTCCTCGCCCACTCCCTGCGGCTTTTCCACCCCTTCCTGCCCTTCATCACCGAGGAGCTCTGGCACGGCCTCGGATTCAACGCCGACCTGCCCGAGGCCCTCGGCGGCCGCTTCCTCATGCAGGCCCTCTGGCCCAAGCCCCTCGGCCCCGACTTCCACGCCCACTACGGGCTCCTCCCCGAAGACGAGGCCTACGCCAACGCCCGTTTCGAGGTCGTCAGCGCCGGGCGCGTGCTGCGGCGGGACTTCAACATCGCCTCGAACAAAAGGGTGCCCTTTGTATTCCAACCGGCCTCGCCCATCGCGCCGCACGATGCGGAGGTCATCCGGATTCTGCTCAACGCCGAGTCGCTCGAAAGCGTCGCTCCCGACTGGAACCCTCCCAAGGGCACCCCCACGGCCCTGACCCCCTTGGGCAAACTGTTCCTCCCGCTCACGGGCCTCGTCGATATCGAGGCCGAACGCGAACGCTTGGGCAAGGAGATCGCCAAGATCGAACAGGAACTGGTCAAGGTGCGTGCCAAGCTCTCCAGCGAAACCTTTGTGTCAGGCGCGCCCGCCGCCGTGGTCGAAGAGCACCGCAAACGCGAAACCGACTGGGACTCCAAACTGGCGGAAATCCGCCGAGTGGCCGACGCGCTTTCTTCCTGAATAAAATCCTCCTCTAAAGGAACGCCCTGCAAAAGGGCGGGTTGCCCGTGGGGCCGTGTCCCCACGGGGTTGCCATGGGCTGGCGAATAAAATGCACCTCCGGTGCGCCGGACTACCCGAACGCATCCGTCACTCGTGCATCGTGGACCCGGACGCAGTGCGTACGGTGTACAAAGCGGCTCCCCAACAGCAACAGCACCCCTCCCGCCCAAACGGGGCACGCCATGGAAAGCCCGCGGCATCGCCCGAAGAGGGGGCGTCACACGGCCCCCAGAGCGGTCTTTCGGCTGAGCGCGCGCGGATCAAAATCGGCGGCGTGGTAGGAGCTGCGTACGAGCGGGCCCGAAGTTACAAAGTCAAAGCCCTTCGCGTAGGCCAGCTCCTTGTGCCGCTCAAAAACCTCCGGATGAATGTACTCCACCACGGGGAGGTGCTGCGGACTGGGACGCAGATACTGGCCGAGGGTGAGCACCTGGACCCCCGCCGCTCGCAGGTCGTCCATCGCCTCAAAGAGTTCCGGCTCGGTCTCGCCCAACCCCAGCATGAGCCCGCTCTTGGTAACCATCCCGGGCGCCAGTGCTTTGACCCGTGCCAACACCTCCAGCGAACGCCTGTACTTGGCCCGGGAGCGCACCACGGGAGTCAACCGCTCCACCGTTTCAAGGTTGTGGTTGAAAATCTGCGGGCCGGCGGCGATGACCACCTCCAGACAGTCGTCCTTGGCGTGAAAATCAGGCGTGAGCACCTCGATGTTGATCTCCTCCCCCACCTCGCGGATAGCGCGGATGGTCTGGGCAAAGTGCTCGGCCCCGCCGTCCTTGAGATCGTCGCGCGCGACGGCCGTGACCACGACGTGCTTAAGGCGCATCCGCCGCACCGCCTCGGCCACCCGCTGCGGCTCGTCGGCCTCCAGGGGGAAAGGCTTGGCCGTGGTTACCGCACAAAACCCGCAGGCGCGCGTGCAACGGTCGCCGGCGATCATGAAGGTGGCGGTCCCCTGACTCCAGCACTCCCACCGGTTCGGGCACTGCGCCTCCTCGCAGACGGTGTGCAGCTTCAAATCCGAGACAAGCGCCTTGGTGGAGAAAAATACCGGATTCGACGGCAAACGCACGCGGATCCAGTCCGGCTTCCGGGCTTGATGCAAGGCGGGGTCAATCTTGGTGCAGGACATTCACACAGCCTAGGGGGCGGCACGCAGAAATCAACCGCTGGGGCGGCCCGGGGGGCAGACTGAAATTCGGTCCTGTGTGGTTTCCAGAGCACGATTTTCTGGCATGTTGTCCACGTGCGCACCCTTCTTCTGTTTCTCGTCTCCTTTGCTCTTGCCGGGCTGCTCCCCTGCCCCGGCGCGGATTCCAATCTGGCGCTGCTGCGCACGCTCAACTCCGACTCCTCGGAAGCCAAAAGACTCGCCGCACTCAGCCAACTCGAAAAGAGCGGGCCTTTGGAAGCCGCCCAGATCCTGCGCTCCATCACGGACACCTCACCCGCCATCCGGGCAGCCATGGTACGTCTGGGCGCCCCGCTCTGCGGAGGCGACCCGGAGCTCGCTGTGCGGCTCCTGGCGCTCTCCAACGACCGGGCGCCACAGGTGCAGCGCCAGATGCTGCTCGTGCTCCCCTCCCTGACCCAACCGGAGGCCCGGACCGCCTACCGGAAACTCCTCGAGACCGCCAGACGCTCCGCCAGCCCGGAACTGCGTGCCTTCGCTCAAAGTCTTCCCAACTAGCTTCCGCCCAACGCTTTCTGATGCAAGCCTCCGCCCACGACCCCATTGCCATCGCCCTCACCGAAGACATCGGCTCGGGGGACCTCACCGCCCGGTTTTTCGTCGAACCGCGTCCGGGCGTCGCCCGCCTCTTTGCCAAGGAACCCGCTGTCGCCGGAGGCGTCGAAACCGCGGCGGAGGTTTTCCTGCGCGTCGACCCGGCAGTACGGGTGGAGGTGCTGCGCGCCAGCGGTTCCCAGGTGGCACCGGGCGATTCGGTGCTCCGGGTGGAGGGCCCGTTTCCCTCGCTTTTGACCGCGGAACGGGTGGCGCTGAACTTTCTCCAGCACCTCTCCGGCATCGCAACGCTCACCCGGCGCTTTGTGGAGGCGGTCGCCGGCACGCGTGCGCGCATTTTGGACACGCGCAAGACCATTCCCGGCCTCCGTGCGCTGGAGAAAGCCGCTGTGCTGGCGGGCGGCGGTTGCAACCACCGGATGGGCCTCTACGACATGGTGATGGTAAAGGACAACCACCTCGCCGCGGGCGTCTCTCCAAACCGGTTGCAGGCGGCCATTCTCAGCTTCAAGGAAACCCATCCCGCCGTAAGGGTAGAACTCGAGGCGGACACCCTCGCACAAGTCGAAGCGTTCCTCTCGCTGAGCGGCGTCGATGTGATCCTGTTGGACAACATGAGCCTCGCAGAACTCCGGTCCGCGGTCGCGCTGAGCGCCGGGCGCATTCCGCTGGAAGCCTCGGGCGGTGTCACCTTGGAGACGGTCGGCGCCATCGCAGCCACGGGGGTCGACTTTATTTCCGCAGGCGCCCTGACCCACTCCGCCAGGGCGGTCGATTTTTCGATGGAGCTCCTTTAGGGGACGACCCCGGGTTAAGTCCGGTTCTCAGGAAAGCCTGAATTGTACGCTCAGGCCCTCGCAAGCGTCGCTTCTCACTCTCCGCTGCGCCCCATGGTCGCGTTTTTATCATCTGACGCTGGGCTTTGGTTTTTTGGGAGCCAGCGTCGTGGGAAGTCCGATCTGTATCGCTGCGGATGAGAAGAAAGCCGCAGTGCCTTCGCCCCGGCACTCCTCCCGCTCCTTGACAACTTCCCACCAGCCTCCACTTTTGGGCCGTTCGTTGGGCCCCGGTTGTACATCAGAAACGGGGCATTTTCCTGAGTCCGTATTCCCCGCTTTATGTCCCAAGCCAGGTCCCCCCATTCCCACAGCCGTTTCGCGCTTTGTTTCGCGATGGTAAGCCTCCAGTACGGCGCTCTGGCAGCCACGGCCCCGCTGCCGGCCGACCACGCTGCCCGGATGACCCGAGGCCTGGAGTCCTTTGACCGGGAGGTGGGCGACCTGCTCAAGGAACACTGCCTGAAGTGCCACGGGGGCGACAAAATCAAAGGCGACCTGGACTTGGGCACCCGGGAACTGCTCCTCAAAGGGGGGGCGGACGGGCCGTCCGTGGTGCCGTTTCATCCCGAGCAAAGCCGGCTCCTCAAAATGCTGCGGCACGAGGAAGAGCCCTTCATGCCAGAGCGCAAACCTAGGCTTCCCGAGGAGCTTGTGGCGAAAATCGAGGCGTGGATCCAGCAGGGTGCGCCCTACAGCAAGCCCTTGGTGGAGGGCAAAAAAGCCGAGCGCGACCGGGCAAAAGTCACCGAAGAGGACAGGCAGTGGTGGGCGTTCGCTCCCTTGTCCCAACCGCCACTGCCCGAGGCCTCCGGCTGGAAGCACCCGGTGGACAGGTTTTTAGCGGCGAAGGCCGCCGCCAAAGGGCTCTCCCTTGCCCCGAAGGCCGACCGCCGCACCCTCATCCGCCGGGCCACCCTGGACCTCACGGGGCTGCCGCCCACCCCCGAGGAGGTGGAGCGTTTTGTCCAGGATCCCTCCCCGGACGCCTGGCCAAAACTCGTCGACGCATTGCTTGCGCGGCCTGGCTACGGGGAGCGATGGGCGAGGCACTGGATGGACGTGGCGCGCTACGGCGAAAGCTCGGGGTTTGAACAAGACTACGACCGCGTCGGCAGCCACCACTACCGGGACTTTCTCATCCACGCCCTCAACAGCGACCTGCCCTTTTCCCAGTTTGTGCAGTGGCAGATCGCTGGGGACGAATTCGCCCCGGGCAACCCCAAGGCGCTGGCCGCCACCGCGTTTTTGAGTCTGGGGGTGTTCCCGACCCAGATCACCATCAACGAGCTCGAGCGGGTACGCTACGAGGACATGGACGACATGCTCTCGACCACCAGCGCCGCCTTCCTCGGGCTGACCGTCGGGTGCGCCCGGTGCCACGACCACAAATACGACCCCATCCCAACCCGGGACTACTACCGGATGCTTTCCAGCTTCACCGGCACCGTGCGCAGCGAAATCGAGCTGGATGTGGACCCGGACAAGACGCGCGAGATGAAAGCAGTCTGGAGAGCCGGGCACGAGAAGTTGCTCGCAGAACAGCGCCTGTGGGAGCAGACCGGCCAGCACCGCTTTGAGCGGTTTCTTCAGCAGGAACTTCCCGCGTTTACCGCGCCCCCCGCGTGGGAGGTGTGGACCCCGGCGGAAACCAAGACAAGCGCGGGCACCAAGCTCGCGCCGCAGCCGGACGGTTCGTTTCTCGCCGCGAAAGGGCCTGTCCCCAGTCAGGAAAACTTTGAGTTTGTGTCCGCCGCCCCGCAGCGCCCGCTGACGGGCCTGCGTTTGGAGGCGTTGCCCGACCCATCCCTGCCCAGGACAGGGCCGGGCCGGGCGGGCAACGGCAACTTCCAGCTCAGCCGGGTGCGCGTGGAACTGGAGAGCGCCGAGGGTGCCCGCCAAGAGGTGGCCCTTTCCGGTGCGGTGGCCGATTTTGAGCAGAACTCCAAAAACATGGGCGTGGCGGCGGCGTTGACGGGCAGGAAAGGCGAGGGCTGGTCCATCGGCGGAAAGGAAAAAGAGCGGCACAGCGCGGCGTTTACCTTTGCCGAGCCGTTGACTCCCTCTTCCGGTAGCCGGATCCGGGTGACCCTCGAGTTTCAGAGCGGAGCCCAGCATTCCATTGGACGCCCAAGGCTTTCGTGGATGAGCGGCGGCGAACCCGCCCTGTCGCACCCGACTTTTGAGGCGGATGTGGCCGGACTGCTCCGGGCCCGGCGTTCCCCGGAAAACACGGCGGACCGGCTCAAACTCGAACGCTGGTGGTTGGCACAGCAGGAGCCGTGGCGCGCCCTGGAGGCACGCCGTGTGGCGAGCGAAAAGGCCGAACCCAGCGGGCTGAGCAAGGTGCTCGTGGCCTCGGAGAGTTTTCCCCCCGTCAAATACCACACCGCCGGGGGCAGCGTGGAAACCTACAAGGAAACCTTTGTACTCAAACGCGGCAACGTGGCGCTCAAGGAGGAACCCGCAACTCCGGGGTTCCTGCAGGTGCTGGCACGGGCCCCCGAAAAGCGCTGGGCGTGGACGCCCCCGGCCGAGGCCACCTACTTCGGAAAGCGCCGGGCACTGGCCAACTGGATCCTCGATGAAAGCCAGGGTGCAGGCGCCCTGGCGGCACGCGTTTTTGTAAACCGCCTTTGGCTGCACCATTTCGGCAGGGGCATCGTCGCCACCCCGAACGACTTCGGAAAAACCGGGGCGCCTCCCGCCCAGCCGGAGCTTTTGGACTGGCTCGCCGGCGAGTTGCTCGCCAAAGGCGGCAGCGTGAAGGCCATGCACCGGCTGCTCCTCACCAGCGATGCCTACCAACAGGCGGCACTCAGGGAGGAGGCCAAGGTGAAGGCTGATCCCGACAACGCACTGTTTGTACGCCGCACCCCGGTGCGCCTCGAGGGGGAGGCCATCCGGGACAGCCTGCTTGCAGTCGGCGGGTTGCTCGACCCCCAGATGTATGGACCCGGCGTGGCGGACGACAAGAGCCCCCGCCGATCCATCTACCTACGGGTCAAGCGCAGCAAACTGACCAGCTCGATGGTCAGCTTTGACCAGCCTGAACCGCTGGCCAGCCAGGGACTCCGGCCGACCACCACCGTCGCCCCCCAGGCTCTGATCCTCATGAACAGCACCCTGGCCCGCAACGCCGCCGCGGCCTTGGCCGCCCGCGTCACCCGGACCGCCGGTCAGGCGGCCCCGCCTGAAAAGTTGATCGAGGGGGCCTACGCCGTGGCGCTGAGCCGCGCGCCCCTGCCGGACGAGAACGAGTTGGCCCGCGGCTTCCTCCAGACCCAGGCCGCACGCCTTGGTCGTACCTCAGGGACACCCGACCAGGCGGCTTCCGAGGCCTTCACCCACTTCTGCCAGGTCCTCCTAGAAACCAACGAGTTTGTCTACCTCCCGTAACCCAGACCTATGAATCCCCTCCTCTCACTCACCCGCCGCGAAGCACTCCAACGGGCCGGTGGCGGCTTCGGTTGGCTGGCCTGCGCCGCCCTGCTGGCTCGCACCGGGACCACCACACACGCCGCCGCCGCCGCCGTCGCGCGCAATCCCTTGGCACCAAAAACTCCCCCGCTGCCCGCAAGGGCCAAATCGGTCATCTGGATTTTTGCCAACGGCGGTCCCAGCCAGGTGGACACCTGGGACTACAAACCTGAATTGCAAAAGCGCGACGGCATGACGCTCGAGGGTTTTGATCCGAAGACCGGGTTTTTCCCGGGCTCGGCTGGGCCCCTTATGAAGTCCCCTTTTGAATGGGCGCAGCACGGCCGGAGCGGGACCTGGGTGAGCGACCTGTTTCCACACCTCTCCCGGCACGTGGACAAGATGTCTTTCGTTCACTCGTGCTGGACGGGGTCCAACAACCACAGCCCGGCCTTGTTCATGATGAACACTGGCATCACCCGCATGGGGTCGCCCTGCGTCGGTTCGTGGGTCACCTACGGCCTTGGCTCGGAGGCGGAAAGCCTCCCGAGTTTTGTGGTGATGAGTGATCCGCTCAAACGGGGCTTGCCCAAAGGCAACGCGCTCAACTGGGGCGCGGGTTTTTTGCCGAGTGTGTACCAGGGAACCTGGCTCAAGCCCGACGGCGACCCCATTGAGAACCTCACGCCGGCCGCCGCCGGGGAGGCCCAGCGCGCGCAACTCGACCTTCTCGCCGGACTCAACCGGCGGCACATGGCGGCCACTCCCATCGAGAGCGAGCTTTCCGCCCGGATCGAAAGCTTTGAGCTGGCATACCGAATGCAAACGGCTGCACCCGAGGCGTTCGACATCTCCAGCGAACCCGAACACATCCGCAAGCTGTACGGCACCGACCAAAACCACTGCAAACACTTCGCCGTGCAGTGCCTCACCGCCCGCCGCATGGTGGAGCGGGGGGTGCGGTTTGTGCAGATTTATTCTGGCGGCATGGAAAACCAACAGAGCTGGGACTGCCACGGCGACCTGGTCGGCAACCACCGCGGGTTTGCGCTGGAGGCCGACCAGCCCGTGGCCGCGCTGCTGGCCGATCTGGAACAACGCGGGCTGCTCAAGGAAACCTTGGTCGTGTGGGCGGGCGAATTCGGGCGCACCCCCACCTCGCAAAAGGGCGGCAAGCCCGGCCGCGACCACAACCCAAACGCATTCACTGTCTGGATGGCCGGCGGCGGCGTGAAGGGTGGGTTCCACTACGGTGAGTCGGATGAGGTCGGGTACAAGGCGGCAACCAACAAGGTGCACGTCCGGGACTTCCACGCGACCCTGCTGGCGCTGCTGGGCATCGACCACGAAAAGCTCACCTACCGGTTCCAGGGGCTGGACCAGCGGTTGACTGGTGTCGAATCCGCCCACGTGGTCAAAGAGCTGTTCGCCTAAGCCCGTGGCAACGGGGTCGACGGGGCTGGCACCCCGTCTTTTGGCCACGCCAGCCCCTCTCCCTGAGGAAAGGGCTTGCGAAAACCACCGTATTTTGAGGACATACGGGTGGAGTACGGGTCGTTGCGGCGGGTTCAGTTTCAAGAGTCCCTGCTTTTTCGACGAGGCTCCGCAGAGCGGCTTTCGGGAGGGATGGTAGAGTGGTTTATTGCACCGGTCTTGAAAACCGGAGAACCGAAAGGTTCCGCGGGTTCGAATCCCGCTCCCTCCGCCACTCGTTGGGAATGAGGGGGTTAACTTTCGTTTGAAGCCCTAAATATGGCAAATTCGTAATCCAAGCCATAATCCGAGTCATAAATCGGCACCGACGTTTTGGGGGTGGGGAAGGTCGAGCTGCACCTGAAACAGAGACCTGGACTTGAACCTAAAAAACCGGCCTGCCGGCTCACGTGCTCCGCGACAAGGCTGGTTGCCGCGCAAGCGACGCGCGTGCCGACGGGTCCAAGACATAAGTCGCTATGGCCGCGGCGAGCACGCCGGAATCGAGCCCGAAGTGCATCGGGAAGATTGCAACGTGCCTTCTCAGGGATCGGCGATTTGAAACCAGGCGCTTCATCGCCTTTGGTGAGCGCTCGGCCGGCGTGACATGCACCCCCGACGAAACGAATCCGTTGGCCATCGAAATCGAGGCCCCCCGTGCTTTTTCTATCTGCATGGCCATGGCCTCCTCGAGGCCAGCGATATTGAATCCCACCACGGGGTTGTCCGCGAATTCGTACTCGGCAAGGTCCAGGATGCTGTCCCAGGCCACCTGGTACTGGAAGCTGCCCTCACTCACCGTGAGGCCAGCCGGATCGAATTGGATGAAGCGCCGGCCTATGTGGCCGGTGGCGATGGTGCCGAGCAGCCAGATCCCCGCCACGCCGACCACGGCTGCACAAACCCGGGCGAGCGCCGGCACCGGTGCGAACGACATGGTGCCAGCAACCACCGTCATTCCGACGCCGAGGACCACGAAACGCGCAACGGCGAACCGAATCGGCACGCCGCCCACGACTTCCACGCGCATGGCCTCGAAGCGCTCTCGCCGCAGTTTGGTCAGCACGATTTCCACGGCTACCAGAGTGCACAGAGCGAAGAACGCAAGCGCGGCCCACAGTTTGCGGTCTTCGGGCGAACGCCAGACCCCAAAGAGACCGGCCACGCAAAAAAAGCCGGAGACGGCCAGAAGCGTCCAGTCGCGCACCAACGGCCCCCGTTTCTTCCTGCCGCTGCGCCACATCCGCGCCGACTCGATCTGCGTGAAAAAGAAATACAGTGCGAAAGCCAGCCCGAAGCCACAGAACAGACCTACCAGCGACCACGACATCCCGCGCGCTCGGCCAACCGCACCGAGCGCCACGAGGCCAATCACCGTGAGGAAAGGCCACGCACACTGCCAGGGCCAGCGGCGGGAATTGCGGACCTGCTCGTCGATGGGCGGCGGCGTCTCAGGCGCGTGCTTGTCGCGCCACCATCGCCAACCCTCGATAGCTGCGCACGCCACCATCACGACCGCGATGACCGGGCCCTTCGGCAGACCGATCACGGCCGCTGCGCCGGCCGCGGCGGCGACCAGCACGTGTAGCGCGCGGACGAGTATTTCACGGCGTTTGATGAAACTGATCAGCATTTCCTTTTCACGTATCTATGTAGGGAAGGCCTGTTAGTCCGGTAGAAATTGCTTTTCGCCCCGTTTCCGCAGCTTCCGCGCGCGGTATCGTCGCGGGGCGCGCTTAATTGGCTCAGGGGTGGTGGCGTCGCCAGCCATCGGTAAAGACAACAAAGGTAGCATGAGATGTTACCGAACGTTTCGCTGTTGATTAATCTAATTGCTGTCGCAGTTAGCACATTGACAGCGTGACTTCTCATTCTAGAAATCGTGAATGCGCAAGTTGTTTTGCCACGCACTGGCCGCCATGACGCTCTTTCAGATCTTGCCGCTCGCCCGGGCACAAGTCCGGATGCTGGATTCCGGCGGAGCCTTGCAGTTCCAAACCGCTGCGGCACCGTTGAAAAACGGCTATGCGTTGTCGTTGGCCGGCACGGGAACAAACCAGCTGGTTGTGGGGAAGGCGATGGACGACACGCCTGTGGTGATTCTCCGGCCGAGTCCTGGCGACGATTACTGGTACAGGCTTCCGCATTCCATAGAGGTGCGTGGCACCCTTCCTGAGGGCGTCCAATTTTTGCAGAAAGGTCCCGGCTTCCACCAGTTGGCGCGCTTTTCTGGAACTCCGAAGACACCGGGTGTTTATTCCGTCACGCTTCAGGCGACCATGGCTGATGGAATCAAGACGTCCGAGTTGTCGGTCATTCTCACGGTGACCGATCAGTCGGATGTTTCAAATGTACTGCTCTTCCCATACGGCCGCAGCCAGTTCGAGGTGGGTGAGACTGTCAAGGAGTGGTTCCTCTCCGCATATGTGCCTTCGAGTCCGTGGAGGTTGCCTCTGGGCAGCGCTTCGAAATTGAAGGTCACCGGCCTCCCCTCTGGCTTGGTGTTGTCGCCCATCGTTTCCGGCGAGGGAGTAGATGCAGTAGAGAGCGGTGCGTTTGAAATTATCGGGACCCCCTCGGAATCCGGGAAGTTCTTCGTCACGTTTGAGTGGATGTCCACTGCGTCAACTGTTGCCGGTCGGGCCGAGAGGCGGATTGAGGTGATCCCCGCCGGGTCGCCTCAGGTCAAGACCCTGAGTTTGAATCCTGGTGCGGGGAACCGACCTCTCCGGCAGTTCGAGAGGATCGCACCGGGCACTCCGGGGGTTCCAACCGCGCGGATTAGCGACAGTCTGATGAGGCCCGTGGAATCCGGCTTCAAACTGGTGGCCGAGGGGCTGCCCAAAGGGTTGTCAATTGCAGCGGGACCGCCCTCCTATTCGTTTCTCGAAGGGGCCTCACAGCAGGCCGGGAGCTTCAACATCCGACTCAAGGCGGTCTTTGACGAGGGAGGCGAGACTGACTGGGAAAGCATGGAACTCCGGGTTGAAGCCTCTGGCTGGTTGTCAAACCGTGCCGCCGCGGCGGGGATTTATGACTGCCTGATCGAGCGTTCCGAGGAGTTGAACCGGAACGACGGGGGAAGGCTGTTCGTCACGCTGACTGCCTCGGGTGCGGTTTCCGGCTACGTCATCAACGGCATCAACCGGTTTGCCTTTGCCTCCAAGGATGTCTCCGTCGAGGCGCAGTCTGGCAACATTTCCATCCGTCCCCCAGGGGCGAATATGGTGTTCGAAGGAAACATCGAGGAGGACGACCAGGGATATTCAACGCCAAACAGGAAGGTCTTTGTCCTTATGGGGAATCTGAGGACTGCGACCGGGTCGGGAGCGGCTTCAATCCTTGGCATGCAGGCCACCGTCCGGACCGGTTCGTCCCGCAGTCCCTATGGGTCGTCGCTGCCAGTCAACTTGATGGTGATGAAGGGGGACATTTTCTCCATGGCAGAGGAGGTCGGCGATGCTCCCGTGGGCATCAGCTTCATGTCTTTGCGGATCGCCCTCTCCGGAATTGTCACGGCCACCGTTTGGCCGGCGGACGGCAGCGCACCCTCGTCTACTTCCACCAGATTGAGTGAGACGGAAGCGAACGGTGCCCGCTTTAGTTTGTATTTTCCGCTGTCGAACTCGAGCGGCCGCAACAACATGCTCGCGCAGATGTTCGTCAATCTCGACGGGGATGCCGCCGGCCAGCTGTCATGGTTCCAAAATGCAGCCGACCGCGGGATATTTCCAGAGGGGATCCCTCTGATCGAGTACGGAGGGCTGATCGGGTCACGCGATGTTCCAGGGAAGGTGGGCTTGAATCTGGAGGGGTTTGAGAAGGGGGTGGCAAATGCCGAACTCGAGTTGTTGCGTGCCGAGGGCGAGCTGGATGCGGCTGAGGTGCTCACGGTAGGCGAGGGCGCGATCAGCCTTGTTCGCCGTCAGGCGGCAGCCCCTCCGGCGGGAGCCGCCGCAGCGGCTGCAGCCCCTCTTCCCGCGATGACCGGGATGACGATGCGTTACGATCCCCGCTCCGGGATGCTCACCGGAACTGGGCGGCTGAGGCCCCAGGCGGGCGGTGTCACGCGGACTGTGACCTTCCGCGGAATCCGTGCCCTGGGAGGGGAATTCGTCGGGGGACACTATGTGCTTTCCGGGGTTGGAAAAGCCGTACCGGCGGTGACGGGTCAGCTGAGAATCATGCCGAGCAAGCCACCTCGTTGAGGCTCAAATTGCCTTTAGGGTCCGGTTCTTGGCCGGTTGGCAGGATGCGCTTTATCGCCCCGTTTCGGCAGCTCGCGGCCGCGGTATCTTCGCGGGGCGCGCTAAATAACCTTGCTCATCTTCGCGACGGGTAAACTCACGCCGCTGACCCTCACAATATCGTAACGCTCCAAGACCGCGTAACCAAAGAAGGCGTAGAGCGGTGCTCCCGCCAGCGTGGCTACGATGTCCACCGTGCGAAAGCCTGACTGGCGAATTCCCGCTCACAGGCGGCGATCAAACTGCGCCCGATGCCACGCCTCGCCCAATCCGGGTGAACAAAAAACGGTCCACGGCGGCGATGACTCACCGGAAAGGTCTGGACTGTATCAGGCAAGCCAAAGCGTCATGCTCACTTCGACCCGCAGTCAATCGAGTACGGGGAAGCCGTGGGCCCTGTGGGGGGGCGCCGTTTGTTCCAAGAAGGGAGGCACGGATCTTGCCGATCAACTCGCGAAGCGTTGTGCTTTAGTACGGTTCCGCCGCATCTCCGAGCTGAGAAGACGGACGATTTTTTCTCCGATGCTCTCGCCTCAATCCGCCGCGAAGCACGGGCGCAGCAGCACCACTCCGGTCGTGAAGACGACGGAGAACCGGCGAAGCATCGCCATCCAAGCCAGTGCAGAAAACGCACCCCTATCTGCAACGGAGATGAGGCATTTTGCCACCATTCAGCCCGCGTGACACCCCCGAGTTTTCGGGGGTAGCCGCGCGCTAATTAACCCGGCACCAGGGGGTGTTCCTCTTATCCGAACATGACTCACCGTTCTCATTTGCACACACTTTTTACCGTAGTGCTCCTCCTCATCGCCAGCCTTTGCATGCCTTGTGTCGTCCGAGCTGCGGAGCCGTTTGAGGGTTTTTTGGAGAAGCATTGCATCCGCTGCCACGGGCCGGAGAAGGAGAAGGGCGACCTGCGCATCGACCAGCTCTCGCGCGATTTCAAGTTGGGCGCGGACACGCATCATTGGGCGGAGGTGATCGAGCAGGTGAACTCGGGCGAGATGCCACCCAAGAAGGAAAAACGCCCCAACCAGAGGGAGATCGCGGACTTCATCACGGCACTGGACTCTTTCATCAAGGAAGGCAAAGCGGTCCGAATGGCGGCGCGACCGGCGGTGTCGCATTATCGACTGAGCCGGAGGGAGTACCAAAACACGGTCTATGATCTGCTCGGTGTGCGCTACGACCCCACCAAGCCGGGGGAGTTGAACGAGGACACGCTGTGGCACGGTTTCGAGCGTCTCGGGTCCGAACTCACGCTGTCTCCGTCGCATGTGGATCGCTACTATCGCGCGGCGGGCACGGTGCTGGATCGGGCCTTCTCCGCTGCCGGGGGCCAGGCGCGCATCAAGCGCATGACGGCCTCCGAGTTGCTCTTCGGCCCGGCGGAAAGCCAGCGGGCAAAGGAGGTGCAGGAGTCGCTGAAGCTGTTCGGCATCCAGCGGCCACTGCGTCTACCCGTCTTCGCCATGTCCGAGATGGGTGTTTCTCGTATAGCGCTCGACTCTTCGTGGCTGCGGGACACCCAGGCGCAACCGGAACGGATCGCTCCACCAAGCGGACTCTATCGTGTGCGCATTCAGGCCAGCGGCATCCGGCCAAAGGACGGCCAGCTCGCGCATCTGCGCATCGGCCCGCGGGACCCGGCCAGCAACATCATCGGCGACTTGATCGAGTTCGACATCACGGCGCCGGAGGATCATCCGCAGGTGTATGAGTTCGAGGTTTTTGTGGAGATGCCTAGCACTCTGCTCTTCGAGGTCGTCTCGTCCGAGCAGGTGCCGAGGTTTTCGAATCAGTTTGGCGGGCGCACCTATCTGTTCACGCACAGCAGCGAACCTTTGCTGCTGAATTCGACGGCGGCCCAGCTCTTCGATGACAAGGGCAATGCGCTCTTTCCCACCGTACTGCTCGATTGGGTCGAGTGGGAAGGTCCGCTGCTTTCCGAGGCGGAGAAATCGCGCCGTGCAGGCGTGCTGCCACCCGATGGCGCCACGCCGGAAGTCGTCGCGGAGCACCTGCAGCGCTTTGCCGAACGCGCTTGGCGTCGTCCGGTGAAAGCGGAGGAACTGGCCGGGTATCTACAAGCCTATCGTTCCGAGCGCGAGGTGGGCGAAACCACGACCGTCGCCTACCAGGTGGCGCTGAAAGGCGTGCTGACCGCCAAAGACTTTCTCTATCTCGTCGAAGGCGATCCCGTGGCCCGCGAACGGCTCAACGACTGGGAGCTTGCCTCGCGGCTTTCGTATTTTTTCTGGAGTTCGATGCCGGATGACGGCCTCGTGTCCGCGGCCAAAGCGGGGACGCTGAGTGGGAGCTTAAGCAAGGAAGTGGACCGCATGCTCGCGGACGTAAAAGCGAGCCGGTTCTTCGAGGACTTTCCGCGCCAGTGGTTGCAGCTCCATCGCCTCGGCATGTTCCCGCCGGACCGCAAAATCTATCCGGGCTACGACCGCTGGTTGGAAAAGAGCATGGGGTTGGAGCCGGTCGAGTATTTCCGCGAAGTGTTTGCTAAGAATCTGCCTATCGATGCCTTCATCGATTCCGACTGGACCATGGCCAATGCCCGTCTTTACGACTTCTACGGACTGCTGGAACCCAAGAGCGATGGCTTTCAGCGCACCTCGCTCAAGCCCGAGGATCATCGCGGTGGACTTCTCGCGATGGGCGCGGTCCTCGGCCTCACCTCGGATGGCACGAGGCATCGTCCGGTACATCGCGGCGTGTGGCTTTACGAAGCCATCCTCGGCAAGACACCACCGCCGCCGCCCGCGAATGTGCCGGCCATCGAACCGACTCCGCCAAGCAGCCCCAAGGCCACGTTGCGCCAGAAACTCGAAGCGCATCGCCTCGATGCGAACTGCGCCGCCTGCCATGCGAAGATCGACCCGCTGGGACTCGCCTGGGACAATTACAACGCCATCGGTGAGTGGCGCACGCATGAGAAGTCCTCATTGGGTGTCGGCAAAGATCCGCTGGTCGATCCCTCGGGAACCTTGTCGGATGGCCGCGCCTTCAAGGACCCGAACGAGTTCAAGCGTCTGCTGCTGGAGGACCGCGAGACAATCGCCCGCGCTTTCATCGAGCACCTCTGCACCTACGGCCTCCGCCGCGTGCTCGCCTTCGACGACCAAGACGACCTCAAGGCCATCCAGGCCGAGGCGAAGAAAAACGGATATCGCGTCAAGGACATCGTCCGGGCCGTAGCTCTGTCCGACCTCATGCGCAAACGCTGACTAATAGTTCTTGGTTCCTTGTTCATTGTTCTTGGTTGTCCTGCGCAAAACCTGAAACCAAGAACCAAGAACGAACAACAAAGAACTCGGAACCAAGAACCAAGAACCTCCTCCCCCCAGAACATTTATGAACTACCTATCCCAATCCTGGCTCATCAACCGCCGCCACGCGCTCAAGGCGCTCGGCAGCTTCATCTCACTGCCCATGCTCGAATGCATGGTTCCGCTCCGTGCTGCTGAATCCGCCACCGCCTCGCCAAAGCGCAGCGCCTTCATTCATTTCCACTTCGGCACCTTTTCTCTCAACTCGCAGATCACCACGGCGGGAAAAGACTATCAGTTCTCCCGCTCGCTCGAGCCCCTGGAGAAGCATCGCGATGTGATCACGCCCATCAGTGGTCTGTCGCATCCTGGCGCCATTGGCGCGGCGCACGGAGGTGCGCAGGTTTGGCTGACTGGCGGGAAGATCGGCCCCTCCACCCGGAACACCATCTCCGTGGACCAAAAGATTGCCGAGATCACCGCTCCTCACACGCGCTACCCCTCGATCGAGATCGGGCGAAATGGCGGACTTGCCTGGACCGCTGATGGCGTGCAACTGCCGATGATGACGCGTTGTAATGAGATCTTTGCGTCGATGTTTGAAGCGCCAAAAGGCGGTGCCGCCGCGCAGCGACGCGATCTGCGCCAGAAAGGGAGCATTCTCGACGCCAACCTCGACGCCGTGCGCCAGCTCGAGAAAAAAATGGGGACTGCCGACCAAGGCCGCATGGAACAATATCTCACCTCCGTGCGCGAGGCGGAGATCCGCACCCGGCGGGCCGATACGTGGCTTGATACGCCGCTGCCCGCCGTCTCTGACGCCGACCGCACGCGGCTCAATCGCGACATCCCGTATCCCTTGAAGTCGGGCGACTACTTCCGCGCGGTCTATGATCTGATGGTGCTTGCCTTTCAGACGGATGTGACCCGCGTCTTCACCTTCAATCAGGCGGATGATCCCATTCCCGAGATCGGCGTCACCCAGGTGCGCCACCAGCTCAGTCACCATGCGGGAGACCCCAACTACATGGAATCGCTCACGAAGAACGACACCTTCCTCTTCGAGCAGTTCGCCTACTTCCTGACCCGGCTCTCGGAGACGAAGGATCTCAATGGCAAGCCGCTCCTCGGCTCCACGATGGCGCTCTTTGGAAGCAGCATGTCCGAGGGCAACGGCCACGGCAACGCCAACCTCCCACTCGTGCTGGCCGGTGGATCGGACCTCGGTGTGAGGCATGGCAGCCACCTCGACTTCAACAGGCAGGCCAAAGGCTTCGAAGGCTACCAGCTTGATATGCGCTCCCACTTCAAGATTCTCGGCCGCCCGGTGAACCCGGATGCCCACATGAGCAATCTGCTCCTCTTCATGGCCCAGCGCATGGGAGTGGAGACGGACAAGTTCGGCGACAGCAACAAAGTCATCGCACTATGAAGCAGTTCCTTGTTCTTGGTTCTTTGTTGTTGGTTCTTGGTTCGTGCGCTGCAATCGCCGCCGACGAACCCTTCCGTCCCGAGGCGGGGAAGTTTCCTCCTCTGGAAAAAGCGCATTCCTACCGGGGTGAACTCGTCTTCGTGGACCATGCCAACCGCCGCGGCAGCCTCCGGGTGCCGTCTGACGGCTACTTCTTTCGCAATCCGCCGCACCCCTTCGCGATGCTGCCCTACGGCATCATCCGCTACCACGGCGCGCCCGCCGATCTGCGAGATGTCCCCCTCGGCACCATGCTGCATGTGCGAGCCTTTCTTCCGCCCGATCCGAAGATCTCGTCCGTGCCAGTGCTGCCCGTCGATAACAAGAACAAGGTCGTGCCGTCTCAAGGGGAGGGCTTCGAGCCCGCCGAGAACCACTTCCTCCTGCTTGAGGACGAACCCAGCCACTGCCTGCGCGAGGGCAAGGTCTGGAAACTCAAAGAAGCGCGTGTGGAAAAGCTGGGCGGCTTGATCATCGCCACCTGCGAACCCAAGGCCGGCACCGCCGCCAAGGTTAGCGAGGAAAAACTGCACTTTGACCCCGCCACGCGCGTCCACCGCGGACGCGAAAGCCTGACACTGACGGAGTGGATGGCCGAGGATGCATGGCCCGCTGAGGGCACGAAATCCCTCGGCGGCCGCCCGGTGCAGCTCGGCATCGTGTGGAGGCCTACCATCGCGGGTGTAGGCGTGCAGGAAGGCGTGCCCTTCACCAGCTTTCATATCGCCGACATCTGGCTCGACGATACCTCGCTGCAGCGTGCCGCTGATCATCAGACCGAACTGCACAAGGTTCACATGCGCAGCTACTGGCTCCCCGCGTGGGTCGATTCCGTGGAGTATGGCAAGCTTGGTCGCGCCACCGTGACCGCGACTCTTTTCGGCGGCATGGATCCATCGCTCTACGCCGATTTCAAGAAAGGTGTCCCGGCCCTGATGAATGGAGCCGAGAACACACTGAAGCATGTCGCCGGCCCCTACGGCACCGCACACATGGCCTCGAATGGCTCAATCCGGGACGTCATCCAAGCAGCCGGCGCTGTCCCGCTCGGAAGCAGCGGCATCCAGATTCGTTTTGAGACCGGTCTCATCATCGAGGGCATCCGACCCGGTCGAATCGTTCGCGTTCGCCCCGCCGAATGGCCGAGGTTCCAAGTGCCGCGGGAGGAATATCTCGGCAATGGCGACTTCAACCTCATCGACCGCTTCCCGACCCCCGCCATCTTCCCCAAATACTGATCCTCTTATGAGACCGACCTTTGTTCTTAGTGAGGGGTTCTTCGTTCCTCGTGCTTTGTTCTTTGTTCCGCGTTGTTCTCTGCTGCTGAATTTGTTACGGGCATGGGCTCGTTCGTGTTTGCTGGTTCTTGGCTGTGCGTTCGTCGTTCATGCGGACGCCGCCAACGAAGAACCAAGCACCAAGAACCAAGAACCAGGAACCGGCGCAGCCGAACCCTTCCGTCCCGAAGCGGGGAAGTTTCCGCCTTTGGAAAAGGCGCACTCTTATCGGGGCGAACTGGTGTTCGTGGACCATGCCAACCGCCGCGGCAGCCTCCGGGTGCAGTCTGAAGGCTACTTCTATCGCAATCCGCCGCACCCCTTCGCGATGCTGCCCTACGGCATCATCCGCTACCACGGCGCGCCCGCCGATCTGCGGGACATCCCCCTCGGCACCATGCTGCATGTGCGAGCCTTTCTTCCGCCCGATCCGAAGACCTCCTCCGTGCCAGTGCTGCCCGTCGACAATAAGGAGAACAAGGCTGGCTTTCGTCAACTTGGCTCGGAGCCTGCCGAGAATCACGTGTTACTTCTCGAGGACGAACCCAGCCACTGCCTCCGCGAGGGCAAGGTTTGGAAACTGAAAGAAGCGCGGGTGGAAAAGCTGGGCGGCTTGATCATAGCCACCTGCGAACCCAAGGTCGGCACCACCTCCAAGCTCAGCGAGGAAAAACTGCACTTCGACTCTTCCACGCGTATCCACCGCGGACGCGAAAGCCTGACACTGAAGGAATGGATGGCCGAGGATGCATGGCCCGCTGAGGGTACGAAATCCCTCGGTGGCCGCGCTGCCCAGCTCGGCATCGATTGGAGGCCCACCTTCGGCGGAGTAGTGAAGGAAGGCTTGCCATTCACCAGCTTTCACATCGCCGACCTCTGGCTCGACGATACCTCGCTGCAGCGCGCCGCTGATTATCAGACCGAACGGCACAAGGTTCACATGCGCGCCTACTGGCTCCCCGCGTGGATCGATTCCGTCGAGTATGGCAAGCTTGGTCGCGCCACCGTCACCGCGACGCTTTTCGGCGGCATGGACCCTTCGCTTTACGCTGAGTTTAAGCCCGGCGTGCCCGCGCTGATCAACCCCTCCGAGAACACGCTGAAGCATAGGGTCACTGGTTCTGTTGGGCCCATGCAAAATGCCTCGAATGGCTCCATCCGGGATGTAATCAAAGCAACCGGCGATATCCCGCTCGGCAGCAGCGGCATCCAGATTCGTTTTGAGACCGGTCTCATCATTGAAGGTATCCGAACCGGTCGAATCGTTCGGGTTCGCCCCGCCGAGTGGCCGAATTTACCAGTGCCGCGAGATGAATATCTCGGCCACGACTTCAAGCTCATCGAACGCTTCCCCACTCCGGCCATTTTTCCCACCTACTGATGGCTTCGCGTTCTTGGTTCTTCGTCGCCCAGCGAGACGCCGAGAAACCGAAACTGGGAACCAAGAACTAAGAACCACGAACTAAGAACCAACAACGAATCACATGAAACTCACCCTCCTCACCACCCTCCTCACCACCCTCCTCACCACCCTCCTACTCACATCACTCACATCATTCACCGCGCTTCGCGCCGCTGCGCCTGACCTATCCAAGATCACCTCAAGGGCCGCCCTCGATGCCGTCATCGCTGCCGCCACCGATGCCGCATTGAAACAAGCGCTTCAAGACAACGCCGCAGCCATTCTCGCCGCTGCGGAGCAGCACCCGCACGTCGAGGCCGTCATCCGGACCATCGAGAGCGCGCCGGGCACGTTCACGAAGATCAACGCCACACCCGAGGCACTGAAGAAGACTGCGGGTGGCGACATCGCGCTTTTTGATACGCTAACCCTCGTCAGCACCGCCATTTTCAAGGGCCGAGCGCACCAACTGCGCGATGCGAAAGAGGACCCCTATGATGCGGCCTTCATCGAGCATCTCGGGCACATCCCAACTTTGGAGACCGTCTCTTTCGTGGTCACCAAGCTCGAGGATTCCTGGCTGGATCCTCTCCTGGGACTGAACAATCTAAAAACTCTGCTCATCGAGAAATCGGCAGCCCCCCCACTCGGCGACGCCGCCCTCGCGAAACTCCAGCCACTCTCGAAGCTCACCAACCTCAAGTCTCTATCCCTGCACGGTTTCGGAAAAGAAGCCTCTGATGCCGGCCTCGAGCATCTCGCGGGACTCAAAAGTTTGGAATACTTCAGCTTGAATTCGGGCATTCCGGGACATGCCTTCACCAAGTTCGAGGGGTGGACAAACCTCAAGTCCATCCGCTTCCACGGCAACGCCATCGATGACAAGGGACTGAGCTACATTTGTGAACGGTTCCCCAACCTCGAGTCCCTCAACCTCATCCATGCCCCCGTGCTTACGGATGCCAGCGGCCCGCAGCTGCAGAAGCTGACCAAGCTCAAAAACATCGCGATCACAGAGGGTCCCAAGCTGACGGCTGCCTGGCTCAAGAACGCGAGTCATCTGCCGCTTGAGTCTCTGCTGATCGAAGGCGGACCTGCAACCCCGCCGGTGGAAGCCATCGGCGCACTCAAGTCCATCCCGACTCTGCGCAGACTCCAAATTGGTGGCAGCTTATTTACCGACGCCGATCTGGCTATGCTCGCCAGCCTGACCCAGCTCGAACATCTTTCGTTCGACAGACTCGACCTGCCCGACGCACGTCTGCCGCAGTTACAGGCGTTCTCCTTCCTGAAATCCATTACCTTCGCACTTCGTCCCAAAGGGTATCCGCCGGAGACGCAGGCCAAGGTGAAAGCCCTGTTGCCAAGGGTCGAAGTGAAGTTCACCCCATGATCCGCCACTGTAGTTCCTAGTTCTTGGTTCTTCGTTGCCCAGCGAGAGCCCGAGAATCTGAAACCAAGAACCAAGAACCTCATGAAACCCACTCCACTAAAGCGCGACTATCTCTGGGAGAATCTCCTCGATCAGGCATCAGGGACCGGCTTTTTTGAAAAGCACGGAGGGATGTTTTCGCGGCGGGCGATGCTGGCCAGGTGTTTCAATGGCATGGGTATGCTGGGCCTGGCGGCGGCGCTGGGCCCGCGAGCCTCTGGAGCTGGTGTGTCCAGCGGCGGGCCGCTGGCACAGAAACTGCCGCATTTTGCCCCCAAGGCCAAGCGTGTGATCCACCTCTGGATGAACGGAGCGCCCTCGCAGGTGGACACCTTTGATCCCAAGCCCTCGCTGGAAAAATACGCCGGGCAGCGGCCTGAGAGCACCGTGAAGTTGACCACGGAAAACGGCACCGGAGGTCTCATGCCTTCGCCGTTCAAGTTTTCCAAACACGGCCGCGGCGGACTCGAGATCAGCGAATTGTTCCCCGAGGTGGCGAGGCATGCCGATGATCTCTGTGTCATCCGCTCGATGCACACCGACGTCCCGGTGCATGAGTCCTCGAACTGGATGATGTTCACCGGCAGCATCCAGCCCAACCGTCCGTCCTACGGCTCATGGCTGCTCTACGGCCTGGGCAGCGAGAATGAAAACCTGCCTGGCTTCGTCGTGCTCGGCGAGCCGGGCCAGCCAGTCAACGGACCGTCGAACTGGAGCAGCCGCTTCCTGCCTGGCATCTATCAAGGCTGCCAGGTGGCCCTGCCGGTGGGATACAACCCTCGCGAGGTCATTCCGTATCTTCGGAACACGCAGCTTTCTGCGGCGAGCCAGCGCCGCGAGATCGACTTCCTGCAGCGGCTCAATGCCATGCACCTGGAGCGGCGAGGCGCGGAGAACGCCATGAACGCGCGGATCGAGTCGCTGGAGATGGCCTTTCACATGGGTGACAGCGCTGCCGAGGCCTTTGATACCAGCGCAGAATCCGCGACAACGCTGGCGAACTACGGGCTGACCGGCCCGGAAGCAAGCCTCGTGGCCGGCAGTGCGGACGGTGGGTTCAAGCGCTCCACCTTTGGGCGCAACTGCCTCTTGGCGCGGCGTCTCGTCGAGCGCGGAGTGCGCGTGGTGCAGATCTATTGCGGCAAGAGTCAGCCTTGGGATCATCATTCGAGGAACAGCGAATCCCACCGCAACCATGCCGCCGTGGTGGACCGCCCCATCGCCGCGCTGCTGGGCGATCTCAAGCAACGCGGCCTGCTGGAGGACACGCTGGTTCTGTGGGGCGGCGAGTTTGGCCGCACGCCGACCACGCAAGGCAATGACGGCAGGGATCACAACCACCATGGCTTCAGCGTCTGGATGGCAGGCGGCGGCGTGAAGGGCGGCATGGCCTACGGAGCCACCGATGAGTTCGGATTCAAAGCGGTCGAGAAACCCGTCCACGTGCACGACCTGCACGCCACGATGCTGCACCTCATGGGGCTGAATCACGAGAAGCTGACGTACCGCTACAGCGGTCGCGATTTCCGCCTCACGGATGTGCATGGCGAAGTGGTCAAGGAGGTCATCGCATGAAGCCATCGCATCCCCTAGCCTTGGCGCTGGCCGCGACATTCGCCCTCTCCCAGGCCGCGAGCGGAGCCGATCCTGCACACCTGGAGTTTTTTGAGACGCAGGTGCGACCCCTGCTCGTGGAGCATTGCTACAAGTGCCACAGCGAAGAGGCGGCGCGTGCGGGCAAGCTCAAAGGCGGGCTGCTGCTCGACACTCGCGACGGCGTTAAGAAAGGCGGCGATGATGGTGCGGTCGTCACTCCAGGGAAGCCGGATGAGAGTTCGCTCATCAAGTCCGTTCGCTACGCCGACGAGCATCTGCAGATGCCTCCCAAGAAGCGATTGTCAGCCGAGCAAGTGGCGGTTTTGGAAAAGTGGGTCGCACTCGGCGCACCCGATCCACGCGACAGGAAGGCGGTCGGCAAACGCGTGATCGACTTGGAGTCCGAGCGCAGGCATTGGGCCTTCCAATCTCCCGTGAAGCACGATTCCCCGGCGGTCTCCGACCGCGCCTGGCTGCACAAACCGCTCGATGCCTTCGTGCTGGCCGCGCTCGAGCAGAAGAAACTCCACCCGGTCCGCCCAGCGGCCAAGCCCGACCTGCTCCGCCGCGCCACCTTTGATCTCACGGGCTTGCCGCCCACGCCCGAGGACTGCGCGGCCTTTGAAAACGATTCGTCGCCCGATGCCTTCGCGCGAGTGATCGACCGCCTCCTCGCCTCGCCCCATTACGGTGAGCGCTGGGGCCGTTACTGGCTCGACGTCGCGCGCTATGCCGATGATCAAGGCAACTCCTTTCTCACTCCCGCACCCGCCGCCTACCTGTATCGCGACTGGGTAGTGAAGGCCTTCAACGAAGACCTGCCCTACGACGACTTCATCCGCATGCAAATCGCCGGCGATCAGCTTCCCGGGCCGGTCACGGATTACCCGGCGCGGCTCGCGGGACTGGGATTCCAAGGGCTCGGGCCAGTGTTTCGCAAAGGCGCTGCAGGCGAAGCCAAGGCCAAGGCCGATGAATTGGAAGACCGCGTGGACACCTTGTCGCGCGGCATCCTCGGCCTCACCGTCTCCTGCGCGCGCTGCCACGATCACAAGTTCGATCCCATCCCCACGCGCGACTACTACTCCCTCGCTGCCGCCTACAACGGCGCGGAATGGACCAACCGCATGCTGGCCGCGCCCACCGTCGTGGAGACGCACGAGAAGTGGGCGCGTGACCTCGCCGCCGAGAAGGACAAGGTCAAAAAATGGACCCTCGCACAAGCCACGGCGATCGGCCGCGAGGCGCTTACGAAGTCCGCCGCCTACGCGCTGGCCGCCTGCAAACTCGTCGTGCTGCGCCACCACAAGCTGCCGCTCGATGAAGCCGTTCTCGCAAAGCAAGAGGGCCTGCACCCGTATTTCCTCAATCGTTGGGCCGCCACCCTCGGGGGCGCGGAGGACCCGCCAGTGCTCAAGCCTCTGCGCGAGGCGCTCGCTCAGGCCAGAGAGCAAGGCATCATAGCCCCAAGCCAGGCATTAAGAGAGCAGCTCGATGCCTTGCAAAAGCTCGCGCTCGACGCCGGAGCGGCCCTCACTGCCAGCGAGGCGCCAGCTGCCGCCGACAAAAAACCAACCGCTCTCGCCCCCGAGCATGACCGCGTGCTCAAGGCTCTGTGGAAGGATGCCAAGTCACCCTTTTTCATCGCGGAAAAAGATCTCGAAGGCCTGCTGGATGACGCACGAAAGAAGCATCTGTCCGGCCTTCAAGCAGGAGTCCAGGCGGTCACCAAGAAGGAGCCATCCGCCGGCCCCCTCATGCCCAGCGTCAAGGGCGGCGGACAGGCCATGCGGGTCTTCGTGCGCGGCAATCCCGAGAACCTCGGCGAGGCCGCGCCACCCGGATTTCTGCAAGCCCTGCGCAACCCCGCCACTGCCTCCACCGAGGGCAAACCCTTCACCCGACTCGACCTCGCCGAGGCCCTCGTCGATCCACGAAATCCGCTCACCGCTCGCGTCTTCGTGAACCGCGTCTGGAATTATCACTTCGGTCGCGGCATCGTTCCGACCTTGAGCAACTTCGGAAAACTCGGCAGCCCACCGAGCCACCCCGAGCTGCTCGACACGCTGACCGTGCAGTTCATGCAGGCCGGCTGGTCGGTGAAATGGCTGCACCGGGAAATCATGCTCTCAGCGACCTACCAGCTCTCCAGCGACCCCGATGCCGCGAATCTCGCCGCCGACCCCGGCAACATCCAACTCTGGCGCATGTCCCCGCGTCGGCTCGACATCGAGGCCTGGCGCGATGCCCTCCTCAGCATCTCCGGTGTGCTCGACCCGCGCCTCGGAGGTCCCTCGATCGACCAAACCACTCCCGCACTCAAGGAGGTCGCCGGATTCAATTTCTTCACCCGCATGAACGGGATGGAAGCCGACAGTCCTGCCGGCCGCCGCCGAACGCTCTACGCCATCGTCAGCCGCTATGCACCGAACACCACGCTCACGCTCTTCGATTTCCCGGAGCCCAACGTGACCAGCGACCAGCGCAACTTCACCACCGTGCCGCAGCAGCAGTTGTTCGTGCTCCACAGCCCCTTCATGATGGAAATGAGCCGGGCCTTTGCCAAACGCCTCGAAAAAGCCGCCCGAGAGGATCGCACCCGCCTCCAGGCCGCCTGGAACCTGGCCTACGGCCGCGAACCCAGCACACAGGAGACCGCAGCAGCGATGGAGTTTCTGCACGCTCCGGCCAAGCCCGCGCCGGAGGATCAGTTGAACCGCTGGGAGCAGCTCGCGCACGCCCTCCTTTCCAGCAACGAACTCGCCTTTCTGCCATGATCAACCATGCCCCAAGAACCAAGAACATGAAACGCCTCCTCCTCGCATCACTCGTCTCGCTCACCGCTCTTCACGCCGCGCCACCAGACCTATCCAAAATCACCTCACGCGCCGATTTTGATGCCGTCATCGCCACAACGACCGATGCGGCTTTGAAGCAAGCACTCGCCGCACACACCGCCGCCATTCTGGCCGCTGCGGAACAGCATCCGCACGTCGAGGCCGTCATCCGCACCATCGAGAGCGCGCCGGGCACGTTCACGAAGATCAACGCCACGCCAGAGGCGCTGAACAAAGCCGCTGGCGGTGACATCGCGCTCTTCGACACGCTGACGATGGTTAGCACCGGCATTCTCAACGGCCATCCGCACGATAATCGAGACAAGAAGAGCGACCCCTACGACGCGGCCTTCATCGAACACCTCGGGCACATTGAGACGCTGGAGTCCGCCAGCATCGTGGTGACCACTTTCGACGAGTCCTCGCTGGACTCGATCCTGAAACTGAAGCGCCTCAAATCCTTGCGCATCGAGAAGCGATACGACAATGGCCCGGGCGACACTGCCCTCGCGAAACTTTCGCAGCTCGCGACGTTCCCCGATTTGAAGTCCCTGTCCCTGCATTACTTCAGCAAGGCCACCGATGCCGGACTCGAACACCTGGCCGGGCTCAAGAACCTGGAGAGCTTCAGCCTCCGGGCCAACCTTCCGGGCCATGCCTTCGCCAAGTTTGAGGGTTGGACGAACCTAAAGTCCATCGCCTTCCACGGCAACGGCATCGATGACGAAGGCCTCGGCCACATCTGCGAGCGCTTCCAGAACCTCGAATCCCTCAACCTCATCCACGCCCGCGCGCTCACCGATGCCAGTGCGGTGCATCTGCCAAAGCTCAAAAAACTCAAGCGCATCATTCTCAATGGTGGCAAGATGACGGCGGCCTGGCATGGGAACTTGAGTTCGCTGCGCTTGGAATCCCTGTCCGTCAGCCAGGGGAACTCCCTGCCTGCGGCACAGACGATTGCGGGAGCCAGATCAATCCCCACCCTGCGCCATTTTGCCATGGATGGCAAAACGCTGACCGACGCCGATCTCACCGCGCTCGCCAGCATGACCCAGCTCGAATCGCTTTCGCTCGGAGACATCGACCTGCCGGACACCCGCCTGCCTCAATTGCAAGCCTTCGCCCATCTCAAATCCCTCTCGATCATCCGCTACGGCAAAGGCTACCCCGACGAAACGCAGCCCAAAGTAAAAGCCCTGCTGCCCAAGGTGGACGTGAAGTTTGTGAAGTGAGGCACCTCAGAGGAACCTGCAACAAAAGCCAAGAAGCCATGAAACGAATGCTGCTCTTACTCGCCGCAGCCCTGCTCGGCAGTCTCACGGCGCACGCCGACGAGACCCCGGCACCGGCTTGGCCGGCATTGGAGTGGAAGAAGGTCACGCCGTCGCCGTTCGCGCGGACCGAGGCGGCCACGGCGCTTGTTGACGGCAAGCTCTATCTCCTCGGCGGGTTCATCGCCAAACTCGAGACATCCAGTCAGGTCGATGTGTATGAGCCGGCCACCGACGCGTGGTCCCGCAAGAAGGACATGCCGACGCGGCCGCCCCATGCCAACCCGGCCGTGGATGGCCACTTCGTGTGGCTGGCAGGCGACTTCCAAGGTAAACATCCCGGCCCGGCGCTCAACGAAGTGTGGAAATACGATGCGCAAGCCGACACCTGGATGCCCGCGCCTCCGCTGCCCGAACCACGCGCTGGCGGAGGGCTGGCGATTGCTCAAGGACGACTGCATTACTTCGGCGGCTACAAAGCGGACCGCGATACCGTCTGCGCCGATCACTGGAGGTTGTCTCTCAAAGGCGAAGACACCTGGACCCGCGAAGCCGACATGCCCAATCCACGCGGGCATCTCGCCGCAACCGTGCTCGACGGTCAAATCTACGCCCTAGGCGGTGCCAACGGTCACGACAAGAAGCAGCAGGATCAGCTTTTTTGTGAGCGCTACGACCCAAGCACCAGGCGTTGGACCGTCATAGCTAACCTGCCCGATGGCCGCAGTCACTTCGAAGGCAGCACTATCGTCCATGAGGGCCGCATCATCATTGTCGCGGGTCGCTGCAACAACACCAATCCGCCGAGGATGAACGTGAGCGACATCCTGGAATACAATCCCAAGTCCGATGCCTGGCGCGTGCTCTCAAGCATTCCTCTGCGCGTGATGGCACCGTCCGCGCACGTCATCGGCCAGCAGTTGGTTGTTATCGGTGGCGGCATTGGCAAGCCCATCCCGCTCACCGCCGAAGCTTATGTCGCAACATTGCCCAAACCCTGATCGGCCGCTGCCGAGACTTATCACGATAGTGACTTCCTACTTTCGCTTACACTCATTCTTCACCGCCGCGCTCATCTTCGCGACGGCTGGCGGCATGGCGGCTGACGCGGCAGTCGCCGCACTCGATCCCAAGGTCACCACTTACTTTGACCAGCACTGCCTGAAGTGCCATGACGCGAAGAAGCAGAAGGGGCATCTGCGCATTGACACGCTGTCGCGGGATTTTGCGTCGGGGCAGGATGCGGAGCGGTGGTTTGAGATGATCTCGCGCATCGGGTCGGGCGAGATGCCGCCGGAGGATGAGCCACAGCCAACTGCGGCAGAGTCGGCGCATGTGATGGAATGGCTGACGGCCCGGATCAAGGAGGGCGAAGCGGGCCGCATGGCGAAACGTGCGCCTGTCTCGCATTACCGCCTGAGCCGCGAGGAGTATGCGAACACCGTGCGTGATTTGCTGGGCGTGATTTATGATCCGCGCGCTCCGGGCGCGTTTTCGGGCGATCCGGACTGGCAGGGCTTTGAGCGGCTCGGCAGCGAACTGGGGCTTTCGGCTTCGCATGTGGAGAAGTATCTGAAGGCAGCGGCGGAAATCGTGGAGAGGGCGTTTCCCGCGCAAAAAGTCGCGCCGAGTGTGAAAAAGCATGACGCACTGGCCATCCACTGGCCGAACGTTTTCAAGCGCGCGGAACTGGACGCCATCGGCATCACGCCGCGCATCCGCACGCTGCTCTGGCCGGGCAATCAACTTGGTGGTCTCGAGCCAGGCGTCGGAAAACAGAAGGCCGGCATTTACCGGGGGCGGATCACATTGAGCGGTCTCGCGCCGGCGAGGGGGCGTGTGCCGCATCTGACCCTTTTTTCCAAGGAACTCGACCGCATGATCTTCGAGGCGGACGTGCTGGCGCCGGAGAAGGAGCCTGTAACGCTGGAGTTTGAGACCTTTCTGCCCGAGAGCGAGCCCCGTTACGGAATCGTGATAGACAACGCGGTGCCCGGTCCGTCAAACCAGCCCTCGGCGGGAAGGGATGGCGGCCAGGCGGTGTTCACCACCTTGGATGACCCGAAGTCACGCGAACCCTGGCAGCGCAAGCTGACCGATGATGAGGGACGGCCGCTGTATCCGCTGCTGATTTTCGACGGGATTGAATGGGAAGGGCCCATCGAGAAACCCGACGACGTGGCGAAGCGCGATGGCATGCTGCCCGCTGACGAGGACGGAGCGGAGGTGGTGCGCGCGAAACTGACGGACTTTGCCAGCCGCGCCTGGCGGCGTCCGGCCACCGAGGAGGAAGTCTCACGCTACACGAAGCTAGTGGCTGAAGAGCGCACGGCGGGCAAAAAGCTGCCGGCTGCCTTCAAGACCGCGCTCACCGCCATGCTGGCATCCAAAAACTTCTTTTACCTCGCGGAGGGCTCGCCCGAGGAGCCGCGCAGCCGGCTGAACGACTGGGAACTGGCGTCGCGCCTGTCCTATTTCTTGTGGAGTTCGCTGCCGGACGAGCCGCTGCTGGCAGCGGCTCGGGCGGGCACTCTCCACCAGCCGGAAATCCTGCAGGCGCAGGCGCGGCGCATGATGGCAGATCCCCGTAGCGAGCGCTTCACCGCCTCGTTTCCACGCCAGTGGCTGCAACTTAAGAAACTCGGCTCCTTTCCGCCGGATGCGAAGCTTTATCCCGACTACGACCCGTGGCTCGAGAAGAGCATGGGGCAGGAGGCCACACAGTTCTTCGCGGAGGTGTTTCGGCGGGATATGCCGCTGCGGGAGTTCCTCATCTCCGACTGGACGATGGTGAATGCGCGGCTCGCGCTGCACTACGGATTGCCCGCGCCCGCCGGGTCCGGCTTTGAACGAGTCAAACTGAAACCGGAGGATCATCGTGGCGGGCTGCTGACACAGGCGGGCATCCTTTCGCTGACTTCGGACGGCACGCGGCATCGTCCGGTGCATCGCGGCGTCTGGGTGATGCAGTCCATCCTTGGAAAATCGCCGCCGCCGCCGCCCGCGAACGTCCCACCCATCGAACCGAATCCGGTGACCGCGCCGAAGGCAACCCTGCGCATGAAACTCGATGCCCACAAGGCCAACGCCAACTGCGCCGCCTGCCATGCGCGGATCGATCCCCTGGGCCTCGCCTTTGATCACTACGACGCCATCGGACGTTGGCGCACCGTCGAGGTGGTGACCGATGGCAAGGGCGACAATCCGCCCGTGGATGCCAGCGGCGTGCTGCCGGACGGCCGAAGCTTTCGAGATGCGGTGGTGTTCCGGCAACTGCTGGCCGACCAACCGGATGCCTTCGCCCGTGCTTTCGTGGAGAAGCTGGCGATCTACTCGCTGCGGCGCGCGATGACGGTTGACGATGCCGCCACGCTCCAGAGCATCGCCAAAACAGGCGCAGAAAGCGGATACCGCCTGCGCACGCTGATCGAGGCTTTTGTCCTCTCCGACCTTTTTCAACAACGCTGAACCCAACTCCATCCATGAACACTTTGAGACAAAACTGGCTGCTCTCCCGCCGACATTTCCTGCGCGGAATCGGCGTCTCCATCGCGCTGCCGATGCTCGACTGTATGAGGCCGTTGCGGGCCAAAGGGGCCGCTGCCGCCACGCCGCCGCGCCGCGCTGCCTTCATGTATTTGCCGAACGGCGTGAACACACTGGACTATCAGATCCTGCAGACGGGACGCGACTACACTTTCTCCAAATGCCTGAAGCCGCTGGAGCGCCACCGCGAACACATCACCCCGGTCTCTGGTTTGCATCACCCGAACGGGCTCGGGCGGGATCATGGCTGCCAGCGCATCTGGCTGACCGGCGCGAGCCTGGAGCACGGGAAGCGCAACAGCATCTCCCTCGACCAACTCATCGCCGAACAAACCGCGAAGGAAACACGCTTCGCCTCCGTGGAAATGAGCGACACCGGCAACGCGCTCGCCTTCAATCGCGATGGCATCCGCCTGCCGGCCGAGACCAAGCCGAGCGAAGTCTTCCGGCGGCTCTTTGAAGCTCCCGCCGGTGGCGCGGCGCAGGAGCGCGCGGCGCTGCGGCAGCGCGGCAGCGTGCTCGATGTGGTGCTGGACGAGGCCCGCTCGCTCGACCGGCGGCTCGGCAAAGAAGATCGCGGACGGCTTGAACAATACCTCACGGCGGTGCGGGAGGTGGAGGTGCGCACGCAGCGCGCCGAAGGCTGGCTCGATGTTCCGCGCCCCGTCGTCTCCGAGGCGGATCGCAGGAAGGTCACGCGCAGTGTGTCGCAGAGCCAGCCAGGCGATTACTTCCGCGCCATCTACGATCTCATCATCCTCGCCTTCCAGGCGGACCTGACCCGCGTGATCACTTTCAGCACCGGCGATGAGGGTAAGGGACTGCCCGTCCCGGAACTCTCCATCAACCAGACACGCCACTCGCTCTCTCATCACAATGGCGATCCCGAGCAGATGGCGCGGCTCACCCAGAGCGATGCCTTCAATGTCGAGCAGTTCGCCTATTTCCTCGACCGGCTCGCTGCGGTGAAGGATGGCGACACGCACTTGCTCGACACGACACTCTCCCTTTACGGCAGCGGCATGGCCTACGGGCATAGCCACGGCAATGCGAACCTGCCCACCATCGTCGCAGGCGGCTCGAAGCTCGGCTTGCGCCACGGTAGACACTTCGACTTCAACCAGACCGCTCCGGGTTTCGGCGGCTACACGTTCGGACCGGACGGAGCGCTCACCAACGCGCATTACCAGATCTGCGGCCGGCCCGTGAATGCCGACGCACGCCTGAGCAATCTTCTCCTCACCCTCGCGCAATGCATGGGCGTGGAGACCGCCGCCTTCGCCGACAGCCTCAAACCTCTCTCGGAACTCACAGCATGAGCGCTCTATCCCGTTCTTGGTTCGTGGTTCTTTGTTCCTGGCTGTGTGTCAGCCACGCGTGGTCCCAACAGCCGGCGACTGGAAACCAAGCACCAGGAACCAAGAACCAAGAACCTGACAAACGCATCGCCCTCGACAGCGCCTTTCCCGATCCCGCCAGGGCGAAGCGCATCAGCGGCGAATTGACCCTCGTCGAGCACATCAACCGCCTCGCCATCCTGCGGCCGGACCGCGATGGGACGATCAACAAATACTTCTGGGACCTGCCGCATCAGTTCCAGCTTCTGCCTTATGCCGCCATTTCGTTGCATGGTGCGCCCGCGGAGTTGGAGGATGTGCCGCTGGGCACGCATCTGCACGGTTTGTTTTACCTCGGCCCCGAGGGTGACTTTGCCGTGAATCCGCCGCCCACCGAGTTCGATGCCGGTCGCATGGCGAGGCCCGACCTGCGCTCCGTCGAGTCGCGCTACTCGCGGGTCTTCCGGTTGGAGGATGATTTCAGCTACTTCACGCGCCTGGGTCACGGCTGGAAGGTCACCGCGATCGGTGAGAAGCTGGCTTCCCTGAGCGTCGCGCGGGTCCGCTTGGAAGACGGCGTGCCGGTCGATGAAAAACAAGCAGGCGACGGGGTGAAGTCCTCTCATGTGCTCCGCCTTGACCGTGGCTGCACGGTTTGGAAAGAACGCTCGCTGGCCGCGCTGGAAGACCTCGCACCCGGACAGGTCATTCAGATCAACATCACTTGGGCCACCCTTCTCGGTAGCCATCAGCAGGACGGGATCTGCCGCGAGATTTGGCTCGATCCCGAGAGCCTGCGCGTGGCCGCCGAGCGGCGCCGCCTCGCCCATGTGGCCGCCATCAAACGCCGGGGCGTGCCCGCGCTGGTGCTCAAAACGACTCACAGCCCTGGTGAGGGTGCCAAAGGACGAATCGAGCTGGCCCTTTGCGCCGGACCTGACGCTGAGGTGCTCAACGAGTTCCAGCCCAAGGCCCCCATCGGCATCAAACCCGTGGAGGCAAGCCTCCGCGGCTATCAAAACGGGTTTCTACCGATCGTCGATGTCCAGGTGCGACGTGTGTCGAATCCTCCCCCCGGTCACAGCGGCGTGGAACTGACTGCGCTGTCCTACGAAATGCGCGAGGGATTCCGCGCCGGCCGCATCGTGCTCGTGGGCCGCACGGACTGGGATCAACTCAACGTGGGCGCCCTCGGCGGTGGGCGACCGCAGGAAGAGTCGCTCACCCCCAGGGACTCCCGGGTCTTTCACGTCGCCCCCAAAACCGCCCACCGCGATCCGCAGCCCGCCGCACCGGAAAAACAGCAAACGTCCGCGCCATGATCACCCGCCGACAGTTGCTGCCAGCTGCCGCGGCAGCCTTTGCCGCCACCCGCTCCTCCGGCGCTCATATTCTCACCAGATCTCGCCTCCATTTGCAGCTCCGGTTTCTCACAATCTTGATGATCGCGTTTCCATCGGTTGCGGAGTTTCGGATCAGCTCGACTATTGGAATCAGTATCTCCATTCACCCGTAAAGATGGACACCCGGCGGATGTCGTCTCATACCCAAACAAGCACTGCAGCGAAAAGGCTCCGACTGTCGCTGCGCTTTAGCGTTGGGTAGTGGATCGCCTCGAATCTGCGCCCCGGGCGTGTTGGTGTCTGCCACAATCAAGATCGCGGAATTATCTCCCCGTGAGAACTACGGGCTTTTCCTGCGGTACGAGGATGGGACCGAAGGCGTGGGTGGATCTCTCCTCGATGGCGGGCCGGGGGGTCTTTGCAGCGTGGTTGGTGCCCGGAGTTTTTGAGCGCGGTAAGTTACCCTAGGTCCTGCGTTTGGCAGGCGGGGTGGTCCTTGCGGGTGGGCTGGTTGTCCAACATCAGGAGGGGGCGATCCATCTCAAGGCGCAGCGCATGCGCGCGTTGAACTCCAGCGCGCTTCCCTCACCTTCAATCCATGATTTCCATTGAACAGGAGCGTTCCCTTCCGTGTCCTTGCATTTCAGAGTCCTCTTTCCGCCCACGTTTTTCAGATCAAACTGCCCGCCTTCAAAAATGAAAATCTCCATTCGCAAATCCAACGCACGCGGCCGCGCCGACCATGGCTGGCTCAAATCCCAGTTCTCGTTCTCTTTCGCGGATTACTACGATCCGGCGCACATGGGGTTTCGGTGTCTCCGCGTCATCAACGAGGACTGGATCGCCCCGGGCGGCGGTTTTCCCACCCATCCGCACCGGGACATGGAAATCTTTACGGTGCTGGTCCGGGGGACCCTGGAGCACAAAGACAGCATGGGAAACGGCCGCCAGCTCAAACCCGGCCAGATCCAGCTCATGAGCGCGGGCTCCGGAGTCACCCACAGCGAGTTCAACCCCTCCAGGAGCGAGCCCGCTCATCTGCTCCAAATCTGGATTCTGCCGCGCACCAAAAATCTGACCCCGAGCTACACCGAATGGCAGCCGAGCACCAACCGCACGGAGGCGCAAAAAACACTCATCATTGCCGGAGACGGACGCGACGGCGCTGCGACCATCCACCAGGACGCCGACATCCACCGCATCAGCCTGGCCCCCGGCGAGTGTGTCTCCCACACCGTCCTTCCCGGGCGCGCCGTCTGGATCCAATGCATCCAAGGTTCGGCCGTCTGTCAGGGCACACCAATGGAACAAGGAGACGCCATCCACTCCGAAGACGAGGGGCACCTGAGCCTCACGGCCACCAGCCAGTTGGACGCACTTCTGTTCGACCTCCCCTGATGACTTCAAATCGAAGAAACTGACGGTTGAGCGGAAGTCGTCAAAGTGTGCCACCGGACGAAGATCCACTCACCCGTTCAGGTCTTCCGCAATCGTTGCAAACTGTTCCAGCGCCGCCTTCAAGTCTGCGGAAATCACCCCCCAGCCAGAAAGTGAGCGCTTTCCTGCAACGCCTTAACGCGCCGCGGCAATGCAGCTTCCCTCCCGAGACGTACGCAAAAAGCAAATTCCCGTCATTTGTTGTCGAAATTAATGCCGTCACCCTTGTCTTGGAGGCTCGGGTGTTTAACCGCATAGGGGCAACTCTTGCTGGGGCCTAGAAAAGCGCCGCACCCTTTGGGCCATCCAGAGGCAAGCGCTCCGGATCAAAGCCCTCCGCCGCTGCCCCTACGCCGTGGCCTCGAGCGGGCTGGTTTCCGAACGGCTGTAATACCCGTAAGGGGCTAGCGGGTTGGCGTAGTTAAACACGATGCCCTCCACAGGCGTGCCATGGTCGTTGAAGAGGTGGAGGGCGCGCAGCGCGGCCTTGCGCGGTGTTGCTGCATAGCGGACCACCAGACAGACCGTGTCGACCGCCTCGGCCAACAACAGGGCGTCACTCACGGACTGAATAGGCGCCGAGTCGACGACGATGCAGTCGTACTGCTCCCTGGCTGCGCCCAGGATCGAATGGATTCCCTTGCGGGTGAGCAGTTCCGAGGCGTTTGGAAGTATTTTTCCGGCGGGCAGAAGGTGCAGCCCCTGCACTTCGGTGGTGCAGATGGCCGAGGAGAGGCGCATCCGTCCCTCGAGCACGTCCGCAAGCCCCGCCATCTTGACCGAGCCGAGGACGATGCCATCCAGCGAGGGGGAGCGCAGATCGGCGTCGATGAGCAGGGTGCGAACCCCCTGCCTGGCAAGGGTCAGCGCATAGCCCAGCGAACAGAAACTCTTCCCGTCGTTTGGCAGCGCGCTGGTGAAAAGGAAGCAGTTTCGCCCCTTTTTTCGGGCGCCCAGGTGCAGTGCGGTGCGCAGCGAGCGGAACGCCTCGAGCGCCTGCTGGCTGGGATCGGAGAGGGCCCGCAGGATTTCCGTTTCCGAGATTCGCCCCGAGAGCTTCGGTACGGAGCTTAGCACGGGCAGCCCAGTGGCCGCTTCAATCTCCTCGGCTGTCCGCCAGCTGCCTTCCGTCAGATAGCCCCCTAGGATCACTACGGTGCCGATGATCATTCCGGCAAACATACCGAGCGCCAGAAACTTGAGCGCCGACTGCTGGGCGGGCGCCCCCGGCAGGACGGCGGTTTCAAAGACCCGCAGATCGCTGAGCTGGACGCTGCGGGCCACGTCGGTTTCCTTGAGCCGACGCAGAATGGATTCGTAGAGGGCGCGGTCGGTCTCGACATCGCGGGAGAGCACCTTGAACTCAATGGACTGCCGGTTGAGGGCGAGCGCCTGCTTTTCCTGTTCCTTGAGCGCCGCTTCAAATGCGTTCTCGGTTGCCAGGGCCCGTTCTAGGTCAGCCTGCAAGGTGCCGGGAATCTGGGTCGCAGTGCGTTTGAGCGCGGCCTCCGCCTCGCCCAACTGCATGACAGCCTGCACCATCCTGGGGTGCTTTGTCGTGTACCTGAGGCGGAAGGTGGAGATCTGGCTTTGCAACTCCGATATCTGGGCGCGCGTGCCAACGATCAGCGGGTGTTGGGAGATGCTCACAATCCGCAGCAGGGCCTCCGGATTTCCTTGGAAGCGCGCCATGTCGGCCAGGTCGCTTTCCAGACGAATGCGCGTGGAACGGGCCTCCGCAAAATTGTTTCCCTGTGCCTTGAGCGAGGCGGTGACTGTGTCCTGGCGGTCCTCCAGTGCGGCGGCCTGGTTTGTCTCCTTGTAGGTCTGAAGCGCCTCCTCGCTGCGCTGCAGCCTTTTCTTAAGCCGGTCGGCCTCGGCGAGCAGGAACTCCAAAACAGCGCGGGCCCCGCTGGCGCGCTGGTCCAATTGCATCTGGATGAAGGCCTGTGCGACCCCGTCGGCCAGCTTGCGGGCCGTCTGCGGGCTGCCGTGGCGCGCGACGATGTCGATAAGGGAGGTGCTCCTGCGCTGGCGCACGTCCATGCAGCCGGCGAGCACGCCCTGCGCCTGTTCAATAGAGAGGTTGATCGGGGAAAACTCCCGGTCCTCCTGCAGGCGCAGATCGCGGACTGCCCGCTCCAGCAGGGAGCGGCTTTTGAAGGCTTCCAGAATGGTTTGCAAGGGCGGCTCAGAGGATGCCTGGGTGCTGTTTTCCGCATCAAAGCCCAGCACCCGGCCGCGGGGCTCCAGCTGCAGAACCGCGGAGGCCTGATAGACGACCGGGAGCCTGCGGATGTAAATGCCGGAGGCCAGAAGTCCCGCTACGATGCAAACCAGTAGCACCCAGTAGCGTTCACGCAAGATCAGCACGAGCTGCTGCAGATCGGGTGTCGAGGCCCCTTCGGAAGGAAGGGCGCCGGTTGCGTTTGGATTGTGCATAGCTAAAACAGGCTCTCCTCCACCATGACCGTGTCGCCCGGCTGCAGTTGGAATCTGGGTGCATTTTTGCCGCGAGCCATCTGGCGGGCGTCGAGTTTGAAAATCTGCTCCGCCGCCCCTGGCAGGCTGCGTTTGACGGTGACCCGGGAGGAGTTGGCCAGCCTGGTGTAGCCCCCGGCGAGGCCTATTCCTTCCAACAACGAAAGGGGTGCGTCGTCGGGCAGGTCAAAGGTGCCCGGCCGGTTGACCTGTCCTAGCACGGTGAACTTCCGCTTGGTGTATTCGACCACCCGCACCGCCACCTGCGGCCGTACGAGGTAATCTTTCAATGCAAGCGTCACTGCACTAGTGGTTTCCGGAAGCGTCTTGCCACCCACACTCAGGGTTCCCAGCATGGGAAAAGGAATCGTGCCATCCCTGCCAACGCGTGCGACGGTTTCGAGTTCGTCCTCCTGAAACACCTTAATGTGGATCAGGTCGTTGCTCGCGAGCCGGTAGCCAGTGCTGCCACTCGCAGCCAGCTCCACTTTTTGCGGAGTAAACAGGGAGGGTGGCACCACCTTCTGGACGGGCGCCTTTTGACCAAGGCACGCGGGAACGGGGAGCAGTTGGCCGACCAAGGCACCGCAGAGAAGGCCGGTGGGCAGCAGGGAGAGAAGGCCGCAGCCGCGCCCCGGGTTCGCTAGAAAATTGCCCATGGATTTAGAAACTGAGACTGACCGAAAGGCCGACCCGGTTGCGCTGGAAGGGATGCCCCTCCGTCCCCTTGGAGAGGTTCTTGCTAAACTCATAAAATATTCCCAGCGAACAGTTTTTCAACACAGCCCAGTCCACACTGGCGCGTGTAAAAACAAAATCGTCCCTGCGGGAGGAGTCCACCGTAGTGGTCGTCGCTTTATAGTCGGCCCTCTCGGCGCCGATGGCCACCGTGGCGTCGACAGTCGCGGCCAGCATCTCCCGGGCAGAGAGGGTCAGGTTTGTGGACTCGTAGTTCTGACTCCCAAGGGAGGCCGAGGAGAAGACCCGCCGGCGGCCCTCCAGCGAAAAGCTGGTCTGTCCGGTGGCCTGCCAGGAGACCGCCGCGTTGTAGACCGGCGTGAAGGTGGACTCCAAGTCGGATTCAAAGTGTCTGTGCTCCATCCCGGCGGACGCGTTGAGTCCGAGTTTGGCCGTGGGCTGGGCGACCACCCGGAGGAGGGCCTGTTCGTAGTTTTGTTGGAGGCCACCGTCGGGTCGGAGGAGCCCCTCGGTGGCGCCCAGGGCCAGCTGCGTCTTTGGGGTGATCTGGTAGCTGAGGTACTGCTGGGCACGGTATTCCCGCGAGCCGAGCAGTGAGTCAAACTTGGCGCGGGTGACGTCGGCGCTCAGCTCCCCGCTGAGCTTGGCGGTGAACGGGTAGGAGGCCGTGAGCCCCCAGTAGAAAACCTGTCGCCCCACCCTTTCCCCAGCATCCCTGGAGCCGCTGCGGGTGCTTTGCACGCCCAGCCGAAAGCCGAGTTTGAGGAGGCTCCCGGACCAACCGCCGTCGATGCCGAGGATTTGTTCGTAGGCGCGTTGTGTGGGAGTGCGTACAAACCAGGAGCCCGTGCCGTTGTAGTTGGCACCTAGGCGGAGCGTGGATTCATCGCTTCCAAAAAGGACGCGGACAGCGGGACCCACCGCCAGGTGCAGGTCCCCGCGCCTGTCTTTGGTGGCCAGCGTGATGTTGTCGTCGTAGATGGATGTGGTGTTCAGCCTCAGGCTGTAAGAGAGGGGCCCCTTGCGGTGCATCTGCGAGTAGCGCGCCATCTCTGCGTAGTTTTCAAACGGCGAACTCTCCCCCGTGCTGGGAGGAACCGCAGCCTGCCAGAAAAGCAGGGACGAGCCCTCGCGCTCACCCTCGGCCGGTAGGACGTCGGCCTGAATGGTGGGATACACCTCTTCGGCCGGCAGCTTGGGAAACAGGGTCTCGTACCCCTGCGCGTTCAGGGCCGAAAGAATGGCCTCGTCCGAGGCGGGGTCGAAACCGGGCGACTGCGCGGGATCCGACAGCGTGCCGTTCCATGTGGGCGGCAATCCACGGGCCCGCAGACCGGCAGGGTTAAGGCGGGTCTCCTGCCCGAAGAGCGGCAGGGCGGGTTCGACGAGGGCAGCGGGCAGCACTGGCGGCGGCACCGTGGCCCCGGTGGTGTGTGCCACCACAAGGGGCACAACGAACAAGGTGATGGATGTTTTCTTCAAGGAGTTAGGGCTTAAGCGTTGGCGTATGAGGCAGTTCGGGAGACACCTCCGGCAGTCCGATCTGCTCGGGACTCGGTGCTGTCAGCAGCGCGGCGCGGCGGCGGCGGCTCAGGTCAAAGGGCGCCTCCCCTCCGTTGCCCACCGCGTTGGGAGCCTCCGCCGAGAGACCGGAAGCGCTTGGAAGCTCGGCACTGGAAAGGCGCATCAGGCCCCGCTTGTGCTCCTTGCCTTCGGGGCTTTCGTCCAACAACCCCAGCCGCGGGGGGATGCCGCTGGCAATCCGCAGGCTTTTGCCCGGGCCGACGAAAATTACGGTGCGGTCCTGGGTGCGCACCTTGACCTGTCCCTGCAACACGGTCATGAGCGCCCCTTGCGTGGGCCCGGAGGTGAGTGCGAAGACGGCGCTCCGTGCGTCCACCTGAAGGTGTGGGCAGGAAAGTGAAAGCGGCCGTTCCCCAATCTGCGCCAGAAGGGTGCCTTCGCGCAGGTTGAACACCGAATCGGACGCCCGTACCGTGCCGGCACCGGTCCCGGGCTTTAGGAAGGTGTGCACCTGCTGGGCGTCAAGCGGGCGCGACATTGCGGCCAGTTCGGTGTCGCAACGGCCCATGAACTCCAGCCGCATCCCGCCCCCGAAAAGCAGAAGCCGCCCCCCCTCCGCCGTGACGGCGCGCCACGGCGCGGCTGCACCCTGCCCCGGAGCAAGTGCCTCTCGCTCGTGTTCGGAAACCCAGCGCTGCGCGCCGCTTGCCTCGCCTACTCTAAATGAACTGGCCTCCACCCCGTGCCCGCAAAGCGCGGCACACATCCCAGCCAGCAGTCCCCTCACCCGGAGCCCGCCAAACCCAAGCCCCCCCCGTTCCCGCCTTCCATTGAGCCTCATGCCCTCATTCAACACCCTTTTCAAAAGGGCGTGAATCAGCGCAAGCCTGAATCCGGCTGGTAAAATCACGCGCCGCCCCGGCCAATCCGGAGGCCACGCTGTGGGCGGTGACGCCTACTCCTCCACCGGCCCCACGAGGGCGATCGTCGGGGGCTCCGTCCGCGCGCCGGGGAGCCGGTCGGGGGAACCCCCTGAATGGAACCGCTTGATGTCACGCAACATCTGCGCCACGTGGGCGTACTTCGCGGCGGGCTTCATTTTCTTGTAACTGGCCCAGGCGTCGCCCCACCGGAGGACTTCAATGCGCTCCTGCCTCAACCCCCACGCGTTCATCGCGCTCCTCGACGGCTTGTACAGGTCGATGGTGTTGCGCCCCGTCAACGCCCAGCCGTAGTCATCCACCTGATAGAGTTCGCCGGTGCTGCAGATGCGGAAAACGGTGCCGGCAGGCCAGCGGGCCCAGTCAGCGGCTGCGCTGTTGACGGCACCGGAGCGCAGGGTCGTCCCCAGCGCGGACTTGCGGCCATAGACCAGGTGGTCGGACTCCGAATGGGTGTAGGCGGTGGTACGGACGCTTTGAAAACGGGTGCGTGCAATGGGCTTCTCGTACTTGGGAAGCTTCCGCGCCGGGGAGGAACAGGCGCCCAAGGCGAGGGCAACGGCGAGGAATAAGACGGAGTGGAGGCGCATAAGAAGAGGGCGGACCAAGGGGGTTGGCGGGCTCAGCGGAGCGAATCGAGGAGTTGCTGGGCGTGGTCGGCGGGTTTGACCTTGCGGAAGACCGCTTTGAACACGCCGTCGGGGCCGATGACAAAGGTGGAGCGTTCCGTGCCCATGTAGGTTTTGCCGTACATGCTTTTCTCCACCCAAACCCCGTAACTCTCGACCAGTTGTTGGGTGGTGTCGCTTAAAAGAGGGAAAGGCAGGGAGTACTTATCAATAAACTTGCGATGACTCTTTTGCGGGTCCGTGCTCACCCCGAATACGACCGCCTTATCGGAAAGTTCCTCCCAAATATCGCGCAAAGCACAGGCCTGAGTGGTGCAGCCGGGCGTGTCGTCTTTTGGATAAAAATAAAGGACAACATTTTTACCGGCGAAATCGGAAAGGCTGACGGTGGTGCCGTCACCGTAGGGGCCGCCGACCGCCACGGCTGAAAACGCTGGGGCGACTGAGCCCGTAACAAGGGTGGACATCCTTTCCCCCTAGGAAAATTCTGGGCTTTTAGCAACTGGAATACACCCTTTTGCGTGCTAATATGAATTTATGAAAACGCGGCACCTGGATTGGACCGGGGGTCCGGACGACTATTTTAGACATTAAAAAGGACGGAGAAGAACGGAGAAGGACGGAACGGGAAACAGCAAGGAAAGCAACTTTGGCGAAACAGCCGTAACGCGCGGCGGGTTAAAGCGGAGATAAACACAAATCGAGATGCGGTTACTGGAGGTGTTGGATGTTTGGACGGGGACGGCCCGTGGGGGGACGCAAGGCGCGGCGAAGCTATGACTTTTGCAAACAAGATCACGGTGGCGAGGATCGGTCTGATTCCGGTTTTTGTGGGGTTTGCGATTTATTACGGCCAGGGGATAGCCGCGGGGCGGCCCGAGGAGTGGCTCCGGTGGGCCGCTCTGGGGGTGTTTGCGCTGGCGGCGGCCAGCGACGGGTTGGACGGGTATGTGGCCCGTCGCTACAACCAGCGGACCGAACTGGGGGCGGTGCTGGATCCGATCGCGGACAAGGGACTGCTGCTGGGGGCGATTCTTACGCTGAGTTTTTCGAGCTGGCGGTATGCGTTGCCGGTGTGGTTTGGCGTTTTGGTGGTGGCGCGCGACCTGATTGTGATGACGGGCGCCACGGTGCTGGTGTTGTTGCAGAGAAAGGTGGCCGTGCGGCCGACCTGGAGCGGAAAGGCCGCCACTGCCCTGCAAATGACGGCGCTCATCGCCGTGATGCTCCAGCCCGAGGGGTTGCTGGCGCCGGTACGGTTCCAGGGGCGGGAGCTCCAATGGGTATGGCTGGACCTGCCGGTGTTTCTGGCGGCCTTCTTTACTGCGGCCTCAGGGATCGGCTACTCGACCCAGGCGATCACCCAGCTCCACTTGGGGGGCCACGGCGACCCGCTGCAGGCCGGCGTCCAAGGTCCGGGGAGGCCGGCGGGCTTGGCCAGAACGCGGCGGCGGCTTCCGCCCGCGGCCGCCGGGGGGCGTCAGGAAAAAGCGGGGTTAAGCCCGCGAAGGGACGGGGGAGAACCGGGGGACTGCACCAAAGACGGTCGGAAATAGAAGGCGCGCTGGAGCAGGGAGCCTGATAGAAGGGAGGGTTCATGCGAACCGTAGCGATTGTAGGCCGCCCGAATGTGGGCAAATCCGCCCTCTTCAACAGACTGGTGCAGGAGAGGATTTCCATTGTCCACGACCAGCCCGGGGTGACCCGGGACCGGATCGTGGCCGTGTGCCGGCGCGGCCGGCTACCCTTCCAGGTGGTGGATACCGGGGGAATCGGCGAAGGGGCCGACGCGGACTTCACCGAACAGGTCGCCATGGAGGTCGACATTGCCCTGGAAACCTGTGACCTGACGCTTTTTGTGGTCGACGGCCAGAGCGGCCTCACCCCGGTGGACGCCGAGATCGCGCGGCGGCTGCGGCGCACCGCCAAGCCGGTGTTGCTGGTGGTCAACAAGATCGACCATCTCAACCACCAGACGCTGCCCGCGGAGTTTACAAGGCTCGGGTTCAACCCAGTGCTGGCCGTGAGTGCTGAGCACGATCTGGGCACGCTGGAACTGGTGGACCGCGTGGACGCGCTGCTTCCGGCGCCTGAGCCGGCGGAGCGCACCGCACAGGGGGGCAAGCCCATGCGCATCGCGATCGTAGGCCGCCCGAACGTGGGCAAGTCCTCCCTGACCAACGCGATTTTGCAGGACCGCCGCACCCTGGTGTCCGCCGTTTCAGGCACGACCCGAGACGCGGTGGACATCCCCTACCAGCGGGGAGAGCAGCAGTACATGCTCGTCGACACCGCCGGGATCCGGCCCAAGGCGAAGCGCTCGGAGGCAGTGGAAATTTTCTCAGTGATGCGTTCGGAGGCCAGCATCGAGAAGGCCGACCTGTGCTGCCTGGTCATCGACGCCGAACAGGGGGTGACCGGACAGGACAAGCGGATCGGCGGCTTGATTGTAGCGGCCAAAAAGCCGTGCGTGATCGTCCTCAACAAGGCGGATTTGATTGAGAACAAGACCGCCAACAAGGAAGGGCTGCGCGAGGTGCTCGACAACCTGAAGGAGGACCTGCGCTTTCTGGCGTACGCCCCTGTGGTGCTGCTTTCAGCCAAGACCGGCGAGGACATGGACCGGCTCTTCAAGCGCGTGGAGAACGTGCGCGAGGCGGCCAGACACCGGATCGGAACCGGGCCGCTCAACCGGTTGCTGCTCACGGCCATGACAAACCATCCGCCCGCTCTCAAGTCGGGGCGCCGGTTCAAGGTATTGTACGGCACCCAGCCCGAGCCGAAGGGAAACCGGCCCATTCCGATTCCGGAGCTGGTGCTGTTTTGTAACGACAAGGGACTTTTGGAGGACTCCTACCGGCGCTTTTTGGAGGGCCGCATCCGCGGGGTGGAACCGTGGGAAGGCCTCCCGATTGACCTGCACCTGCGGGAACGCCCCCCGCGCGGCGCGGCGCGCTCGCGCAAGGGCGGCTCCAAGGCGACTCCCGCCGGAAAGGCGCCCAAGCCGCTGGTGCGGCGCCGCAGCGACAAGGGTCGGGTGTAGGGTTTGTTTTAAAAAAGGCGCGGCGCCTCCAAGGGGCGGCTGCGCTTTTTTTGGACCGTCTATCCAGTCCGACCCAGCCGCAGGAACCGGGCGAAAGCCTCCGCCCATTCCTCCTGCCGCTGCGGAAGGTACTGCTTCAGCTCGAAGGAACGGCGGACCGTGTCCCGCAACGCCTGGAGGGATTCCAGGTGGCCAAGCGCCACCGCCTGAAGAAGCACATTCCCCACGGCCGTCGCCTCCACCGGTCCGGCAAGAACCTCCCGACCCGTGGCGTCCGCAATACACTGGTTGAAGAACTCGCTCCGGCTGCCGCCGCCAACAATGTGCAGGCGCGTGATCTTGCGGCCTGTTACGGTTTCGATCTCCTCAAGCGTGCGCCGGTATTGCAGTGCAAGGCTTTCGTAGACGCAGCGTACGGTCGCTCCCACCGTCTGCGGAGCTTCGCCGCCCTGTTCGCGGCAGTAGGCTGCTATCTTCTCCGGCATCCCACCCGGCTTTGAAAAACGGCCGTCCCCCGGATGGATCAGCGCACCAAAGGAGGGGGCCTGCTCCGCCTCGCTCGAGAGCGCGGCGTAATCGTACTCCATGCCCTGTTCGGCCCAGCTGCGGCGCAACTCCTGCAGAAGCCACAAGCCAACGATGTTCTTGAGAAACCGGGTGGTGCCGCCGTAGCCGGCCTCGTTAGTGAAGTTCAACTCGCCCGCGGCGGCGTCCAGTCGGGGCGCGGGCAGCTCCACGCCCAGCAGCGACCAAGTGCCCGAGCTCAGGTAGGCCCAATGCTCCCCCTCTTCCGCCGGGACCGCCGCCACGGCCGCCCCAGTGTCGTGCGAACAGGTCGCCACCACCTGCAAGGACGCCCCCGCTCCCAGTTCCCCGGCCAGCGCCGCGCGCACCGGCCCGAGCACCGTTCCCGACGGGACGATCTCCGGAAAGATGTGACGCGGCAAACCAAAGAAGCTGATGAGCCAATCCGACCAGTTGCGGGTGGCCGGGTTGTAGAGCTGCGTGGTGCTTGCCAGGCTTTCCTCGGCACGCGCCACCCCGCTCAAAAGATAGTGCACAAAGTCGGCGATGTTCAGGAACCGGTCCGCCAGCAAGAGCAGCCGCGGAGAATGCCACTGCTCCGCCAGCAGCTGGTAGAGCATGTTGATGTGCATCATCTGGATGCCCGTTTCAGCAAAGATGCGCTTCGCCCCGGGCGTCTCCTGCGCCCGCTGGAAGGGCGCCTCGCTGCGCGGATCCCGGTAGTGGTGCGGCGCCGAAAGCAGCTCCTGCCCGCCACCGGAAAGCACGTAGTCCAAGCCCCACGAATCCACGCTCACGCTTTCCACCGCCACCCCCCGCGCCAGGGCCTTGCGCAGGCCCACCCGGATGTCGTCCCAAAGCCGGAGCACGTCCCACCGCAGGGAATCACCCAGCCGGACCGCGACCGTGGCAAACCGGTGGATCTCCTCCAGCGCAACCCTTCCGTCCTCGAGGCGGCCCAGCATCACCCGGCCGCTTTCAGCCCCCAGGTCGCAGGCCAGATAGTAGCGCGCACTCATAGCTTGAGGGCCTGCTGGCGGTAGTGTTCGTCCCGGCGGCTGCCGATCCGCTCGATTTCAGCTTCGCTCATGAACACGGGACCGCCCAGCGCCGCCGCGCCCGCGAAAATCGAAGCGGCTTTGACGGCCATATACATCGCGGCCTTCACCGCTTCCGGCGAGGAGCCCAGCGTGATGATCCCGTGGCTTTTGAGCAGAATCACCCGCGGCGGCGCGGCCTGCTCGTCGATGAATTTGAGGGTCTCCTCGCGGATGGTCTGGGCGAGCTTGAGTCCCGGATCCATGTACGGAACAAAGACCGAACGCGGCCCGCAGCAGACCACCTCGTCGGGAAAGATCCGCCCGGCGGCGAAACGTTCGGCGAGGGGCGAGCAGAGGATCGCGTTGACGGCCACCGAATGCGTGTGGCCGACGAACTGGATACCCGGCAGCGAAAGCAGGTAGGCGTGGAAGAGCGCCTCGACCGAGGGCTTCCGCGCGTTGGGATCCAGCCGGGAAGCCATCAGCGCCGCATCGACCTCCTCGTCGGCGACGGCGGCCCGGTCCATCAGTTCGAGGATGCCGGCGGCGCGGCACTCCACCACCTGCGCCTCGCCGAGGGTACCCAGATTGCTGCCGCTCGCCTTCACCAAAAAGGTGTCGGCGTCGAGTTTGGCCGAGGTGTTGCCCTCGCCGAGGATCGCCAGGTGCCGGTGCTCGGCACCCAGTTCGTGCGAAAGCGTCAGCAGTTTTTGGAGGGTTTGTAGCTTGTCGTTCATTCAATGTTTCCGCAAATCGCGACCTCCAGTCCGAGTTCCTGCATCGCCGCTGCCTTGGTGAAAAGGCCGTGCCTGGCGGCCGCCAGGTCCGGGGCGTACACCACCTGGATGTGGTTGGACTGGTGGCGGGCCATCATCTGATCGCGGCTCACGCCCCTCAACACCGTGTGCATGATCGGCCACTGCGCCGTGGTCAGCTGCCAGCGTTCCCCGGTCTCGGCCTCCGGCAGGGAGACGACCTCCCCCAGACCCGTGTCAAACTTAAGCCGGCCCTCGGCGACGTACACCCGGCTCCACACAATCCAGCCCGGTTTGCTCACGCCCTTGAGGGTGCCGCCGCCCAGACGGAAGTACATGGAAGGCTGCCGCTCGCTGCTCGCGCCACCCCAACCCCCGACAAAGTGTTCCGGTGGCGCGGCCCCCGAGATGAGGAAGACCCACACGTAAGCGTCCAGACCGCCGCCGGTGTACTGCCGGCCCCAGCGCAGGTCGTGCAGCGTGTTTTCCGGCGCGTAGCCAAGCCGGCGCCAGAGCTGGTAGGTCACCAACCCGTCGAGCCCCGCGCACTCGTCGACCTCGTTGAAATGCGGCAGCGCCTCGCCGGGATACAGCTCCTCGCGGGTCCCCTCCCGGTAAACGGGCGGCCGCGACACGTTATTGAGGGTGCCCTCGGCCAGGTCAGACGCCGGGGCCAGGTCCTTCAACCCCTGCTGGTACTGGATGCCAATGGTCGAGCACCCGAAGTCCGCCGAGATCCGCACGGCGGCGATGTACATTTTGCACTGTTCGAGCACCTGCGCCCTGGTGAGTTGCTCCGCCTCGTCCGTGCCGAAGTCAAACTTCAGCCCGTGGCGGAGGTACCAGTCGAGCACCTCCCGGGCCTCGGCCTCCGTAACGGTAAGCATCCGCGCGTAGAGGGCCGACTGGCTCAGGCGCTCCTTGAAGACGCCGGTCTGGTGCAGCAACTCGTCGGGAATGATCGCGTTGTACATTCCCATGCAACCTTCGTCGAAGACGCCCATGATCGCCTTGCGCCGCTTGAGTTCGAGCGCGTACTCCCGGCCCAGCGCGGCCGCCTCCGCGGGAACCCCCACCTCCGAGAGCGGCCGGGCGTGCGCGGTGTCGTGCACCAACTCGCCGGTCTCCAACCACCGCCGCAGGCCTGTCAGGAAGAACGCGTCGTCAAAGTGTTCGCTCCAAAGCGTGCTGAACTTCACCCCGGCCTTCGTCAGCGACCCGTTGAGGTTGAGCATTCCCACCAGACCCGGCCACTGGCCGCTCCAGTTGGCCAGGGTGAGGATCGGTCCGCGGTGGGTGAGGAGGCCGTGGAGAATATGGTGGCTGTACTGCCAGACCGCCTCCGCCACCACCAGGGGAGCCTCCGCCGGGATCTGCTCAAACACCTGCATCCCGTACTTCTGGCTGTCGATGAACCCGTGCCCCTTGGCCGGATCGAACCCGTGGGCGCGCCGGACGGTCCAGCCCTCCGCGGCGAGTGCGGCGGAGATTTGTTGTTCCATGGCCGCCTGCGCGGCCTCGCACTTCTGGTTGGCGGAGGTGCGCAGATCGCCGTTGGCTATCAGGTAGACTGTTTTCATAGGTTGGTTTTTCGTTGCGGCTTCAGGCGACCACGCCCTTTTTCAAAATGATGTTGGCGTACAGCGAACGCTCTCCCGTGGCAACGATGGCGTACGCCTCCCGCGCTCGGTCGTAAAACGCAAAGCGCTCCATAAGCTCCAACTCCACCGGGCGCTCCCGCTTTTCGACGATCGCGGAGTATTCCTCCCAAATGGTGGGTTCAAAGTTGTCTCCCGGGACGAGGTCCATCAGCGCCACCGGCATGTCCACGTAGGTGTCGAGGGGCAGAAACTGGAGCACCGCGTCAAGTAGTGGCGGAATGGTGTGGCCGTCGCAGCGGACCAGACGTTGCGCCATGGCCGCGGCTGGAAAGTTGGCGTCAGCGAGCACGATTTCGTCGCCATGGCCCATTTCCATGAGCAGTTTCAACAGTTCCGGCGAGAGGATGGGAGGGATCGTTTTTAGCATGGGAAGGCGGGTGGGACTGGGGTTCGGTTTGTTTTGGTTTGGAAGAAATTCAGGCCTTTCCGCCGAGGCGCGCAACCGGTTCCGCCGCGCTTGCCGGCCCGGTTGCCCCCCGTTTTTTGCGGTTGCGCAGGGCCGCCGGAGGCAGGCCGAAGGCGCGCACAAAGGATCGGTGAAAGTTGCGCAACGTCAAAAACCCGCACTCCACCGCCACCTCCCCCATCTTGCGCGTGCCCCCCTCGACCAGTTCCCGCGCCCGGTCCAGGCGGAGTCGCAGCAGGTGTTGGCCCGGAGTCCGCTGCAGCTCCCGCTGGAAGGTGTAGTGCAACGCGCGCAGTGAGATGCCCGCCTGTTTTGCGACGTCCTCCATGCTGAGGCTCTGGTGGAAGTTCCGCGCCATGAACCCAGCCGCCCGCTCGAGCGCAGGATCGGTGATCGCAAAAATCCCCGTGCTGCGGCGCACCACCAGTCCCTTCATCGGGACGATCTCCGGAGCCTCCGGCGCGGCGCCCCCGTCCATGAGATGGTCCAGCAACCGGGCCGCCCGGTAAGCAATCTCGGTAAGGTTTTCGTCGATGCTCGAAAGCGGCACCCGCGAACACTCGCAGGCCAGCTCCATGTTGGCCACTCCCAGCACCGCCACGTCCTCCGGCACGCGCAACCCCGCATCCAGACAGGCCTGCACCGCGTCGATCGCAAGCAGGTCGTCCAGCACAAACAACGCAAGCGGCTTGGGCAGCCTTCCCAGCTCCCCCGAAAGCCACGCCGCCACACCGCTCCAATCCTCCGTGCGCCGGCCGCGCCCGGGGCTCCACTTCAACAAATGGCAGGCGTGCCCCGCGTCGGCCAGCGCCCCCACATAGCCGGAACGCCGTTCCTCCTCCACCAAACCCCGCTGCACGCTGTGCCACGCAAAATGCTGGTAGCCACGGTCCATGAAATGCAGCGCCGCCTCGCGCCCCACCGCCGCGTTGTCCCCGCGCACGCACGGCAGCGCCGAGGGCGGATGATTGCTTCCAATGAGGACCGTCGGCTGCAACCCCGCCTGCGCCTCCACAAAACCCGCCACCCTCGGCACCGCCGTGTCGTTGGCCAGCATCCCGTCCCCTCGCCAGTTTTCCGGAATCGTGGCCTCGATCATGGCACGCATCTCCAGATGCCACCCCGCCTCACGGGCGTAGCGGCCGATCCCCTCCATCAAGCGGGGGTCGTACCACCCGAGGGTCACGAGGATGTTGCGTTTGGATTTCACTGTTGCGCTAAAAGTCTCTTTTTTTGCAAAAAGTGTCTCTGGATGCAAGCGCCCTGAGGGTTATTCTGTTTGCTGTCGCGCTCCCCCCGGCTCTCCGGCTCTCCGGCTCTCCGGATCGCCGTCCCCAGCGTCAGCTTCCCAGAGCCCTCGTCCTCCTCCCCTGCTTTCCGGCCAGATTTTCCTCCCCGCCGTCCCAACCCCTGCGTCTCCAGCCCCAGTTCCCCTCCCAGCGTCCCCCCTAAGAAGCCCCCTCCGAAAGCCTAGTCTCGTCAAACCCGTCCCCCTATCCTGCAAGCCCTCCATGAAACTCCCCTTCTCCGCCACCCGCCTGCTCGCCGCCGCCGCTTTCGTCCTGCTCGCCCCCTCCGGCACCCGAGCACAGCAGGCCGAAACCACCCACTCCTACATCTCCTTTGGAGGCAACACCGAGATTGTCTCGGACAAGGGGGAGTTGCTCTGGAAATACCCGGCGGGAACCCGCGACGGCTGGGTGCTGCCCAACGGCAACCTCCTGCTCACCCTCTCCAAAAGCGGGGCCTATCCGGGCGGCGGAGTGGTGGAGGTGACCCGGGACAACAAAGTGCTCTTTGAATACAAGGGCACCCAGGCCGAGGTGAACACCTCCCAGGCCCTGCCCAACGGGAACATCATGCTCACCGAGGCCGGCCCCAACCCCCGCCTGCTCGAGGTCGACCGCGACGGCAAGGTTGTCGTGGAGTTTGCGCTCCAGTGCCAGAACACCAACGCCCACATGGAAAGCCGGATGGCGCGCAAGCTGCCCAACGGCAACTACCTTGTGCCGCAGCTTTTGGACAGGGTGGTGCGCGAATACACGCCCAAGGGTGAGATCGTCTGGGAGTTCAAGACCCCCGATGCCCCCAAGGACTGCTGGCCTTTTTCCGCCATCCGCATTCCCAATGGCAACACCGTCGTCACCCTCACCCACGGGAACAAGGTCGTCGAAGTGGATCCGGCCGGAAAAATCGTCTGGGAGTGTTCCAACGCCGACCTGCCCGACACATTCAAGGACCCCTGCGGCGCCCAGTGGCTCCCCAACGGCAACATCGTGGTCACCAGCTACGCGGCCAAGGGTGACGCGATCAAACTGTTCGAAATCAACCGGGAGAAAAAAGTCGTGTGGAGCCGACAGGACGGAAAACCCGGCGGCATCCACGAGTTCCAGATTCTGGATACCAACGGCAAGCCGCTCGAAGGCAACGTTTACCGCTAGCCAACACGACCACCGGAGCAGCCGGGGTAACGCCTCTCACACCAAGCCATGATCCCGCACAAACCGCTTCTGCTCGCTGGCTGCCTTGCCGCCAGCGCCACGGCCGCCGCCCTCGCCGGCCCCGCCGACGTTGAGTTCTTCGAGCAAAAGATCCGGCCGGTGCTGGCGGAAAGGTGCTTCGAGTGCCACAGCGTCGAGGCCAAAAGCCTCAAGGGCAACCTGCTCCTGGATTCGAGGGAAGGCCTGCTCAAGGGCGGCGACACCGGTCCCGCCTTCGACGAGGCAGCGCCCAAAAAGAGCCTGCTGCTTTCGGCCGTCCACTATGCCGATCCGGAAACCGCCATGCCCCCGAAAAAAGCGGGCGGCAAACTCTCCGCGCAGACCATAGCCGACCTGACGGCGTGGGTCGACGCGGGGGCGCCCTGGCCGGCGGGCGGCCCGGCGAAGAAGACTTCCAAGAAGTTCGACCTCGCCCAACGCAAGCAGGAGCACTGGTGCTGGTCCCCGCCCAGGCAGCACGCCGCACCAACCGTGCGGGACACCGCCTGGGCGAAGACCCCCAGCGACCGGTTTCTTCTCGCCAAGCTTGAGGCCGCCGGCCTCAAACCCGCCCCCGCCGCCGACCGGGGCACACTGTTGCGCCGCGTCAGCTTCGACCTCACCGGCCTCCCCCCAACGCCTGCGGAACTGGAGGCCTTTCTTGCCGACGCCTCGCCCGAGGCGTTCCCCCGCGCGGTCGACCGGCTTCTCGGCTCGCAGGCCTATGGCGAGCGCTGGGCCCGCCACTGGATGGATCTGGTCCGTTACGCAGAAACCCGGGGCCACGAGTTCGACCCGATCATTCCCAACGCGTGGCAGTACCGGGACTACCTGGTGCGGGCGTTCAACGCGGACGTACCCTACAACCAGTTTGTGAAGGAGCACATTGCGGGCGACCTGATGCCCGCCCGCCTCAAGTCGGGCTCCGGCTCCAACGAATCCATCCTCGCCACGGGCTTCTGGTTTTTGGGCGAGGAGGTGCACTCGCCGGTGGACATCCGCCAGGACGAGGTCGACCGGCTCGACAACCGGCTCGACGTGATGACCAAGACCTTCCTCGGGGCCACCGTCGCCTGCGCCCGCTGTCACGACCACAAATTCGACGCCATTTCGCAGAAGGACTACTACGGCCTGATGGGCTTCCTCGTGAGCAGCAGCCAACGGCTCGCCCGCTTCGAGACGATGGAAACCGAACGCAAAATCGCGTCAGACCTCGCCCAGCTCCGAGCCCAGGCCGGCCCCGAACTCCTGCGCGCGCTCGTCCAGGCCGTCCGCCCCGAAATCGACGCCCTTCCCGAAATGCTACAGGCGGCGCGCACCGCTGCGCTTGCGTCGCAGCCCGCCCCCGCGGGCTCCCGTGTCGAGGCCTGGCTGGCAGAGCTGACCTCCGCCAAGGCAGCAGACGCGCATCCCCTGCACTCCTTCGCCAAAGCCTGGCTGGCTCCCCAGTTACGCCCCATCGCCGCCCCCGCGGCAGTCCAACCTCCGGCCGCCCCGGCGGCGGCGGATCCCGCCAAGCCCGTCCGCTCCCCGCTGCTCATCGCAGACTACACCCGCCCCGGCGCGACCCCCTTTCTTCAGGACGGCTCGGCCTTCGGCTCCGGCCCAGCCCGGCCGGGAAGCGTCCTTCCGGGCGGCACCCCATCCGCCCCGGTGGCGGGCGTGGTCACACACACCGCCGCACGCAGAGACCTGGCCTTGAGCAACCTCGTGAACAAGGGAGACGCCGACCCCGGCAACCTCAAGGACTTCGCCCGCAGCGGCCAAACCCTGCGCACCCCCGAGGTCACCCTTGCCTCAGGCCAGCTGTGGTACCTCGTCCGCGGCGCGGGCAAGGCCTACACCGTGGTCAACTCACACCTCATGATTCAGGGCCCGCTCCACGGCAAGCTGCTGACCCGATGGAAAGACACCGGGCGCTGGGAATGGATCAACCACGCCCTCCCGACCTACGCCGGCCACCGGGCGCACGTCGAACTGGTGCCGGATGGAGCCGGCCCTTTTGAAGTGGCCATGGTGGTTGATTCCGAAACCAAGCCGCCCCTCCCCGATTCCTTCGCCCCCTCCACCCACGCTCCTTTGGCAGCCGCGGATCCGGAGCCGCTCCGCGCCCTGCAGCTTCTGCTGCGCGAAACCCTGGACGCCGCACCCAGGCTGGGCCCCGATTCCGCGCCGCACCTGCTGGCTCTGGCCGACTGGATCGCCCGTTCTTCCCGCCTCTTCTGTGCGGAAGGCTCCCCCGCGGCGACCGGCCTAGCCACCGCCTCCAAGACCTGGGTGGACCGCCACAACGCCCTATGCGCCGCAGTCCCCAAAGAGTCGCAGGTGGCCTCGGTCATGTTTGACGGCACCGGCGCCAACGAGTTCCTGCTCAAGCGGGGCTCTCCGAAGACCCCCCAGGCGGAAGTGCCGCGCCGCTTCATCGAGGCGCTCGCGGGGACGGCCCCCCTCGGCGGCTCGAGCGGCAGCGGACGCCTCCAACTCGCCGAGCAGATCGTCGCCCCGGAGAATCCGCTCACCTCCCGCGTCATCGTCAACCGCGTCTGGCACCACCTCTTCGGCCGCGGCATTGTCCCGACCGTCGACAACATGGGGGTTCTGGGCCAGGCGCCCTCCCATCAGGAGCTGCTCGATTCGCTGGCGGTGCGCTTCGCCACCGACCAGCGCTGGTCACTCAAGACGCTCATCCGCGAAATCGTCCTTTCCTCCGCGTACGCCATGAGCAGCGTGCCCGCCGACCGCCGCGCGGAGGAGGCGGACCCCGAAAACACGCTGCTGCACCGCATGCACCTCAAGCGGCTCGAGGGCGAGGCCATTCGCGACTCGATGCTCACCATCTCCGGCAGACTGGACCAGACGCCGGGAGGGCCGAGCGTGCCGGTGTTCATCACCCACTTCATGGACGGCAGGGGCAAACCCGCCTCCGGCCCGCTGGACGGCAACGGCCGCCGCAGCGTGTACATGGCAACCAAGCGGAACTTCCTCTCGCCCATGATGCTGGCGTTTGACACCCCCATCCCCTTCAGCACGATGGGCCGGCGTAATATTTCCAACGTGCCCGCGCAGTCGCTCGTGCTGATGAACGATCCGTTCGTGGTACAGCAGGCCGCCCTCTGGGCCAAGAACCTGCCGGCCGCGGCTGCCCCGCAGGATCGCCTGCGCCTCATGTACGCAGCGGCCTTTGCGCGGCAGCCCTCGCCTGAGGAAACCGAGGACGCCCTCGCCTTCCTGAGCGAACAGGCAGCCGCGCTGAACTGCCCGCCGGGGGACGTCCGCCCCTGGGCCGACCTCGCCCACGTCCTCTTCAACGCCAAGGAATTCATCCACATCAACTAGCCATGTTTCCCTGCAACCACACTGCCTCCCCTTTTGTCAGCCGCCGCGAAATGCTGGCGCGTTGTGCCGGCGGCTTCGGTGCCCTGGCGCTCTCGGCCCTCCATCCGGACCGGGTGTTCGGCGCCCTCAACAGCGCCCCGCAGGCGGGACCTCTTTCGCCGAAGCCCACCCATTTCGCGCCCAGAATCAGGAACGTGATCTTCCTCTACATGGACGGCGGCCCCTCGCAGGTGGACACCTTCGATCCCAAGCCCCGGCTCACTGCCGAAAACGGCCAGCCCTTCGGCCTGAAGATGGAGGCCACCCAGTTCAACAACAACGGCGCCACCCTAGCCTCCCCCTGGGAGTTCAAGCAGTACGGCCAAAGCGGCATCCCGGTCAGCAGCCTGTTTCCCTGCGTGGCGCAGTGCGTCGACGATCTGGCCGTCGTGCGCTCCATGACCAGCGAGTTTTCCGAACACACCAACGCGAACTACTTTCTGCACACCGGTAGCGGCCTGCAGGGACGCCCCAGCATGGGCGCGTGGATGGGTTACGGCCTCGGCTCCGAAAACGCCGACCTCCCCGGCTTCGTCGTGCTCAACGGCGGCCTCATCCCGCCCGGCGGCCTCGACAACTTCAACTCCGGCTTCCTGCCCGCGACCTTCCAAGGCTCCGTGTTCAAGCCCGGCGCCGTACCCGTGTCCAATATCAGCCCCTCGGAGGCCTCGCCCGAACAGCAGCTGCGCAAGCTCGCGCTTGCCCGCAAACTTGACCGCAGCCTGCTCTCCCGGATCGGCGCCCACGACCAGATTGAGAGCGCCATCCTCAACGGCGAGCTGGCCTTCAAAATGCAGGCGGCCGTTCCCGAACTCATGGACACCAAGGGTGAATCCGACGCCCTCAAGGAAATGTACGGCTTCAACGCCGCCTTCCCGCCCACCCGCATCTTCGCCCAGCAGTGCCTTCAGGCGCGCCGTCTGGTCGAGCGCGGCGTCCGCTTTGTGGAACTCACTTGTCCCGCCGTCGGCGGAGACCGCTGGGACCAGCACGGCAAGCTCAAGGAGGGCCACGAAAACAATGCCCGCGCGGTGGACCAACCCATCGCAGCGCTGCTGCGCGACCTGAAAGCCTCCGGGCTTTGGGACAGCACCCTGGTGGTCTGGTCGGGCGAGTTTGGCCGCACCCCTTTCGCCCAGGGCAAGGACGGACGCGACCACAACCCCTTCGGCTTCACCGTCTGGCTGGCCGGCGGCGGCATCAAGGGCGGCACCCTCTACGGCGCCACCGACGAATACGGCTACAAGGCGGTGGAAAACCCCCTGATGGTCCACGATCTGCACGCCACCATGCTGCACCTGCTCGGGATGGACCACACCAAGCTCACCTTCCGCTACAGCGGCCGGGACATGCGCCTCACCGACGTCCACGGCCAGATCGTCCACGACATCCTGAGCTGAAACGCCGGCCCGGGGTGCCACGCCACCCACCTCGGTGGACGCCTCGGAGCCGCTTTCCGGCGAGGGCGCCCCTTGCCAGGACCTTTCCCGAAATGAACCGCCCCGCGTGGCGTACCACCTCCACAAATCGAGCGGGTCCTGCCACACCTTCAGGCAACGCCCAAGGTGTGGAAGACCCGGAACAACGCTCCAAAAGCGCCGGCCTCAATAACTTCCCTCAAGCTGAACGGGGTAGGCCATAGTGCGGTTCTTGGTCGCTTTGGCCGTGTGGTGTGAATCCGTCGTGGAACACCCCACGCAGACCGAGCAGACTGTCACCAGCAAGAAGAGACGTAAGAGAATCACAGATTTTTCACCTCCTTCCGACGGCTAATCACCGTCTGTACATTGCCTTAGCAGCCTCCTACGGAGTGCCAACTGCCGGGGGTGATTTGTTACAAAAAAGTGAACTTTTTGAGTTCCTCGCTTTTTTCCGCCATAAGCCGGACGCCACTATCAGCTCTCCCGTAGTGCCTTGCAGCCCTGGCCGCACACCCCGGGAAGCTGGCTGAGGATTGAACGAACGTCGTCCGCCAGACCCTGTCGCCCATCCAGTGCACCCAGGGCCGCCGCGTTGCGGGGCGCGCGCACTGTGACAATCCCGTGGCGGACCGCGGAGGGGATTGACGCAACGGGAAAACCCGATACGTAAAAAAACGATGCTCAAAGCTGTCGCCTTCGCCCAAGCCCTCGCCGATGTCACCCGCTGGCGCATTGCCCAGCTCATCGCCTCGGACGCCCTTTGCGTTTGTGAGCTCGCCGATATCTTCCAACTCCCGCAGTCCACCCTCTCCACGCACCTGCAGGTGATGCGCCGCACCGGGGTCGCCTCCGTCGAACGCTGCGACAAATGGTCGTACTACCGGCTCGCCAAGGAAGTGGCGCCCGTCTGGAAAGCCCTCAACGCGCTTGCCGAGGCGGACCCCGAATCCGGCAAAGTCCTGAAGGAAGACCGCAAACGGGCCGAGGCGCGCCTCGCGCTGCGCGGCCAGACCGATTGCCAGGGCCCCCGCCGGAGCATCCCGCCGGGGCCGCCTCCGACCCGAAAAACCCCCGTCCCCCGCCGCAAAACCACAGCGCTTTGCAAATAACCCCGCAGCCTTTCAAAACACCCACATCTTTATGGCAACACGCATAGGTATCAATGGCTTCGGCCGCATAGGCCGGCTCGCCTTCCGCGCAGGCTGGGCCCGGCCGGAAATCGAGTTCGTACACGTCAACGAAATCGCCGGCGACGGCGTCACCTCGGCGCACCTGCTCACGTTCGACTCCGTCCACGGGCGTTGGAACCGGGACGTGCGCGGGACCCCGGACCAGGTGGTGGTGGAGGGCAGGAAGATCAGCCACACCAGCCACAAGGACTTCTCAAAGGTACCCTGGGGCGACCTGGGGGTGGACATTGTGCTGGAAGCGAGCGGCAAGTTTCGCACGGCGGAACAACTGGAGGCCTACTTTCAGGCCGGCGTGAAAAAAGTCATCGTGGCAGCGCCGGTCAAGACCGGGGCGCTCAACGTGGTGATGGGGGTAAACGATCACCTCTACGAACCGGCCACGCACCATCTGCTGACGGCGGCCTCCTGCACGACCAACTGCCTGGCGCCGGTGGTCAAGGTGCTCCACGAAGGCATTGGGATCCGGCACGGCATGATCACGACCATCCATGACATGACCAACACGCAGTCCATTCTGGACACCCCACACAAGGACCTGCGGCGCGCCCGGGCCTCGAGCCTCTCGCTCATCCCCACCTCCACGGGATCGGCCACCGCCATCGGGCTCATCTTTCCCGAGTTGCAGGGCAAACTCGACGGTCTCGCCGTGCGTG
>JBIKSY010000199.1:0-7235 GCA_044348365.1 Chthoniobacteraceae bacterium
CGGTGGTCGCCGTATCATTACGCTCTGCAAGCGGCTCTGGATCTCTGTCTCCGCACAGCCGAGCACGACTGCCGTAGGAGCCCGCCTGGCGACCTCTTCCGCATGACTCGGGCCCGAGAGCACCGCCACCGGATGCCCGGGCAAGGTTTCGTCCAACACTTGACTCATGCGCTGCCCGGTGCCGCGCTCCACTCCTTTTGTGCAGCAGAGCAAGACCGCCTCCGGGGCAGGGGGCACCTTCGCCAGGCGGGACGCGACTTCGCGAAGCGCGTGCGAGGGAGGGACCAGCAGCAGCAGGTCGCAGCCTGCAAGATCGCCTATTGCGCTTGTGAAGTGCAGACTTTCAGGCAGCGGTACACCCGGAAGGTACTGTTTGTTCTCGTGATTCGCATTGATTTCGCAGACGGCCTCGGGGTCGTTTCCCCAAACGGTCACCGGCAGTCCGTTGCGTTGCAAAACGAGGGACAGTGCCGTTCCCCAGCTGCCTGCGCCGACGACACCCACATGGTTCCAGAGGGATGGCATAGGATCAGGAGTTGGTTTTTTTGAAGCGGCTTTCCGTTCCCGCAAACAGCCGCCTGATGTTTTCGCGGTGGCGTCGGACCACAAGAAATGCGGAAGCACATGCAAAGGCAAGGTAGGCGCGGCCTTGGAGTTCGTCCAAAAAAAGGAGCGCACCCACAGTGAGGGGCAGGGCAAGCGCTGCAAGGATGGATGCCAGAGAGACGTAACGCGACAGGGCAAAGCTGACCACCCAGACCGCCAGCACGGTGCCGGTCGCAATCGGGGGCATCACCGCTAGGAGGACCCCAAGGGAAGTGGCCACGCCCTTGCCCCCCTTAAACTTCAGCCAAATGGGAAATGTGTGTCCCAGGATGCAGGCAAGCGCTGCAAAAACTGCAACGTAGGCTAGGTAGTCTTCCGGCACGGGCTGCGGCACCCGGGCCCAGGCCACATTTTCTGCCAGACGCACCGCGGCAAAACCCTTGCCCGCATCCAGCAGGAAGGTCGCACCGCCCCATTTGGGTCCCAGCACGCGCCACACGTTGGTGGCGCCGATGTTTCCGCTGCCATGCTTCCGCACATCCACTCCGCCAAGGCGTCCAATCAGGAGGCCGAAGGGAATCGAGCCCAGAAGATAGGCTGGCAGTAAAATCAACGCGAAGGTGAACAGTTCGGCGGGGTGCATGGGCAAACCCTATCGGTGGCCTCCCGGACGCCCCCCGTCAATCGCGCAGCTCCAAATCCGAACGGTCCCGCCTGGGGGACGTCATTAAAAGCAAGGCGGGTACCAGTCCCAGTTGCGCGTGTCAGCGCATACTTTCTGGAGGGCCAGCATCCGAACCGTGCGATCGCCAAACAACCTGTGCTCCAGCTCCGGATGCAGCAGGGAGGCTCGGCTTTGTGATGGAAGCGCGCCTGCAAGGGTCCTTAGAAACCGGAGCTTCAGCTTGGGCGACTGCTCCCCAGAGAGGGTGCTGAACGTTCGGTAGCAAGGATACTGCGCAAGGTAATGAAGCGCCTTGCGCACAGGTGGCAGTACGATGTCGTCGACCACAAGGTAACCGCCGGTACGCAAAAGGCGCGTGGCGTAAAAGCAATCAAGAAGGGTGTGGTCCAGCGTGTGCCACCCGTCCACAAACACCAGATCGTAGCGGCCCTCCCGTTCCTCCATCAGGCGTGGCAGAGCGATTTCGGATAGCTCTTCAATCCACTCGAAGTAATCCACTCCGGCCTCTTCCAAATTGCGGATGCCCGCTCCGTCCCATTGCGAGCTTTGGAAGGGATCCAAAATGGTGTGCCTCGCGCCCGGTCGCCCAAGCAGGCCCTTGCAGATATGCAGTGAGGACAGTCCGTAGGCGCAGCCCACCTCCAGAGTCCGCTTCACTGAAAGATCCGAGCTGACAATGCCCTCCAAAAAAAGCCCCTCCTCCGGGTCAATCGCCGAGTGCAACCGATGCGACGCCCCACTCCTTCCAGTCACCCGCTGGCTTGCCTGTATCTCTTCAATAATCGCCTGCATCCCTGCCTCTCCTCCCTTTCCTCTTACATCGAGGCCGGGTTGCTGCGCGCGTGGTATCCCTTCCTCTATTTGAGGGGAAGGGCTTCCAGCGCGTTCACTACAATCCCCGGAGTCAGAAGCGAGGGAAGGACCAGAGGTTCCGCTCCGCCCGGCGGGTAGAGCAGGTAAAACGGTACACTAGCCCGGCCAAATTTTTTGAGCTCGGCAGTCACCACCGCGTCATCCGAGGTCCAGTCCGCCTTGAGTTTGACCACACCGCGCTTCGCGAAGGCGGCGAGCACCTCAGACCGGGAGAGTGCAACCCGCTCGTTGACCTTGCAGTTTACGCACCAGTCAGCGGTGAAATCCACAAACACGGGCCGCCCCGCCGCCCGCTCCGCGAGAAGGCGCTCCGGAGAGAATGGTTCCCAGCCCTCAGAATTTGCAGTGCTGACGCTCGAAGGGCGCGTGCGCAGGGGCGAGTACAGGAACAAGAAAAACCCGGTAGCCGCCACAAGCAGTGCAAGCATAAGGGCGAGAGTCCGGTTTCGGAGGATGCCCAGCAGCCAGCAGCAAAAACCCAACACCAGCAGGAAGGCGCAGGCGCCGGAAATGGCGTCCAGTCCACGCGCATTTCCAAGCACGCCCAACAGCCAGGTCGCCACGGCCAGCATGATGAAGCCCATCAACTGCTTGAGGCGTTCCATCCAGAGGCCGGGCTTGGGCAGAAACCGCAGAAGCGTGGGATTTGAGGTCAGCACCAGATAGGGGAGGCTCATCCCAGCTGCGATGGTGAGAAAAATGGCAATAACCACGGGCGCCGGTTGGCTCATGGCAAATCCGAGGGTGACGCCCAGATAAGGGGCGGTACAGGAGGTGCCCAAAAGAGTGGTGAATGCACCGTGCATAAACGCGCCCCCGTGGCCCTGCTTTCCAGCAAGGGAGCTCAGGGCGGCGTTGGTCCCACCGGAAAGGGTGATCTCAAAGACCCCGATCAGGTTGAGTCCAAACACAAACACAGCGCTGATTAGTCCCGCCAAAATCCAGGGGTTTTGAAACTGGAACCCCCAGTTCAAGCTCGAGCCCGCAGCCTTCAATCCAATGACTGCCCCAGCAAGCCCTAGAAAAAAGGCAAAAACGCCCGCGCAAAAGGAGAGTCCCAGCCGGAACACCCGCTTTGGTTGCTGTCCGGCCTGCTGTGTGAAGCCCAGAATCTTGAGTGCGATTACCGGCAGTACGCAGGGCATCAAGTTAAGCAGAAGCCCCCCGAGAAAAGCCGCCCAAAGCACTCCGGCAAGTCCGCCTTCGGGCAATTCCTGATCGGTAGGGGCGCTGGCGGCTGGGCTGCTGGGGACAACCTCAACTTCCGGCACTTCCCATCCCCTGCGCGTTCCGTCGGCCTCATTGAGAACAACCAGTCCTCTCCATCCCTTTGCGGAAAGCGCGGCCTCGGGGGCCTGCATCTTGAAGGTAATTTCCCCTGCCTTGGCACTCAGCAGCTCGGGGTGTTCCGATGCCAAACCGGAGGGCGGAATGGGGAAAAGCTCCGTCTTTGGATTGATCCCGTTTCCCCAGAACCTCACCTGCCAGCCCTCCGTGGTTCTTTTCCATTCTGATTCGAAGGGTGCAGGGGCATTCTCCGGCAGGCGGCTTCTCCAAAGAGCGAAGAGCTCGCCGTTGGCTGGCGCGGACTTGCCCTCGTTCATTTCCAGCGAAACTTCCTCAGCGCCAGGCAGGCACGTTTCCTTGCAAACGTACCATTTAAGCTTGGCTTTGAGCACAAACGGGGCGGCCGGCAAGGCACTTGGGGGCCGGATCTCTACCGGGAGCAGTAGTTCCCCCTCGTACACATTGGTGAAGAGGTCGCCCTCGGCTCGGAGCAGGTGTGGCAGAGGCCACTGGATGGGGCCTGCTTCGAAGCCCGGCGGCAACTGCCATTCCACCTGCGGCGCGGCGCCAGAGTCGCCCGGAAAGCGCCAGTACAAGTGCCATCCCTCCTCCAGCTTGAAGCGGATGCCCAACGTGAAAGGGCGGCCGGCTTCCACCGCCATGCTGTCCGCAACTAGGCTGGGCGCGGCCTTGGGCGGGCCGGCGAAGAATTGAGCCGACGTTGGAGTGCCTGAGTAGAGCAGGGCCGTCAGTGCGAGCAGCAGGCGGAGAAGGCGCATGGCGATTTTTTGAGGGAAGGGGGCGAAATAAAAATGTTTGGCCCGGCGGTCTTATCTTTCATGAAAGGCGGCTAGGGTTCCGATACTTTAATCAAACCAGAGGAGCGGGCATTTCCGAAGATTGTTTGTGAGGGCTTGTTTGCGGATCCCGGCATTCGCCGGGAGTTTGTTTTTGCGGGTGCGGCTCGGGCGGGCTTGGCGGCTTCCGTCTAAAAGCAAACGCATAGGCCACGGCTCACTCGGTTCACAAGGGATTACAGGCGCTGGCAGGAGGGCACTAATGAGGGACTTGATTTTTATTTCACTCGAAAACTGGGACGGGGTCTGGAGGCGTAACCAGTTTTTATGTGCGGAATGGCTCCGCCGCTTTCCCGGCATGCGGTTGCTATTTGTGGGGCGATCCCGCGACGTCTCTCATTCCTTGAGAAAAGGGGACCGCCGCGTATTTTCGCAACCTGCTGAGCAAAAAGTTGCCGAACTGCCGGGGCTTACCGTTTTAAAGCCTCTCAAACTGTTGCCCAATTCGTTGCCTCCGACCCGCTGGCTGAATCAGCAGGTGCTTCTGGCTGAGATCCGGAGGGCTTCCAAGCGCGCGGGTTTGCGCTCCCCCCTCCTTTGGATCAACGATCATTTTGCAGCGCCCCTCGTGGGACGCTTAGGCGAGCGGGCCGTGATTTATGATGTGACCGACGACTGGACGCTCATGTCCTCGATCCCGGCGCTGGAACGGGAGCGGATCCGGGTCGCGGACTCCGTCCTTTGTAAAAAAGCGGATCTTGTGGTGGTGTGCTCCGAGGCTTTGGAGCGTTCACGCAAACGCCACTGTCGGAGATTGGTGCGCGTGCCCAACGGAGTCGATGCCGCGCGCTACGGCCTGGGGGCAGGGAAATCCGAGAATGCGAGGGAGCAGGGGGCAAGGACCTTTGGTTATCTCGGAACGCTTCACAGCGACAGGCTGGACCTGGAGCTGGTCATTAATCTTGCGCAACAGCGTCCCTCCGACAAGGTGGTGCTTTGTGGGCCGAACCTTCTGACGGCCCAGGAGCTGCTCCGCCTTGAATCCGCGTCAAATATCGAGCTGAGGCCAGCGGTGGATTACCGGGAAGTGCCTTGGGTGCTAGACACCTTCGACGTGTGCATCTTGCCGCATGTTTGCACGCCCTTTACCGAAAGCCTCAACCCCATCAAGTTGTGGGAGTACTTGGCCAGCGGCAAGCCGGTCGCTGCGACCCCGGTCGCAGGCTTTCGGGATTATGCGCACTTGTTTCAATTGGGAAAAGGGGGTGAGGCGTTTCTGGGGGCCTGTGAAAAGGCGCTTCAGGAGGATGGGCGCTTGGTTGGCGTGCGGATGAGGGAAGCCGCCCGCCACTCTTGGAAGTCACGGGCGGACGATCTGCTGGACGTATTCCGGCAGGAGGGGTGGATGGCGCGCAGCCCAATGCGGCGCCCCAGAACACAGCCGGGGACTCGGCGTACACTGGGGCGTGCTGAAATGCCGGTGGGTCAGGCGGACATGTGTGCGAGTGGCGGCGTCTAGTTTCTACCGCACGGTTGGGGAATGCAGACAAGGGCGGGGGGAGGGGGCAATGGAAACAGTGGGGCTTATGAGCGTGGTGGTGGTGAGTTACAATACAAGGGCGCTGACGCTGCAGTGTCTCGAATCCCTATGCGGCAACGTGCCGCAGGGTACGGAAGTGTGTGTGGTGGACAACGCTTCAAGCGATGGCTCCGCGGGCGCCCTAGAGGAGTTTGCTCAACGCAGTGCGGTCTCCGTACAGGTGGTCTGTGCGGAGCGGAACCTTGGGTTTGGCGCCGCAAACAATGTTGGAGCGGCTTCCACCACCGGGGAGTTCATTGCATTGGTAAACAGCGATGCCTTCGTGCGGGCTGGTACTCTTGAAGGGCTTAAGGGTTATCTTCAGAAAACTCCGCATGCTGCGATAGCCGGTCCCCGGTTGGAAAACGCCGATGGCTCATTTCAGGAGTCACGGTTCTCTTTCCCGTCGCCGTTCCGGGCTTGGGTGGAAAATCTTGGACTCGCCCGGGTGAATCGGTTTTTAAGACCGAAACGGTCCCACTCTCCCGGTCCTGTCCAATGGCTTAGCGGAGCTTGCCTGATGGTGCGACGGGCTGTTTGGGAGGATACCGGAGGCTTCGACGAAAGTTTTTTTCTCTACGCGGAGGAGACCGATTTACAGCGCCGAATTGCGGCAAAGGGCTGGGAGATTCATTGGACGCCAGACTTTGTCGTCACACATATCGGAGGTAGCAGCGGGCTCGCCGAGCGGGAGGTGGTACGTGAGCGCTTTTTTGAGGGCGCGGATCGGTATATCGTCCGGTACCACGGTTTTTTTGGAGCTTGGCTGTTTCGAGCGGCTACGGTTTGCGGGGCAGTGCTCCGGTGGGGGTGGAGCGTCTTTAGAAGTGGGCGAGCGGGTAAGTCGGCGCTGCGCTGGGCTTGGATTGTCCGAAGGCAGATCTCAAGCCCGCTTCCAAAGGCATCAGGCAGGCCGCATGAAAACGTAACTCCAGCGGCGGCCACCCTTTTGCCGCTGAAGGAGAGGCAACCGCCCGCATAGGCATAACCATGGACCCCGAGTTGCTGTGGTTGGCTCTGCCTCTGGGGATTGGGTACATCCTGCTTTTTTGGGTGGTTTCATTCAGGGCGCCCTGTGTTCCGCTGGCTCTGATTTTTGGTCTGGCCCCCTTTCAGAATGATGTTTCGGGTCTGGGCTGGCTGCATTTTTCTTTGTCGGAGGTTCACCTGCTCCTCTCCGTTCCTCTGCTGGTGGCGCGGGGCTGGCGCGGCCATTTGGGTTGGATGACTCCGGTGCTGTGGGGCGGTCTGATAGTGACGGTTTTGTTGAGCATCCCAAACTGGAGGGACACCTCCACTGTCTCTCTGATCCAGATGGCACTCTACTGGATCGGAGCGGTGGCAGTGTTTTCCGGACTGCCGCAGCAGCTCGAGGACCTGCGGATGTCGTGGCGTCTGCTGGTTTTTGTGGCAATGGTTTTGGCCTCGTCCGCCTTGGCGACGCGTTCCAGCTACTTTTGGGGGCTCA